>JBBRDM010000138.1:0-15421 GCA_038203935.1 Chthonomonadales bacterium
GGCAACTGTGCATGCACCACGTGTATGGTGGAGATCATTTCAGGTGATGAGCATCTTTCCCCGATGGAGTGGAGCGAGCAGGATCGCCTTACGATGGCAGATTCCCCTACGCAACAATCTCGCCTCGCCTGCCAGGCACTGCTACATCATCCGGGAACTATAGTTCTCAAAATCTCCTCGATTATTTGACATCGACCCATTCCTCGCGTATAATCAATCGGTACAAAGCAGTTCAACAGAAATGCTGAACTGCCAATTTTTTGAGTGTGAAAGAGAGCAATGAGTCTACTGTCGGTGCAGGGCGTCGAGAAATCTTTCGACGGTGAATTTATTTTAACGGGCGTGAATCTGCGTCTGGAGTGGCGTCAGAAACTGGGGCTTGTTGGCCGGAATGGATCCGGGAAAACGACACTTCTGCACATGCTCACCGGACAGATGGAGCCGGATAAGGGCATCATCCAATTTGCAAAAGGGGTTCGTGCCGGCTATCTCAAGCAGGAGGACGCCGTCGATCCCACCCGTACCGTATTGCAGGAGGCCGAAGCAGCATTTCAGCACGTCATCGATATGGAGCGCAGAATTCGTGAGGTAGAGCATGAGATGGCCGCTGTCGCAGGGCATCCCGAAGAGCTTTCCCGTGTCATGGAGGAGTACAGCATGCTCCATGACCGTTTCGATGCGATGGGTGGATTCGATAATCTACGGGATATTCCGGGAGTGCTCAAAAGGCTTGGATTTGGGCCCAACGACCTGAGTAAACCGTGTGGACGCCTCTCCGGCGGCGAGAAGACCCGGCTGGCAATCGCGCGACTGCTTCTTTCCGGGCCGGATATACTCTTCCTTGATGAACCCACCAACCACCTCGACATTGAAGCGACCGAGTGGCTGGAAGGATTTCTGCGCGATTTTGGAGGCGGGCTGGTGCTTGTCTCTCATGACAGAACCTTTTTGGATCGTGTAGTCACTACCATTGCAGAAGTCGAACGCACCAAACTCACCCTCTATCCGGGCAACTACTCTGCTTATTGTGTTCAAAAGGAGGCTAATCGGCTGCGAACCCTGGAAACACACGAGCGTGAACAGAAAGAGATCGCTCGGATGATGGAGTTCTTTGAAAAGTGGAAGAACACGCCATCCAAACGCAATCAGGCACAGGAACGTTTCCGATGGGCGCAGCGAATCAAAAAAAATGCGACTGATAAGCCGCCGCCGCCCGGCAAAAAAGCAAAACTCAATATTAAGCCGACACAGCTCAGCGGCAACGAAGTTGTCGTATTGGACGGCGTGGGAATGCAGTATGGGCCGAGGGTGCTCTTCGATGAGGTAACGGCATTGTTTCGCCGAGGTGAAAGAATTGGCGTGGTGGGACCGAACGGAGCCGGAAAATCGACTCTCATCAAAATTATTCTGGAGCGTGAGACGCCTACATCAGGAATGGCGAGGCTAGGCGCAAGTGTGACCGTTGGATATTTCGCACAGGATACCAGCGATCTCGATCTCGAAGCGACCGTGCTGGACAACATGCTGGATGTTGCAGAAATGGAACCGACGCAGGCTCGGACTCATCTTGGACGTTTTCTTTTCTCTGGTGATGATGTCTTCCGACCGGCAAAATATCTGTCTGGCGGTGAGAAAAACAAACTCGTTCTGGCGCAGCTCACCTACCTGCGTCCGAATTTGCTGATCCTCGACGAACCCACCAACCATCTGGATATCGACTCGCGGGAAGCGCTCGGCCAAATGCTGCGCGAATATGAGGGGACGCTTCTGCTGGTTTCTCACGACCGATATCTCTTGAACCAGGTCACGAATTTCACATTGGAAGTAGAAGCCGGTCGGGTTACGCTCTATGATGTTCCCTACACCGAATATCGGCAGAAAAAAACGATGGGCCAGCTGAAGGCAGAAGATTTTGCGCGAAGATCGCAGATTCAACAAAATACGCAATCAGTATCGGCTGGCTCCAATGGAAAAAATGCACTATTAGAAGAGCTGTTGCAGCAGCGCCCTGATGCCCCAAAAATGCAGACAGCAGCGAGTGGAATGAACGCCTTCCAGTTATCAAAGGAGCGTCAGCGCGCCAAAGCACAGGTTGCTGTCTCGGAGAAACGTGTGGAGGAACTGGAGAGCAGACTTGCAGCCATTGAAAACAGTCTCTCCAGCCCTGCCCCCACCGATAATGTCATTGCACTTTCGCAGGAACATGGCGGAGTTCAGTCTGCGCTTGCGGAAGCAATGGAACGGTGGGAGCAGGCAGAATCATACGTTCAGTCACTTAGCTAATATGAAGAACTCTATTCTCCGGTGTGTGAGCAAACACCGGAGAATTGTCTTCAAGGAATCTAACTCTATTTTTTAGCGGGCAATCCCCACGTCGTGCCTGCAAGTTTAGGTGCCGCCAAGTTTTTCAGGATCGTTCTCTTATATTTACCTGTACTTGCTAGATCCTCTTGAATTTTCTGTACTTTTAGCTGCCCAGAAACATCTTCGGTAATAATCCACCGTGTAATGACGAATCCATCTGCATTCTCTTTTACGACTGGTGGAGTAAATTTACCTTCGATGTAAGCGGCGGGCGAAAGAACCCCGTAGCTGCCTGAGGGATTACTATTTGAACTAAGGGCGGAATCGAATTTTTCGTAACTATCTACTCCGTAGGAGGGCAAAGTCTTTACTTCCTTTTGAGATAGGACTTCGAATTCGAAAGGATGAGGAGGCCAGCTTTCTGCAAGCGCAGGCAGTGTTCTCAAGCGGACGGTATCCAGTGCGCTGCCTTTGTCTTTAATCCTAACAAGGTGTTCCAGGGGTTCCAGCGTTCTCATGCGTGTTAATCGCCCATCACTATCAGTCTGCAAGAAATGCGCCCCGCCAGGATTTCCAGTTCCTTCCTGCATCTCAGAAATAGATACTGCCCGAAGTTCGATTCCGATTTTGAGATGTTCAACTGACGAGTTTTGGGGTTTTGGAATAGTGATAACAGGTTCTGCCTTTTTCCCGCAAGCAGGCAGCGCGATGAGAATCAACGCATATATACATAGATTTTTATTCGTGGTGAGTATAATGATCCGTCCAGTAGTAATGTATTTGTTGTGTACAGTTTTATTTTAAGTGTGAGAGTTCCTGCTTTAGATGATCTATTCCTGCAATATCTGTCGGGCATATTCCATGCAGATACGCCAGATAGACTGTTACGTAATCGGCGAAGTAGATCAGATGGAACATTCGAGCCAGCAATGATTCGCCTTCTGCCCATACCTCATGAATCTGTGTTGCTTCGCCCAGCAGGTCTTTCACGACCTCGACACGGCGGGCAATTCGAGGAGTATCTTTCACTTCATTGGGATCTCTTAGGAATACAACTGACCAGTTTTTAGCCTGCGTTTGTGCAAGTGTCCAGGCAAGAATTTCGTTGTGATTTTGTTCTGGAAGCACATTGGAGAACGCGGCCAGCTTGGAATTCTCATTAAACTGACACTTCCAACGATAGGCTACTGCGCCCCGATATCCCTGCGAACCGTAGATTACCGGGAGACGGCCAAAAAGTGAAATTGCCAGCCGCTTAGCGGGATTATCAGTCGCTGGAATATCCGGGCCAATTTTTCCTGGCATGGAATCAAGCAATGCCAACGTTTCGTTAATATCAGGAGTTATATCTCTGTTTAGAAGGCCGCGCTTTTGAATATACGCCAGCATGGGAAAGAACATGTATCCTGTCGCTGAACGTGGAGGCTGGCCACCCGGAACTATTGCGAATGGATCGCCATTTTCCTCAGCCAGCTTACGAATAGCGCCGCCGCTTGTTACCACGGACATTTGGGCTTCCATCGATTTCGCTGCCTGATAAGCGGCCAGAGTCTCCTCCGTATTTCCAGAGTAGGAACCTGCCAGAACCAGGGTATGCTTGTTTACAAAATGAGGGAGAGAGTAATCACGATTGACCTGGAACGGGACGTTTCCGAGATCTTCGACAATGACCCGGGCGAAATCGCCGCCGATTGCCGATCCGCCAAGGCCGGTACTTACGATATTCCTTATCTCTGCACGATCTGTGGGTTCTGAAGTGAATGAATTAGAAAGCGCAACGGCTTCTCGGCACTGCGCAGGAAATTTCAGAACGAGATCTAACATTCCCAGAGGATCAATACGTTTTAAAAGAGAGGTATCACTTAATTTATCCAGTACTCCAGGATCATAATCCGTCATAGTTTACTCCTAACCTGGCAAAGCCAGAACCAAATAGAATTAAAACGCTGCCTAATATCTGGTTGATTAATTTTATTTTTACTTATGGGACACACAGAAAATACTGCGTACAGAAAGCATTACAATGTTCGTAGTATAGTCAAAAATTAATGATTTATTTAAAATCGTTTTACCGCAAATTCCGAGTTTAAATAATGGGAAACGTTGAAATCATCTGTATAAAGAACTTTTGCAGTCAGATGGCCTCATCAGTAACTTACATTTATTCCAATATAATTATGGTAAAAATAGAACGACAGGATGCTTCCTGTATAAATGGCTGAGGCCGCTCTTTCGCTTACTGCGATCAGGCGGCCTCATTTCAATAACAGTTTCGAATTATCAGTCCACAACAAACGGAATAATCGCCATATGCCTGGCGCGTTTGATTGCTGTTGAAACCATTCTCTGGTGGGATGCACATGTCCCTGTTGTACGTCGGGGAACCACTTTCCCTCGTTCGGAGATAAGTTTATTCCGAAACCGTGGGGATGTCATCTGTTTATAATCAAGTCCGGTAGCCTTATCGACGCAGAGCATACAAACTTTGCGACGAGGCTTCCTGAACTTATTATTCATTTTATTATTATTACTCGGTTTCCGAGGGCCATTCATCATTATCGGGAAATTCCTTTCAAAGGTATTTATCCAAAGTATATTTGCACTCTACTCATCAGCAAAGGGATCGGACTCATCCAGATCCGGCGCCGATGGTGCGGAGCTGCGGTTAACAGATGCCGGTGGAGAAGATGCCTGCCGCGATGCCGGCGGAGCGGTGTACTCTCCCTCGGAAGATCCTGCTGCATCCGGTTTCCGATCAAGTGCATTTATGTTATCGACTACGATCTCTACTGCAGATCTTTTTGCGCCGTCCGGAGCTACCCACTGACGAGCTTGAAGCCGGCCATCGACAGAGATCAGACGGCCTTTCGTAAGATAGTTCGCTGCGAACTCTGCAGACTGTCGCCAGGCTACCAGATTGAAAAAATCTACTTCTTTCTCTCCGGATTCATTCTTTGTAATACGGTCGACCGCTATTCCCATCTGAGTAACTGCTACTCCAGAGGGTGTATATTTCATTTCAGGATCACGTGTAAGGCGGCCCACTAAGACGACTCGATTAAGCATTCCCTTTACTCCTTCAGGCAGATTATTATACTACTCAATAAGGAATTGAGATTTGCGGAAATAGTAAATTGCTCTACTCCTCGTCATCATCCTGTCGTTTCACGATATAACGCATGACTTCGTCGTTGATCCGGAATATTCTTTCCAGTTCCTTTGGAACTTCTGAATCTGCCTCAAAAAGCATGATCAGATAGATACCTTCTCGTTTCTTGTTTATTTCGTAGGCAAGCTGCCTGCGTCCCTTATCCCATTTAGAGGCTTCGGTGACGGTGCCTCCGCCATCGGTTACTACTTTCTTGTATTTCTCAAGAATACCGTCGATATCCTCATCCGCAATTTCTGGATCGACGATGTACATGGCCTCATAGTGGCGCATAAAATATGAATCTCCCCTCGGTCATAGTGACGCCATCCTGATAGTTTTAATGGCGCGCTGTCGGCTCCGTACAATGGCGGAGCGGGAAGGACACGGCAAGCACTCTAAAGCGCTGGCCGAACGTGAAACCCAACCACGTTCACAAAGTGTCAATTCGAACACTATATACTACCCTATAACTGCTGATTTATCAACCTAAAACTCATTAAATTCATGCGTGCACGAGTCCACTTCGAAATTAACTCCGTGTTTTCAAATGGACACCTGTTCGCAGCACGATTAGCCGAGAGCTGTTCAGACAGCTGCCCTAGAGCTTCTGAAATTAGTTTTAATGTAAAATCAGTTGAATTGCCCTCATCCCCCTGGCCCCCTTCTCCCAAAAACAGGAGAAGGGGGAAATTTAACCTCACCTCGGCCGCTATTCCCTCGGCAGACGACGGAGCATCTGCCCTACAGTTTCCCTCGTACATAGCGTGAGAGGGAGCAAATGCACCTCACCCCGAGCCTCTCCCAGATGCTCGTTCCTCGCGGGAGAGGGAGCAAATGCCCTGCAGTTTCCCTTATACATAGCGTATGACGGTCGCATCCTTGATTAGCTCAACCATCTCCCTTTCGAGTGATAAATAAATAGAAGTGGCGCACGGAAGTGATGATGAATTTAGTCTGGTTCAGAGTACTTTCCCTATATGGATTTGGCTTGTCACCGTTGTATTTTTGCGAAGGACCGCGGCATGTGGCGTATCAGGTATAATAGAACCAGCATTGTATTCAGGAGGCTGACATGGCGGAAGCATTGAAAGAGGGCGATAAAGTTCAGATAGTGAATCGTGAAGCAACTCCGGATGACATCAAATCCGGGTTATTTTATAACTATTTCAGAGGGCTGGAAGGTTCGATACAGAAAATATACAATACCAACGAAGTCGCAGTCGAGATTGATCTGGATTCTCTTGATGAAGCAGCTGCAAAACGTCATGTCGAAATTCAGGAACAGACGAAATCAAAATGGCTCGACGGACTTTCGGAAGAAGCACGAGGAAGGCTGACCGAACAGGAAAAAGACTTCCGTCTGCGCTACTCTATTCTCGTTAAAGATGTCGACCTAGCTGCGCCAGGATCCCAAGTTCGTCCTGAAAGATTCGCAATCGTTCCTCAGGCAGCACCCAAACTTGCCTCGCTTTCTGCTCCCAATATCACCTCGCAACCAGAAGTTTTGGATATGGAGAGCGGTCCCGCCCCTCAGAAAACGACTCCGGAGGAACTGAGCACAGATACGGAGATGCCGCTCGAAGAAGAGCCCGACGCAATTAACGCTGGATCTGCGGACATTGCCCCTTCACGCGCGACACTCGATGATATTGAAGCTGCTGAAGAGGCCTATCTCCTGGGCAGGAGCTCGGGCAGCGACGCTTAGAGAGGCTTCTGGGAATGCTGAATGGTGTTCCGCCTGATCAACACGTCGAAAACGCCGGGCTTAATCCGACGCTTCAGGAACCGCTTGATGGATTTCTGCAATACCTTAGATTGGCACGAAACTCCTCAGAACATACTCTTCGCGCTTATCGGGCAGACATCGAACAGTTCTTAGGCGCTCTGCAGTCCGAACAAGCGGTGCTGAATCTAAGCGGTATATCCAAACGCCACACCAGGGCGTTCCTAGCTTCACTTCAAGAGGATTCCTATGCCCGAACCTCGCTCGCCCGTAAACTCGCTGCTTTTAAGGCCTTCGCAAAATGGGCGCTCAGGCAGGGTCTACTCACCAACGATTTCACTCTTGGCATCACCTCCATAAAGCAGGAAGAGAGACTCCCAAAATATCTGAGAACCGAAGAGATAGATGCTCTGCTAGCCGCCCCGGATATCAAAACCCCAGATGGTCAGCGGGATCGAGCCCTGCTGGAACTTCTGTATGCGTCCGGCCTGCGTGCTGGCGAAGCGCAGGCGCTGGATATCGAGGATCTGAATTTAGAGGAAGAAGAGTTAAGAGTTCGGCATGGGAAAGGCAACCGTGAACGAATCGCTTATCTCGGAGCTTTGGCAGTGGAAGCAATCAGCACCTATTTAGATCAAGGCAGAGCGATGCTGGCGCAGAAAAATACAAATCATTCCGAATCAGCGCTGTTCTTAAACAAGTATGGAACCAGGCTATCTGACAGAGGTATCAGGCGAACATTCGATAGGTATGTTGAGGCAGCATCTTCCCGTTTGAAAATCACGCCGCATGTTCTCCGCCACACCTTTGCTACGCATCTTCTCGATCATGGGGCTGATTTGAGATCAGTGCAGGAGCTGCTCGGCCATCAGCAGCTTCTTACCACGCAGATATACACGCATGTCACCACCGAAAAAATTCATCAAGTCTACCGAACTACACATCCCTTAGAAAGAAATAGTTCATAGACGCGTGCGATCAGACAGCTTTTTTCATGAAATGTAATTAAAAAATCAACCCGGAGAATTCTCCGGGTTGATTTTTTTTCTTAGCCAAGCCCTACTGCTACGGAGTTGGCTGTGTGCCTTTTTCCTGCTGCCATTTCTTCTGCATCGCCTCTTTAAAGCCAGGCATCAATAGAGCAGCTCCAACCTTAGTTGTCTTGTTGTGTATGACAGCTTTGGTATAGATGAAATAACCAAGAATTACGACGGTTACTGCGATAATAGCGGCTGCAACAGGCGGTTTCACCGCTTTATTCATATCATGAACTCCAATCTAACGTGGCTGCAAGAGAGCATAGTAAAAATCGATAATAGAGAATTTTCGGAATTTTGCATGCCCATCTGCATACGCCAGATTTTCACTGGTAATTGCAGTCACCGCGCCGTTGCTGCCACTGCTCGAATCATGTACTCCGAAATCGTCTTCGAAGATAATGATTGCATCGGAAGGCTTGTTAAATGCTCCCAGCGCATAACCACCTACATCTGAAGCGGCTGAGGTGCCTGCGGGAAGTCCAAGGGCTCCATCAAGAGCAGCATAGCTGTCATCGCGTGATGGTGCACCAATCTGAGTCCACCAGTCTTTGTAGTCGTAGTTGCCCGGCGCTTTCGGTTCGTTGTTTGAAGGGCAGTACATCATCTGGTTGCTCTTGCTATAAGGAAAGGTAACCGTGAACCATGCAGGTCGAACGACACCTGCCCCGTTGAACAGATCACTTCCTCTGGAAGTTGCGGGAGTACAGGTAGCATCGTACGGTGCTTTGTAGCTGGTTGGAGGATTATTACTCTCCGTTTTAAATCCATTTGCACCGTTACAGAAATCTGTGGCTCCCCACCAGTTGATGGAAGCTGCGGGCATGGTGTCATCATAATCCTGGTTGTACATCAGGATCGCAAGGCTGTCCTGTTTCAGATTGCTGATACAGACAGTTTTACGGGCTGCTTCACGCGCTCGTGCAAAAACCGGGAAAAGAATGGCCGCAAGAATCGCTATAATTGCTATGACGACGAGCAGTTCAATCAGTGTAAAACCTAAATTTTTACGCATAGAAATGATCTCTTTCTGGAGCATAGCTCCCAGTATGATATGTACTATAAAAATTATAAAAGAATGCTGCAGACTGAAGCAAATAAGTTTATTCTAAGTTGCTTTATGGCGGTTGCCGTGTGGAGTTGAAAGTTCTTTTTTTAGGTCGTACATACCCGGCTTAACATCTATCCATTTACCGGGAACACTATTGTATCCAGTGAATGTCTTCCAGCCAATAAATACAAGTGCAACGATTCCAACAACAATCGCCGTTGGGAGCGCCCAAACAGGAAGCTCTTTTTTCACGTCTAACATCTCCCAAATCTATTATGTATTCGGTCGTGCATGGAGACCCAAGCACGACTGAATATATAATACTGAATTAGTTATTCAAACCCCAGGTGCCATCTGCATGCTTGTAAGGAATTCCCCACAGTTCATCACGTCCCTGGTAAGGTCCGGCGTCTGTTATGAGGTAGTCCAGAATGGGAGCGCCGTCAAACGCATTGCCGCCCAGCTGCACACCATTCACGATGTTAGGCTTGGTGTGCACCGCTTTGGAGTGGCCATCAGCGAATGCCGCCATAACCGTCCCGGTGTGTCGTGCAATGACTGGTGAGTCGAACAGTCCGTGATCGGCGGTGCCGCCCGGCAGTGTAACGACTGCATCTGAGAAGACGCTGGTGTCTACAGGAAATTCAATCGATGCCAGCGCTTTTGCGGGACGATTTGAAGAGCCGTCATCGACCACTGCATAGTTTGCCTGATAAGAAGTAAACCGAACAGAAGGTGAGGTTACGCAAACACTCGGATATCCGACTGCTGCAAAACCTACATTAAAATCCATTCCAGGATTATCGGACGGACATTTCCATACTCCGCCATTTTTGATATATGGATTTAATTCCTGGTAAACAGTCACCACACAGGTCGAAGCGCCAGAACCGGAAAGATACAGATTTACGGGATATGTCTCATCAAAATCCTGCACATACATAATCAGTCCGGTGCCCATCTGCTTTGTATTGGACAGGCAGGAAATGGCACGTGCTTTCTCTCGTGCCTGAGCAAACACTGGAAACAGGATAGCTGCCAAAATTGCTATAATTGCTATAACGACGAGCAGTTCAATCAGGGTAAAACCCTCTCTCTTACGCATTCGGTAGTTCTCTTTCTGGAGCTAAGCCCCTCTTGTTTAGTAATTATTACAGGTTCATTACATTTTATAAATGCGGATACGTTCATCGCATGGTTCATGCTTAAGCGTATTGTAACCGAACAAGAAATAAAATGCAAGCAATGTAGATATTAGGGAACTAATATCTTAGAAATCTATTAATTGTAACATGATTGGTATTTATCTCATAATTGGACCAGTTGCGCCTGTTTTTGCTCGTGCACGCATAATCGAATCATACATCGATTTGGCTTTTTCCTGCGAAGTCATTCCAGCTCCAGGATCGGGAACAGGGCCGAACTGTTTCCATGCAAAAACTCCAATTATTATCAAAATTATCACTGCGGCCCCAATAAGCACTGGTAAAGGCACTTCACGCTTTTTCAATGGAGAGGCATTTGCCATAGTGACGTCTCCTATGGTATTAAAAGTTTGCTCGTTAACCGCACAATAATAGGGGCACGCTCGTAAACAAGAATGCCCCAGAATCGATCCGATAGAATCAGCGCGTGTCTACGGCGCAAGTAGTACCCTTTGGAGCTACCTGAGGGTTGGTACACGCTGGGTCGATGACCAGCCCAGAGAGTTCAAAATTCGGGTCATTCGGTACCGGCGAACGCAGCGGGCCGCTGGTAATTATCCATTGATCCAACTGCCGGTTAACAAAGGATGTATCTTTTTTGTTTGGATCCGGATTAGGATTCAGCCCCAGCCGCATAAATTTTGAATGCGAATCTGCATAACTTACATTCATACCGCCGGTGTGCCTGCCATCTACAGGGGTATAGATGCTCGCTGCACCTCCCACATATCCGTCCCCGTAGACCGGCTGATCTGCAGGAAACTGAACAGATGAGAGCGTCTGGACCGGGCGATTATTGATGAATCCGGGATTACCATCTGCAATTACAACCACATTCGGATCGTAGGAAAGAAATGGTACATTTCCGAGCGAAGCCTCACTGAAACCTAAAACCAGACCAAGCAGCTGGCCAAAGGCAGCATTATCGATGGCTTTCGGTTGTGAAGGGCACTGGAATACCTGTGCGCTTTTGACATATGGAAATATTTCATCATACCAGGCCACCAGAACCACAGGACTAACAGTCAGGCTCTGTGCATAGAGACTTAGTTCAAAAGTTTCGTCATAATCCTGCGCGTACATCGCCGTTGCAAGCCCGATCTGCTTCGTATTGGACAAACAAGATACCGTTCGCGCTTTTTCACGAGCCTGTGCAAAGACAGGGAATAGAATTGCCGCCAAAATTGCAATTATTGCAATAACGACGAGCAGTTCGATCAGTGTAAAACCAGTTCGTTTCACCATTGCATTAGATCACTTTCTGGAGTGTAACTCCGAATAAATATGTATGCAGTCAAGCTGGCATATTTTGCTGCGAACAGAACCTTAACAAACTGCCTGAAATCGCAACATTTCTGCACAACTGATCGTATTGTAACCGATAAATTAGTTTATTGCAAGTGATCTAAACTGAAGTAAACGCTTATTTGTTTCTGATGCTCCTGATTTTATAATTCTTCCCAAATTGACCTGTAATCAGTTCGCGGGCGGAGGCCCGGTCGATTCACGAATCACGAGTTCGAGAGGAAATGTGCGACTCTGCTCATAACTTAAATCTTCAGAAACCAGATTCAGCATCATTTCTGCTGCTGCTCGCCCCATCTCTACAGCAGGCTGCGCCACCGTGGTGAGTGTCGGCCTGGATAGTTCGCAGTAAGGCACATTATCAAAGCCTACAATAGATACATCTTCCGGCACTTTTAATCCAGAAATCGTACAGGCGTTCAGGGCCCCAAGTGCGGCAATATCGTTCGGCGCGAGCAGAGCTGTTGGACGAGGCGTGAGCTTCAGCGCTTCAATAGCAGCTTCCTCCCCCTGTTCTCTACTGAATCCGGACTGTATACGATAAGATTCTGGTACTTCAATATTATGTTTGAGTATTGCAGCTTCAAAACCCTCGCGCCTATCTTCTGCGTTTGGCACCCCTTCCGGGCCGATCAGCAGAGCGATACGTGTATGGCCCAGATGAATAAGATACTCCGTTGCCATGAAGGCGCCTTGAACATTGTCCGCATCCACTGAAATGGCGTCCGTATCTCCATAACCATCACCGGATACTATCGCAGTGGGAAAGCCAGACTGCGCGAGAAGTCTGGGAAGCGTATCTGATTTATGCGGCGCAAGGACAATAAGCCCGTCTACTCTGCCATCCATAAAAGCGGACAGCTGCGGCTCTTCAGACTCTCGATATCCATAAAGCAGGAGATGAAACTGATGGATATGCAGCGCTTCGCTGATTCCTCTTATTACCGAATTTGTCCAGAATCCTGCAAGCACCGATTTGCCTTCGTGCGGCTGATAGGTGCCAATGATTTTTGACTGGCCGGAAACCATAGCCCGCGCGATAGCATTGGGCCGATAACTCAGCGTATCCGCAGCATCCAGAACCCGCCTTCTAGTTTCCGGGCTGATGCGCGTACTGGATTTAGCATTCAGCACATAAGATACCGTTGCCTGAGATACACCAGCCAACTCGGCAACATCACGCATTTTAGCGCCATTTTCGGTTATTCCGGCATTGATTATGCGTTTAACCATCTTAATCTTAGTTTAACATACTACAATCAGGTTGTCAATTGGTAATTTATAAATAATTTTCCCTCCCCACCAAAACATGTGGGGAGGGAAATATGGGATGATAGAATGAGTACATTTTCTAACTATCATCACAGCATTTTCTATTTAGCGTACGGTGAGCACAGTGGGTCTCCGATTATGACGTCTTTCCAGACGATGTAAGCCGAAGAAGAGTAGAGCGCCTCTGCCAGGTTGCGGCCAGAGAGGTAGTTCGGAAACATTATCTCCGGGTTTGCTGTGGCGCCGGCATATGGCTCTGATGTGTATCCCTTCGTGCCAGTTACTCCTGAGTGAATAAGATAGGCGCACTGTGACCCTGCAACTCCTGGATAACGAATGCTCTCCCCGGAAAACGAGTAGATTGTTTCCGCGATTGCGCCTGGCGCGAATTTTAACTGAGCGAAATTGGCTCCTTTGAATTTAGCATCATGTGATCCCCAGCTAAAATATCCACCTATCGGAAAAGTCGGTATAACGAAGGAACCAGTATCATCCAGCATGACGTTTGCTCTCTTCGCGGATAGAATTTGCGCTGCGCTAGCCATCCGGTCATTGTAGTATCCATAAGCGCCTTTTGCGCAGTTTGGAGCCATATCCAGCAGGATCGGTTCGCCGCCCACTGCTGCCATCGAGCTGTTGACCAGTCCGAAAGAGTCGGCCCAGCTCCATCCATCGAGTCGAGTTACGAGATGAATCCCATATTTCGAAGAGTTGAATGCTGTCTTCATACCATAATAAGGATTGACTCTGGCCGTAGTTATATTGGCCATATTTGTATATCCGGCTATCATGCTGTCCACAGAACGGCTGGTGCCAGGAACCTGAATAGGAAGATTTCGGCAGAGCACTATATAATCTATGTGATAAAGAGTGGCTACTTTATCTATAATGGGCTGCAGAATGAGCGTTTGGAACTGAGGCAGTGTGCATTTATATGCGTTATCATCTGCGGTCCAGTTTTCCAGCAGTAAATTTGTAGCAGGAATTTTCCTGGCATTCATATAGTAATTGGCAAGCGCCATACTCTGAGCGTTATTTTGATTGGCAACAACCAGAACAGTACTTGGAGACTGTGCCTGACACATCGTCGCAATGCATAAAAGAAGTATCGCTATAAGAAGTGATATCTTAAGTTTCATTACATAAAACCTTTCGTTTAACAAGCGAAGCGGCTGATTCCCCCTGCGGGAACAGATTGAATATCTAACAGTTACTTCAATTAAAATGATATTTATAAGTCTTTATTATTTTAGAAGACTAAAATATTGCATTCAACAATATTAATTTAAGCATCAAGTATGCTTGCAAAAACCATGTAATATCTGCCATGGTCTGCCTGAACTCTGATTTAAAACTAAAATGTTACTTCGGTGATAACGCTAAAACGAGGACATTCATGAATATACTGCTCGGCACAATTCTTGAACGCTTGTCAGCTTGTACTACCTCTTAGCTGGCATTTGTTATATGTTTAATCGGCTCATACCATGCGAAGCTTTGTCCGCCAGTACTCTAGAAATTTTTTATAATCTCAACGCCGTTTTTAGCGAAGGATATCATCAATGCGATTATTCGCTTAATCTTCTATCCCTGCAATTACTATGTTCCATTCCTTTCACTCAGAGAAACATAGTATAAGTGCTAATCACCACACTTCCGGCAACTCTATCAGGATAAGAAAACAGTGACAAAAAAAATTGGCATGTTATCTCTCGATAACATGCCGAATACAGCGAAAAGATTAACCTGAACTAGTTTTTAAGGCCTACCATCGTTCACATACCGACTTAGCCTGCTGGAAAAGACCCAAGTACTGCCTGCCGCCTGCTTTGCTATTCGTCCCGCTCAGTTTAAATCCACCAAACGGCTGAACATCCACAAATGCGCCGGTAATTTTTCGATTCAAATAGAGATTTCCCACATGAAATTCTCTGCGAGCATACTCCAAATTTTCGCGATTATTGGAATACACACCACCCGTCAATCCGTACTGCGTATCATTCGCGATGTTGACGGCTTCCTGGAAATTATTTGCTCTTATCACTGTTAAAAGCGGTCCAAATATCTCTTCCTGAGCCAGTCTTGATGAAGGCGCAACATCCGCAAAAATTGTCGGATGTACAAAATATCCTCCATCATTGCTGACATTCGAATCATCTCCGCCGAGCACCAGCCTGCCCTCGCTCCGGCCTATCGCAATATACGACATGATTTTACGGTAAGAATCGGCATCAATAACCGCACCCATGTTCGTATTTCCATCAGCAGGATCCCCAACCACGAGTTTGGATGCTTTCTCTACTACTTTTTGGAGCAGCGCATCATAGACTTTCGTATGTGCGATTAATCGGGAGCATGCGGAACACTTCTGTC
>JBBRDM010000139.1:0-15405 GCA_038203935.1 Chthonomonadales bacterium
CACTCTGCCCGCCTGCAGCACCGATTCTTCCAAACTCAGGCCATGCTGCTCTGCCTTCTGTGCCTGGTCAAGCAGGAGTATCCCGTTTTTGACCACGATGCCCACCAGCATGATAGCTCCCATATAGGAGGAGACATTGAGTGGAGTGCCTGTAAGCCACAGCCCGAAAGTGACGCCGAACAAAGACAGAGGCATTACTAACAAAATGACGAGAGGAGCGGTGAATGCGCCGAACTGAAACAGCATCACTACGAATACCAGCAGTATGGCTAACATCAGAACTTCTAGGAGATTATGAAATGTATCGGCCTGACTCTGAGACTGCCCACCCATCATATAGGTCACTCCGGAAGGAAGAACTTCTCTGTTCATCATCTGCTGAACATCTTTCATCACACTTCCTAAATCGCGGCCTTCCAAGCCTGCTGTAACGGATACCATCCGCCGTTGATTTTCTCGATTCAGTTCTGCTGCGCCAGAGATTCGTTCGATAGAGCCCAGCGCTGATAATGGGACGGAATATCCGTTCGGAGATCGGATAGGAAGCATCGCTATCTGGGATCGATCTGAACGATAAGCGGCGGGGAGACGGACTCGAACCGGAATTTGACGCTCACCCTGCAGAAGCTGCGTGGGAGTATCGCCATTCAGGGCAGCGGATACTTGAGCGGAGGCCGTATCGGGAGTGATTCCCGCACGCCCCGATTTAACCGGGTCTATGTGTGCGGTAAGTTCCGGCCCTGTCTCCACCACGCCGCTGCTGACATCTGCTGTGCCGGAAATCTTTTCGAGCTTCGTTTTCAGATCTTGTGCCACAGTATTCAGTTGATTTTGATCTTCCCCAAATAGTTTGATCTCGATGGGACTCGCAGAGCCGGCCAGATCGTTGATGACATCCTGAAGAATCTGTACAAACTCCACCTGAACTCCCGGCACCTCTCCTTCCACTTTTTTGCGAACCTCCTCGATTACTGCTTCAATATTTCGCCTATGGCCATCTTTCAGCGAAACTGCGATGTCCCCTTTGTTCGGCTCTGTAATAAAAAAACCCAGCTCGGTGCCGGTTCGCCGCGAATAGGCACGTATTTCGGGAATCTCTTTCAGAATGTTTTCGATCTGACGAATCAAACGGTCACTTTCGGCCAGTGAAGTGCCCGGCGGAGTGTGGTAGTCGAGAATAAAAGCGCCTTCATCCATGGTTGGCATGAACCCGCTGCCGAGTTTGGAGGCGAAAAAGAGCGTTAGTCCCACCACTACAATCGCTGCGAGCGGCATTGCCCATTGAAAGCGAAGACCGAGCCGCAGCATTCTGGAATAGAGATGAATCACCTTTTCGAATAGGCGGCCATGCTCTTTTGCGCCCTGACGAGTTCTCAGAAATGCAGCGCAGAGACTCGGGCTCACCGTCAGCGCCAGCGCAAGGGAGACGGTAAGGGCAATCACCAGCGTGATAGCCAACGCCGTAAAGAAAGCTCCCGCAACCCCTGCCAGCAGCATCAGCGGCAGAAAGACTACTACCGTTGTGAGTGTGGATGAGATCATGGGGGCGGCGATCTCACCTGCTGCCTCCTGCACAGCATCTGCACGAGAAGTTCCCTGTGCAAGATGCCGCATCACGTTTTCGACCACCACGATAGCATCGTCGATGACCAGACCGATTCCTACCGCCAGAGCTCCCAGTGTCATTAAATTCAGAGTCAGCCCTGAAATGCGCATCAGCATCAGCGTGATAAGCACAGTGGCAGGAATAATCGCTGCCGTCACCAGTGTTGCCCGAATATCACCCAGGAAAAGGAGCAGGACGACCACTGCGAGAAACGCTCCAAGAAGAACAGCATCCCGGACGCTGTTGACGGCATCTCCAATTAGAATAGATTGGTCGTACCAGATCGTGATTTCGGTACCCGCGGGAAGTACCGATTTTGCCAGAGCAATTTCTTTGCGCACTCCTTCCACCACCGAAACGGTATTGCCTTCCGGCTGGCGGACTATATTGATAAGCACTGCCGCGGAACCGTCTGCTGTGACGAGCGCTGTTCTGTCCTGAACAGAAGGATGAATATCTGCCACCTGCCGCAGGGATATTGGGATTCCAGCCCTCTGGGTGATAACGATATTTTTTAACTCTGAAATATCTGTGGTCGCTCCGGAGACAAGAACCTGGTAGTTCTGAAACTGCTGATTCACGCGTCCTACTGCGTGTATTACATTCGTCTGCGCGAGAGCCTGATCAATATCTAGTAGGGAGAGATGATATGCTGCCAGCCTTTGCGGATTAACGTCGACAGCAATTTCCGGCACATCGCCTCCCTGAACATTCACTCGCGCTACTCCCGGAACTCGGGTGAGGCGCGGCTTAAGGGTATACGATGCAAGGCTCCATAACTCTGCCTGCGACTTACCTTGTGCACGAATAGAAAGTCCGAGAATCGGAAAAATAGTGGTATTCATGCGCTCGGCGGTGATATGTGTTTCGGCAGGGAGATTGGGCCTTACCTCATTTATTCTGGCGTTTACCATCTGAAGCGCGTTTGGGATATCGGTACCCCAGGCAAAATCGATGGTTATTTCTGCTGCCCCGCGCTCCAGCTTGGAATGGATTCGCGAAACTCCAGGAATAGTCGCAATGGACTCCTCAATCGGGCGTGTAATCGAGACTTCGACCATCCGGACGGGCAGTTCGCCTGCTTCGGCGATAACTACGATTCGGGGAAAGGTGACATCCGGCAATATCGCGACAGGAAAAGAGCGGATGAGCGCGGCGCCTATAGTACAGAGCGCCAGAGTAATAAAAAGGATGGCCTTGATATTCTGAGTTGCGAACTTGCTCAGTCTCACGGCTTTTCCGCCTTGCCGGCGTCTCGAACTTTTGCACCCTCTGCGAGTTCGTACTGACCCAGCCGTATTACACTTTCACCGGCTTTCACTCCGCTCAGAATCTCCACCTGTTCGCCTTGTTCAGCGCCAATCTTCACCTCCCGTTCGTGAGCGAGACTGGCATCATCGACGGTAAAGACTACACACCGTGTATCATGCGTAATAACTGCCTGTTTAGGAATAGTTACCGCATTCCGATCCGTACGCAGAACTATCTTCGCGGTGGCAAACGTCCCGGCTTTCAATAAGCCATTTGGATCATTGACTGAAAGTCGTACACTGAGCAGATTTGTCTGGGGATCAATCTGGCCTACGCTCAGTACTTTTCCAAAGAAGGAGTTATTGGCTGCACTACTAAGTGTCGATATCCTGGCAGACATCCCCACGCGAACACTGTTTCCATCATCTGCAGAAATATTTGCCACCAGATTAAGAGTCCGAGACGATGCAATTTCAATCACGGGTGCGGTCGGATCAGCCATATCGCCAGGATTTAGATTCCGGCGTGTAACAGTACCATCTAGAGGCGCGCGAAGTTCTGCGAGGCTGGCAGTTTCCTGCGCACCGGTAAAATCCGCTCGTTTCTGTGCAACTGAGGCCCGCATGGCCTCCACTTCCTGCTGTTTCGCAGCTACCTGCCCTGCGCTTTGCTCAGCCTGTCGCAGCGCGGACTGCATCTGGGCAGTTTTTGCTGCACCGCTTGTTTTTGCCTGGGCAATCGCTTCTCTCGCCTGTTCTACTCGCAGTTCAGCAGCGTTTAGATCTTCCTGCCTGGCGCCGGATTTGAGCAGAGAGAGCTGCTGCGCAGCGCTCTCTGCTGCCGATTTAGCAATCGATGCGGCAGTTTGAGCATCGTCAAGCTGGCGTTTTGCTGCAATGCCTTTATCATAGAGAAACTGGACTCGGTCAAGCTCTGCTGCAGCTCGGTCACGGGTGGACTGAGCCTGAGCAAGTGCCTGCTGTACCTGAGCAATCTCCTGCGGCCTTGCGCCCACTCTTATTCTCTGCAGGTCCGTTTCCGCCAATCGCAGCGCGGTCTGAGCCTGTTTCACGGAATTATCACGGTCGAGCCTGGCAGAATCCACCATCAAGCGGGCCAGGTTTACTGCATTGGTCTGATCTAAAGCTGCGGACTGCGCAGTCAGTTCCGATTGTCTGGCCTGCGCAGAGGAGGCGTTCAGCGCCGCTGCCGCGCTTCTGGCGGCAGCGAGCTGAGTGCGGTTATCCAGAATGGCGATAATCTGTCCAGCGTGAACACGATCTCCTTCACGAACGCGAACTTCCCGCAGGCGGCCGGCACTCACCGGCGAGACATGCGCACTTTCACCCTGGCCAAAAACTACTGTTCCCTGCGCCAGCACCGTAGTTTCGACATCATGCATTTCTGCTTTTGCAATTTCTACAGCAACCGGCGGCGCTTCCGATTCGGATTTATCCTCTGCTGGCGCAGGATGCTTTGAACATCCCGTGAGCGGAATCAACGTGATAAAGAAAAGAACATTTCTAAGCAGCAGGCGCTTTAGCAGCGTTTTTGGTGATATCATCTCAGGCTGCCTCCAACGGCGTGCTGAAGCGCGGCTTTCGCAATGTTGAAGGCGGCAAGCGCTCTGGCGTATTCGGTCTGTTCGGTGCGGTAGACCTGCTGGGCATCGAGCAGTTCCAGCACCGAGTTGGCACCCTTGTCGTATCCAATCTGGGTCATATTCAGCAGCTCTTTAGCCTGATCGAGGCGCCCGGATTGAAACGACAGTACCGTTCGTTGAGTCTGTTCCAAAGTGCGATAAGAGGTTTCTACATCCAGTTTGGAGCTGCGCTCGGTCTCTTTTAATACAGCGAGCTGCTCCTGGTATGCAGCCTCCGCGGCATGCGCATCAGACCGGTTTTTTCCATAATCAAAAAGTGGAAATAGGATGCCCACACGTATAGAACTGCCTCCTGTCGTGGGATCGAGGACAGAGTGCCTGCCTTCCACAAATAGGTCGGGCTGAGATTGTACCCGTGCGCCGTGGAGCGCTGCCGCCCGCGATTCCAGCAGTTTCCTTGCGGCAACTACATCCGGCCGATTTATCATGGCATTTGCCTGGAGATTTGGCAGGGAGTAACTTCCCGCAGGAGCTGTAAACTGTTCGGAAAGTGAAATTTCTGCACTGTCCGGCAATCCGGTAAGGCTTTTAACGGAAGCGAAGCGGTTTGCCCGTTCCAGTTGTGCTGCAGCCAGCGCTTCTTCCGCACGGGTAAGTTCGATACGGCTGCGAATCAGATTACTTCGAGGCGCATCCCCTGCCTGCAAACGTATCTCGGCAGCTTTGTTAAAGGCCTTTGAAACCGTAAGAGCATCTTCCGCAAGACGGCTTTCATTCTCTGCAAGAAGCGCTTCGA
Organism: Chthonomonadales bacterium; assembly: GCA_038203935.1. Lineage (GTDB taxonomy): Bacteria > Armatimonadota > Chthonomonadetes > Chthonomonadales > Chthonomonadaceae > JANXSG01. The sequence continues at coordinate 5,257 of JBBRDM010000139.1, forward strand.
AATAGGCCGATTTTACTGCGAATTCCAGATCAGAGCGTGTCCCAGCGCGGCCAGCGGAAGCAGCATCTCGTTCCGCTCGTGCCGATAGTACACGCTGACGGCGTTTATCTCCCAGCTCGAAGGTCTGGGTAAGAATGATACCTTCATCAAGCCCTCCGGTATCCTTCCCGAACGGCTGCGCCAGACTGAGAGTAGGATTGGTAAGAGCGCCTGCTCCCCGAAGACGGGCTTCCGCTCCCAATACTCTTGCATTCGCTCCTGAAACCTGAGGATTGCGCTCCTGAGCCAGACGAATCGCTTCGGCTAGTGATAGCGGCTTGACACTCTGAGCAGTTGCTGATTGACAAAAGATTCCGTAGACCGATACCAGCAGTAGAAATGAGGCCTGCTGTCTCATAGAACTCCTCTTGATGAAAATCCTGAAAATCGACCCAAGGAATACCTATTTCCCCGCTACAATAATCGAAAATGATCCTGGAACCATGGTTCCACGCCCGAATCTGCCACCCGCTTGAGGAGTGGCCGGAGCCGCATATTCTGCTGCGATCAAAAAGATTTTGCCGGTCTTGCTGTCCAGGGTAAGTGTCTTTGCGCCTGGCATCGTTTTAAGGTTCTGTTCTACGATAAAGCTGGTGGGAGACTGTTCCTTGATGACCGTCAAAGTGCCGTCGCCCTGTGAACTGAAGCACTCCATCGTTTTAGGATTGAAGACTGCCCCGTCACATCCTCGTCCGATCGGTACATCTGCAAGGTACTTCCCGTTATTTGCATCGAGCATTACCATAGCTTGCGGTTCGCGGCAGGCAACGAAAAGTATGTGGTGCTTTGCATCGAGAGCCAGGCCGGCATTTCCTCCTCCTTTGCCGTTAAGGCCGTAGGTGGCGGTTACTTTCATGGTGTTTGCATCGACTACCGCGACACTATCCTTATCCTCCAAGTCGACATACACGTGTCCCATACCGTCGGAAGCGGCCTGTTCCGGAGCGCCGCCCAGATCGATGGTGCCGAGGACAGAGCCATTGGATGCATCCAGAACCGTCGCATTTGGTGCACTATGACTGAAAATGTAGACACGGTGGTTGTACGAATCATTCAAAATTCCGTCCGGCCTGCCGTCTACGGGTATGGTTTTGATAAGCGCGAGTGTTTTAGAATCCCACATTGCTGCCGGCTTACTGGAGGCAAAGGAGTGGTGGAATTTAGAATCCGAGGCAGCGCCTCTAGCATTCGTCATGGGAATTTCACCAGCAGATTCGAGCGTGTCGAGATTGAAAACCGATACTCTCGGCGATGGGCCGAAGCGTGCAATATAGAGATGCCTTGAATCTGAATCGGCGTACACATAGTCGAAACCGCCTTCTCCTCCTACTTTAACAGTCTTTATAACATGATATGGCCCTTCAGAGGCGGGTTTTTGCGCGTATGCGGATATGGCAAACATCACAATTCCGGCGGCTGCAGCTGAATAGTATTTTCTCATTCGGATATCTCCCATCGACTCTTTAAATCAGACCTGACAATTCTACTATACTCATTAAATCTTAAATCTGGCTTGGAAAAAACTTAGAATATTCTAAGCATTCAGAATCTTAATGTGCGGAGATAACTGCGATGGAGACATTTGCAGGAGAAATTAACAAATTTTTAAGAAGTTTGCCGTCGAAGGAAGTTTGTGAGGAGAGTTTGGTTTCGTCTTCACGAGTAATCGAGAAATGAACCGGCATTTGTGTGGGAAGCTCGATAGAAATGGATTCCTCCTGTTTTACCACAGCTTGGAGTGCAGATTCTGAGTCAGATTTTGGAGCAGGAAGAGCAAGCCATGCAGCTATTACAATATCTCCATTCTTTTTCTGAAATGCGTGCACTACGTGCTGTGAATTCTTCGCACTATGCACCTGGAGGGAACTATCTATACAGCGCACCGGTGCATCTAATAGATGATTGAAGTATTGCATTGCGTAGAGCGCGGGTTTGGGATTACCATTTACATCTAAAATGCCGAGGAATTTATTGTTTTCATCCCCTATAATATTCTGAGATGGTTTCAAGTCGTTAATGCGATACCAGGCCATTAACGAGATTCTGCCGGATGCTAAGGCGAGGATGTGCATCTTAAAAAGCGCCGCTGCCTGATAAGATGCAGTGTGTTCGAAGGGATAGTACGCCGGCACCTTGACTCCAGAATTCGCGGGTGTATCCGTTCTATAGTTGCTGTATCCGAATTCGGCAAACCAGAGATCAGGCGTATTCCGGGGAAGCTGTATCGCAGCTGCTGTCGCCTCGATCTGATCAGGATAGCGCTCCATGCGATCTAGGCTCCAGGTCTCATTATATCCATGAATATTGATGACATCGACATAATTTTCGATGTTGAATTCTGACTGTAAAGTTTTTAGAAATTGGGTCGGGTAGGGAGAAGCAATCCCTCCTAATACTACGACTGCGCCAGGATCCGCTCGGCGTACTGCTGCCGCGCCTATTCTGGTTAGCTGCGCAAACTGCTCTGCTGTGCCCAGCCAGAACTCTGGATTGTCCGGCTCGTTCCACAGTTCCCACGACAGTATTTTTCCTTTATAACGGCGGGCAATATCGAACATGAAAATTCCAAATTTTTGCAGTTGACGAGGCGGGCGTATCCAGAAACGATCGTTACTCTCTGCGAGCCATTCTGGTGTATAACACACATAGGGAATCAACTGGATACCGTGCTGTACTGCCGTTCGTACGAGCATATCCCAGAAAGTCCAGTCGCGTTTGCCAGGCGCTCGTTCTATATCTCCCCACGCGATTCCACAGCGCAGGATATGTACTCCGATCTTCTGCATCGTTTCCATATCCCGGAGCACTTTAGCCTTATTTCGAGACTCTTCCGGATAGTCATCACAAAGGGCGATAGCAGGCAGGTAAAATCCTTTTGAATCTCGCTTTGCCTGCAATGAGAAGGGAAATCTTACCAGAGGACTTGTTCTTACATTTTTAGCAGGAGGCTTAATTCCCGATGCCTGAGTGAGATTTACAGCGCGAGATAGGCCTAAAGACAACGATTGAATTGTGCAAGCAAAAACGAAGTAAAAGAGCAGTACGGTTCGGCTGAATAGAGCAGGCATAAAAACTCTCTGAAGAGCCCAAGTGGATGGATAGATTGTAGCATAGCTGGATCCAAAAGTATAAGTCCAGCTATGCTATTCTAAGGAAATCTATTTAAGTCCTGCACGGACACCGGTGCCTGTGACGGCGGGTTCTCGCAGGCTGCCCGGAGAATTCTGTGCTGATGGCGCTTTCTCCATCAGTTCTTTGTGGGTACGGCTTGCCATCATACTCTCAATCAAACCGGGGAAAAGATTATGCATCAGAACGAATCCTGTTGCACTCGCGCCGCCTACAGAAATTTCGTCTTTCGGATCTGAAACGAGGCTGACCAGAGTGTCAATGACCTGCTCCGGTTCATAAACGGGAGGGATAGGCACCACTTTATGGCCCGTATAGTCGGCAGCATGCTCAAAAAATGGAGTATCCATCGAAGTCGGCATCACCGTGCACACTCTAATGCCGTCTATATTATTTACTTCAAGTTCCTGGCGAAGAGCTGCGCTCAGGCCGACGACCCCATGCTTGGCCGCGACGTAGGAAGCAAAATAGGGAGCTGGAATTTTTCCTACCAGGGATGCCACATTTATCAGAATTCCATTACCCTGGCGCTGAAACTGCTGCATCGCTAAGTAGCTGCCATAGAGAGTGCCCAGCAAATCCGTCTGAATTACCTGCACATGGTCGTCTAATGGAACTTGTTCAAAATGTCCCAGAGCGCCTCCCCCTGCGTTATTTATCCACACATCGATTTTGCCGAAAGCTGCGATAGCCGACTGCACCAGCCTCAATACCTCTTCCTGCTTGCTGACGTCGGTCGGAACTGCTAAAGAACGTCCTCCGGCACTCTCACATTGAGAAACAAGCTGTTCCAGTACATCTGTCCTTCGAGCTGCGAGCACCACGGAAGCGCCAGCCTGGGCGAGCTTCAAAGCAGTGCCTTTACCAATTCCACTCGATGCTCCGGTGATAACAATCACTTTGCTGCGCAGATTTTGTGTTTCCATTCCATTTTCCTTTTGTTGCATACCTAAACCATGTATCTTTGCAGATACTTTGTATTACTCTCCTGACTAACTTTATAACTATTTAAATCGGGAACGACGAGATCGTGAAGTTTAGATAAGGACGCCCGCATTTACTTCTGCGTTCCCGGTAAAGAAATTATCGAAAATTGTTCGGCATCCTCTGAATCCAGAGCATGGAGAAGCTTCATCAAAGCCTGTTCCTCGGGCTCATAGCCGGGCTGAGTATGGCGAATGGCACGACGCTTCCTACTGCGAAAATCTTCTAATGTAACTCCCTTTTCGTAACATTCAAAAACAGTGGGATGAATATAGTAGCTTCGGCAGACACTGGGGGTATTGCCGAGCCGCTCAGACACCTTGCGTACGGCATATAGGATATTCTTCTTAACCTGTTTCTGATCCGCTGCTTTCCCTTTTTCGGCGAGAGCAACTGCTGCCAGCAAGGTGCCTCCCCAGGTGCGAAAATCTTTAGCGGAAAATTCTGCGCTCGTCCCAGTTTTAATGTAGTGATTAATATCGGACGGTTTGATAGAGTGCGGCTTTCCATTTCCGTCGATATACTGAAAAAGCCTTGATCCTTTCAGCGCTATTATTTCAGTGATGAGCCGTGACAGCTCGTCATCCACCAGAATTCGCCTGTTTTGGATGTGGTGTTTTCCTACAAAACTGAACTGAAGACTGCCGTCCGATTCGATCTTGAGATGCCTGTTGCAGAGTGTTGTAATCCCATAAGTACGGTATCGGGAGACACTTGCTTCGGAACCTACACGAAAGTAGAGTTCATTTATGAGCCGGGTAACTACTGCAAGCGCCTTTTCCCTGGGCAGGCCTTCCATTGCAATATGCGCACTTGCCATTTGACGCAGCGCAGGCAGAAATTTCCCGAATTTCACAAACCTTTCGAACTTATCATGCTGGCGTTTCGCCACAAAATCGAGATGATAGATATACTGCACCCGCTGGCTGGTGTCGATTCCGACGGCCTGCAGCGGATTACGGCCAGTGGGAGCAATACGTACATCGATCCATGCCGGCGGGATGGCAAGTTTGCGAATTCTTTCCAGCTGCTTTTCATCAGTTATTCTAGTTCCGTTGGCATCTGTAATCCAAAATCCCCTCTTTTTGGATCCTCGTCGTCTCCACCATCGCGCACGCGTACCCCGTGTAATGATCTGGTGTGCCTGACTCGATCCGCTAGTTTCTGTGCTGGTTCTTACTACTTTCATGATAAAAGAGAAGCGCCGCCGTCTACATAGATTTCTACTCCGGATATATGCCGGGATAGATCGCTCGCCAGAAAAAGGCAGGTATCCGCCACATCCACAGGCACCCCTTTACCCTCATGAATAACAGGATCTTTTTTCGGCCGATCGAACTTCCGTTCAATCTCTTCGGTATCTCGTTTTACTGAACTTTGACCGATATTCGTCTGAATTGCTCCCGGGCAAACCGCATTTACTCTTATATTAGAACTGCCAAGTTCAAGAGCAGCCATTTTCATAAAGGCGACCTGCCCCGCCTTGCTGGTACTATACGCAGCTGCTCCTGCAGACGAAAAAGTACGGTTGCCATTTACACTGCTGGTGATAAGAATGCTTCCTCCGCCCGCCCGTTTAAGGTGGGGAATGGCATAGTGAATTGTGAGAAAAGTCCCTTTCAGATTGATATCGATGGTGTTGTCCCATTCCTCCGGCTTAAGTTCTTCAATAGGCGACCATACCCCGTTGATGCCTGCATTGGCGTAAACTATATTCAGTTTTCCAAACTGCTCGACGGTGCTGTCGACAGCCTGCTGTACAGAATGCGGATCGGAAACATCGCACTGGAAGAAGGCTGCCTGGCCTCCTGCACTTTCAATTTCCGACAGCGCCTGTTTTCCCTCTGTCTGCTGAATATCGGCCAGTCCAATTTTAGCGCCCTCCTGGGCGAAACGCAGCGCCGTTCCTCTGCCAATTCCACTGGCGCCTCCGGTAATGAAAGCTACCTGTCCTTCAAGAAGTCCCATCTGTTTATTCCTTGCCGATGTACCCGTGCTTGATTTTCGCGGGATTTATAAGAGTTTAGCCTGGGTTATTCCCAGTGAGTATAAAGACGGAGTGATGAAATCATATGTTTCCAGCGGGGAGTTTAAAGTATAATCAAGAGAGATCCTACTGCTGTAAAATATTTAGTTCAGGAGTCAGAGTATGAAGTGTGTAATGTGGTGCTGTTTCATGTTAACTGCACTGATGCTGCGGATGCCCGTTCAGGCCCAGATTAATCCGCTGGCAGGCTCGGCCGATATATTACCTGCCAATGCGCCCTTTGCTGAAGAGATCAACGCCTTTGCAGCATCGGATAAAAAGAGCCCGTCTAAGCCCGGCGGAGTTCTGTTTATTGGCAGCTCCAGCATACGGCTCTGGTCGACACTCGTCGAAGATTTTCCCGATCTCCCGGTCATTAATCGCGGTTTTGGCGGATCGCAGATCATCGACAGCGTTCGCTATGCCGATAGAATCGTATTTCCATATAAGCCAAAGATGATCGTCTTATATGCGGGTGGGAACGATATCAACGCGGGCAAGTCTCCTACTCAAGTATTAAAGGATTTTCAGGCTTTTGTTGAAAAGATACATGCGGTGCTTCCTGATACACGCATTATATTCGTCTCTATCAATCCGAGTGTCGCACGCTGGTCTGAGGAGGATAGAGAGCTGCATGCAAATAGTATGATTGAGAGATATATACAGAACGCAGCATCGAAAATGCGGAAGCTCTCTTACATCGAATCGCATAAAGGCCTGCTTAACGGGGAAGGAAAACCAAATCCGGAGATACTGCGCGCAGATGGACTTCATCTGAATGCGAGCGGTTATAAGGCGTGGACTGCGATTCTAAAGCCACAGATAATGGCCAGGTGGAAAGAGGATAAATAGCAGTTTCGATAGGAAATGAGAGTTCATATGAGTCATAATTTTAAGAAGATCTGGCTGTTTGCAGGCATCTGCATGCTTGTAGTTCTATTCGGCTCTTTTGGGCGAAGCTATGCCCTGGCCATACAAAAAGAGAGTGCACGGTATGAGTACCGCACGGAGCATGACCCGGATGGAATCGGCAAGTTCTATATGGGACGCGAGATTGCGCAGGTGATGGGGCATGAGGCAGCAGACTGGCTGGACAGGCCGGAACGGGAAGCGGAAGAAGCTCCTTCTCTTCTGCTCAAGTCGCTCAAACTTCTGCCGGGGCAGTCTATTGCGGATATCGGCGCGGGCAGCGGCTATCTCACCTTCCCAATGGCAAAGCGCGTAGGGCCGAAAGGCACGGTGTACGCCGTGGACATTCAGCAGGAGATGCTGGATATCATCCAGCAGAAACAGGTGTCTATGGGACTGAAGAATATCAGGACGGTGCTGGGGGCGGTGGATGACCCAAAACTTCCTGACAGCTCAGTCGACTTGATTCTGATGGTGGATGTGTACCACGAGTTCGATCATCCTTATGAGATGATGAAAGCGATGGTTAAGTCACTCAAGCCTGGTGGCAGGATCGCTTTTGTCGAGTATCGAAAAGAGGATCCCGACGTGCCGATTAAACTCGCTCATAAAATGACCGTGAAACAGGTTCGAAAAGAGATGTCGGTATTTCCTATGCAGTGGGTCGAGACCCTCAGAGTTCTGCCCCGCCAGTATATCATCCTCTTCCGAAAGCCTGCAGCGGCGATAAATCGCGTGCATTAAATTTATCTGTATAACCATACAGGGAACTGAAGTAACAAATTTTAGAAACGAGGTAATCCTAGTGAGCAATAGACCTATTCGTGTGACAGTATGGGGTGAGAATATCCATGATCAGCGGGATGCGAAAGTAAAAGAAGTGTATCCGTTGACTATGCATGAAACCATTGCTGCCGGCATTCGAGAGAATTTTGGAGCAGAAGTGGAAGTGCGCACCGCCTCTCTCGATCAGCCGGAACACGGCCTGACGGACGACATCCTTGACAGCACCGATGTTCTCACCTGGTGGGGACATGCGGGACATCATCTGGTGGACGATGCGATAGTCGAAAAAGTGCACAGGCGCGTTTTATCCGGCATGGGTCTGATCGTACTGCACTCCGGTCACTGGTCTAAAATCTTTGTGAAGCTGATGGGCACAACCTGCGCACTCCGCTGGCGCGACGACGACCGAGAGACACTTTTCACGGTGAACCCGGGCCATCCCATCGCCCGCAATGTGCCGCCAGTATTCACTATTCCAGAGCAGGAAATGTATGGAGAGTATTTCGACATTCCACAGCCTGATGAACTCGTTTTCCTGAGTTCATTCAAAGGCGGAGAAGTATTTCGAAGCGGCTGCTGCTTTACTCGCGGCCAGGGAAGAATATTTTATTTCAGTCCCGGTCACGAAACCTATCCGGTATATCATCAGGCTGAAGTGAAGCAGATTATCTCGAACGGAGTAGAGTGGGCCTATTCACCGCCAAAAGAGCGCTACGCAACCTCTACCTGTGTCCAATCACCACTTGGCTGGTTCGAAAAGTAACTAAATTCTGAGTAGTTTTTATGTCCTGCCAGGCAGAAGATCAGAAACTTTTACCAAAACATCAGGATGGGTGAGAGCAAAGATATTCTCACTCTCTTGATAGGAGTTAATTTTTTGATATCCAGTTTGGCTGGGATCCTGGTGAATGACGATCCTTCGGTTTGGGATGTCACATACCCAATATTCTTTAATTCCTGCTCTGGCGTAGATGGATGATTTTACATTTAGATCAAAAACGATTGTAGAATCGGATATTTCTGCAATAAGAATGATATCATCAGGACCAGGGTGTTCCAGAGCATATGCAGTCACTTCCCTGCGCAGGACAACAATATCTGGTTCCGGCTTGTTTTCTTGATCTTTAAGATTTATAGGATCTTGTGTGCGCACAAATAGCCGTCCGAATAGCTGTTCAAACCAGGCGGCCATAAGCATCAGGGTAATACTGTGCGGCGGATCAACTGTCCGCTTCTCATAAATCTCCCCGTTTATAAGTTCGTATGGCTCAGGCAGGAATCCAGTACGCTCCAGTTCCTCGCACTCTTTTCGTTTCCAGCGCTTTCGATTAGGCTGGGGAGCAGAATTCAGAATTAAGTTAGGAGGGGAAATGGCAGTCGGCAAGATATCTCTCCCTACGCCTTAGACACTATTTCTATTTTTCTATTTTACCATACAAAAACAAGGGAGAAACATAAATACTGATGAGGAAAATACAACCGATTAAATCCCTATTTACCCTTCTACTTTTAACATTACTGGTATGCGTATATTCGTTCGGAAAATGTGCTCAGATTACTACGATTAAAAGTGTGGAATCTAAAACATGGAAAAATGGGCCGTCGACTAAGCCAGAGTATTTCCCGATCGCGGTATGGCTGCAGTCACCTGAAAATGCTGCGAGATATAGATCAGCGGGGATCAATCTATATATCGGTTTGTGGGAAGGTCCAACAGAAGCTCAGCTGTCCCTGCTGAAATCCGCTGGCATGCCCGTTATTTGCGAACAGAATGCAGTAGGTCTGGCGCACCGAAACGATGCAGTCATTGTTGGTTGGATGCATGGAGACGAGCCTGATAACGCGCAGCTTGTAACCGACCCGGTCACCGGCAGGAAGGACTACGGCCCCTGTATTCCTCCCGCACATATTGTAAACGACTATTTCCGAATTAAAAAGGAAGATCCTTCGAGACCTATTCTGTTGAATCTGGGACAGGGGGTGGCGAATGATGGCTGGGTGGGCAGAGGCTCCGGCGCGAAACTGGAAGACTACGAAACTTATGCGCAAGGCGGCGATATGATCTCGTTCGATGTCTATCCGGTTGCGGGCCTGGATAGGCCGGACAGCGCTGATTTTCTATGGTATGTGCCAAAAGGCGTCGACCGGCTGGTGAAGTGGACCGAAGGAAAGAAGTCTATCTGGAACTGTATCGAGTGTACACAAATAGACTCAGATAAAAAAGCCACTCCAGAACAGGTGCGTGCCGAAGTCTGGATGTCGCTTATCCACGGTTC
>JBBRDM010000140.1:0-15071 GCA_038203935.1 Chthonomonadales bacterium
GAACTCCAGACGCCCTCGTTGAAAAATACAAATTCCTGACAGATCAGCTAAACGGTGCGCCCGGGCTATCGGGTTTTGTATATACTCAGCTCACCGATGTAGAGCAGGAACTGAATGGCCTGATGACCTACGACCGCATTCCTAAAGCCCCGCCTCAGAAGTTTGCCGAAGTAAATACAAAACAGACAACCAAAGCACGTACTGCCAGTAAATGAATTCCCCGCCAAAAGTTTCATTTCCCTGGAATGCATTGGACCTCTCCCGATCTCCGCTAAATCTATCATCGACGCTGCGCAGCGGCCAGAGTTTTCGGTGGCGTAAAGATGAGCGATCGATATGGTGGGGGACGATCGAGAATACCGGCGTTGTGCTTTGGCAGGCACCAGATTCCCCCGAAAATACCCTCTTCTGGCAGACTTTCCCCGATATGGAAAATAGAAATATTATCACGGACTATTTTGCTCTCGACGTCGACCTGGATAGGATGACTGATACGTGGTTAGCAGCTGAGCCTGAAGTGTTTGGACAGTGTTTAAAGATTCATCGCGGGCTGAGAATACTGCGTCAGCCGCCTCGCGAGTGTTTTTTTTCGTTCCAGTGCGCAAGCTGCAATACAGTGGTCAAGATCGAGCGAAGCGTCGCGCAGCTGGCACAACGATATGGCTGTCAAATTTCCGGGCTTCCGATGGAATCGCCCGCGCCTCTCTTTGCGTTCCCCACACTCGAAGCCTTAGCCACAGCAGAGGATTCGGTTCTACGTGCACAACTTTGGGGTTATCGTGCGCCGAGGGTAATTGCACTTGCGAATGGACTGCTCGACCGCCCGGCTGGGTGGCTGGAATCATTAAGACATGAAAGCTATGAAGACACGCATAATTTACTTTCTGCGATGCACGGAATCGGCTCAAAAATTGCCGACTGCATCTGCCTGTTCTCCCTGGATAAGCACGCGGCAGTTCCGGTGGACACGCATGTGCGGCAGGTAGCGGAGAGGCTTTTCTTGTTCGAAACCACCGGTAAATCACTTACCCCGACGGTCTATCAAGCTATTAGGGATGCGTATATTTCACGTTTTGGAGAGTACGCGGGCTGGGCGCAGCAGTATCTTTTCTACGTAGAACTTGGCAGATAGACCACTCCAATGTGTATCTCCACTCGCGTATATATGAAGAAATATTACGCTGGATGGCAGGCAGAGTTAAGTAATATATTGGAACTTCAATGAGCTGTCACTATCAAATCAGCGCATTTTGAGGGTACCATAAAGGGGTATGAACGGAGCGTTTCAACGGATTTTCCCTGTCTGCACAGCTGCAGGGAGCCCAGGTTCTTCGGATTAACTGGAGGAATATGCTCTCGATTCGTCTAAATTAAACCAGTTAATTGCTCAGGAGGCTCGTTAGATGGCGTATATTATTACCGAACCGTGTATCGGTGTGAAAGATAAATCTTGTGTGACGGTATGCCCGGTAGACTGCATCCACGAAGGTATCTATGAGAAGGATGGAACCAGCTACGATATGCTTTTCATCAATCCGGACGAATGTATCGACTGCGGTCTCTGCGAGCCGGAATGTCCCGTAACCGCTATTTTTGCCGACAGTGATGTGCCCAAACAGTGGGAAAACTACATTCCCCTGAATGCCGATTTCTTTAAAACCAAGTAATCGATATCCCAATGACATTCAAGATATACACCCGCACTGGCGACGACGGGACAACCGGACTGTTCGGCGGCCAGCGGGTGTTGAAAAACAGTATTCGTATCGAAACATTCGGCGCAGTAGATGAGCTCAACGCCGCTTTAGGCACTGCTCGTACACTACAGCCGGATACTGAAATAGATACGATGCTGGAGCAAATTCAGAATCAGCTGTTCGATTTAGGCGCTGATCTTGCCACTCCTGAACCTTCAGCTGGGAAAACTGCCAGCAGCCATATTTCGCGCGTTCCAGCAAAAGCGATAGAGCAGCTGGAAATGGCCATCGACCATTTCGAAGCAGAACTACAGCCGCTTCGAAATTTCATTCTTCCCGGAGGGCATGCGCTTGCAGCTGCGCTTCATACCTCAAGAGTCATCTGCCGCAGGGCGGAAAGATTGGTTGTCACTCTAGAGGAGGCGGAAGCTGGAGAGGGTAATCCCCCGCTCAATCCGGCTATTCTGCACTATTTGAATCGCCTGTCCGATCTGCTTTTTGTACTGGCTCGCACTGCCAATCATCGAAACGGTGTCCCCGATGTTTTATGGAAACCGCGATCTCCTATCGAGGACTGAAAACCTCGTTGATTTTAGAATCACAGAAATTAAGGATATGATTCTATCTAACTGCCTGACCCGCTTCTTTCTTTCCATCGCGCCTCGTTCGGAAAGAGGTATCTCCTACACGGATTATCTCCCTGCCCAAGTACTGCCTGAAATATCGCGGTTTCATTATGGGCAATATAGTAATGCGGGCCGAATAAGCGGCAGGAAGCATAAGGCAAAATGGTTTGCATTTGGATCGTTTGCCATCTTTTTACTTTCCACCTCCAACCCGGCAAAATCATCCGCTGCAACGGATAGAAGCTCATACTCCCCACGCGCGATAGAACTTATACAGGAGATGGCCGACAGCTATGCTGCACTCACCGTTCTAGAGCAGAAAACTGTTTACCACTCTTCCATGGTTCCTATAGATGCTGCATTTGCATCCGGTAACACGATTAAATCTGAGAATGGTAAAGACGAATCCCTGCTTCCACGCACCTCAAAAATTGCGTTTCAGGCACCTAACTTGATTGCGGTCGAAACGAGAGAAAATGGGGATCATGACACTGCAGGAATGGAAAAATGGATTAGCGATGGAGTAAATTTCTTCAGCTACCAGCAGGCCAAGAACACTTATACCAAAGAAAAAGCGCCTGGCCGTCTGAGAGACTTTTACAAGCTCGCAAACATGACCACCGGCCTCGAGCTGATGATGATGATGGGTAACAATCCATTTAAAGACATAAAGAATTTAGTACAGTCCGTAGAGATGGAGGATAACATCTCCAAGAACCGCAGCTCTACTGACAACATTCTTATGAAAATGACATCACAGTATGAAACTACTAATGTAAGGCTAACTCTCGATGCAGAAACACATCTGCTGCTTCGGCTTTCCATTGAGAAAATACCAATCGCTGCAGCGCCAGATGAAGAAAAACATGTCTTAGGAGATGCATTGGATGAGCTGGATACAGAAGCAGCTCCAAAAAAATCGACGGACTTACAAACGCCACCGGATGTTCAGCAAGCCAAAATGAAAACTCTCTTCACCTACGAGAATACTATTACGACGAATCCCCAGTTCAAATTGACTACGTTCCAGTTCTTGATTCCACGCGATGCGCTTCAGTTTGACCGCTTCGATCCTTCCGGCAAACTTCAGAAAAAACGATTAGAAGAGCAGCTTGCAAGCCTGCTTAAAGAACGCGGAATCAAGCATCCCAAGATTTTCAAATAACTGCCGGCTCATTCATTTTCTCGGCATCCACAATCTCGTATCGATAGCCCTGTTCCGTTAAAAACAGCTGCCTGTGAGTCGCAAAATCCTGATCTCTAGTCTCGCGGGTTACTATGGAATAGAAGTGTGCTGAATTGCCATCTTGTTTAGGGCGTAAAATTCTTCCCAGCCTCTGCGCTTCTTCCTGTCTTGAACCAAACGTTCCACTTACCTGAATAGCAACATTCGCATCCGGCAGATCGATCGAAAAGTTAGCTACCTTAGACACGATAAGCAGTTTTATCTCACCGCTTTTGAAGGCTGCATATATCTTCTCTCGCTCTCGCTGCAGTGTTTTCCCAGTGATAACCGGAGCCTGGAACCGATCAGTGATGCTCGCGAGCTGCTCCAAATACTGCCCGATAATAAGTATATTATCGTTTGCATGCCTCTCGATAAGCTGCGCGATTATATCTTCTTTAACAGGGTTTATTGAAGCAATACGGAACTTATCCCTCTGCTCAGCAATTGCGTACTCCAGACGGCACTCTTCGGCCAATGGAACGCGTATCTCCGTACAGATAGCTGTGGCTATCCAGCCCTGCTTCTCCAGCACCTTCCACGGCACATCTGCTTTCTTCGGCCCGATCAGTGAAAATACATCGTCTTCTCTGCCATCTTCACGCACCAGGGTTGCCGTCAAACCGAGACGCCTCTTCGCCTGGATTTCCGCCGTAATCCGAAAAACTGGCGCAGGCAGCAGATGGACTTCGTCGTAGACTATCAGCCCCCAATCCTGCCGGCTGAAAAGGTCGAGGTTGAGATAGCCTTCTGCCTGCTCGGGCGTGTCCGGCTTGAATTCGGCGGCACCCCATGTATCCATCTCCACTTCCATAGCCGAATGATCATCATTTTCAGTCGATTTCTTTTTTCCTTTGGCTTTCGATGGATCCCGCCTGGCTGTCAGCACCTGATAGGTGGCAATCGTGATGGGACGTATGAGTTTACATTCGCCGCTATACTCTCCGATCATATCTTCAGTTGCGTTTGTTTTATCAAGAATTTCATCACGCCACTGCCTTGCTGCTGTAATTCCCGTAACGATGATGAGAGTCTGCATCTGTGCTTTTGCAATGGCCTGCATTCCAATAATCGTCTTGCCGGCGCCGCAGGGCAGCACCAGAACACCACTGCCGCCAGCAGCTGAGCCGCCAGCCCAGAACGCAGAAGCCGCATCCTCCTGATAAGGACGAGGCAGGAATGGAACGCCTTTTCTGGTAACCTCCCGCAGGCACAGTTCAAGATGTGCCCCATCCGTATAGCCGGCGAGGTCTTCTACCGGGAAGCCGATTTTTAGTAAAGCCTGTTTCAGCCTGCCTCGCTCGAGCAGTGGAATCTCAACTGTACGGGCGTCTATACTGGCAAGCAGATATTTTTGCAGCGATTTGGTGTGCCGGATTTCAGTCATTAGCAGGTTATCATCTGCTCGGAGGAGCAGCTGCCCGGACTGTTTTATAAGTTTCAGACGGCCATACCTGCCGACGTAGTCTCGGATATCGTGAAGGATGTTGCCTGGAACATCATATTTACTGTACTCATTCAGAATCGTTACCATATCCTCAGCGCTCATCCCGGCAGCACGTGCATTCCACATGGAAAGAGCCGTGACACGATAAGTATGGATATGTTCGGGACTTTTTATGAGTTCGCAGAAGGCAGAGAGCTGATCTCGGCACTCTTCGTATCGCGAATTGTCCACTTCAAGCAGGGCGGTTCGATCGGACTGGACAATGAGCGGATTCTGCGGATTATACATACGTAAAATTACTCCTCAAGCTGGTTACAAAACGTCCTAATTATTATACATGAATTCCAGAGTTCTGTGCTGAACTATACTGCCTATGTTCGCTTATTAAATTTTTAAGTACAGAAAAGAGGAGATCATCGGAATATCCCAGCTGACTTCTGGCGAAGATATTAAATCCGAGCGATCCTGCCTATTAAAGTATATTCGAAAAAGCGATTCGCAAAGTTATTTCCTGCCAATCCTGTCTATGATGCAGTTACGAGTCTGCGATAGAAGATGTGCATAAAATAAAAATGATCCAGATCAACTAATCGATTTTGGGAATAAATCATAATAGTCTTATATACAAGGAGTAAATTGTACTTCCATCACCCGATAATAGAACACGGATGCTGCATATTTGAATTGGGTAAGGTAAAATAAATGAAGTGAAAGTTTGTGAAATTGATAACACAGTCGATTAACATATTTGTGGGATAAAGATTTGTTGAGGGAGTTGTTCAGATGGCACGATCCGTTACAGAGATTTCGGTACACGATTCAGCGACACCTATGCCGACTTTCGGGCCGGGAGGCCAGCCGGCAGTTTTCGCCAAACTTGACGAACTTGTGAACTGGGGCAGACGAAACAGCCTGTGGCCGATGGCCTTCGGACTGGCATGCTGCGCTATCGAGATGATGGCTTCCGTTTCCTCCCGTTTCGATCTCAGCCGTTTTGGAACAGAAGTATTTCGCGCCTCCCCGCGCCAGGCAGATGTCATGATCGTCGCCGGCAGGGTCTCCACCAAAATGGGACCGGTACTCCGACATCTTTATGATCAGATGCCGAACCCAAAGTGGGTTATCAGCATGGGGGCCTGTGCCTCGTCCGGCGGAGTATATAACAACTATGCTGTCATTCAGGGGGTCGATCAGATCGTACCGGTCGATATCTACGTACCGGGATGTCCGCCCAGCCCTGATGCGCTTATCTACGCTGTGATAAGGCTTCAGGAAAAGATTAAAGCGCAGGGTTCTGGCAAACTCATCGAGCTTGCCCCTTTGATGGCTTCGAACCAACCAGCCGGGAGTAAATAATGTCTGAAGAACTTCAGAAAGCGGAAAAAAGCACCGACATTCGCGAGGAAGCTTCGGCGGAAATTGCTCAAGTGGAAAGCCATGCGATTGCGGTGCCAGAATTTCTTACGGGCGCGCTGAAAGCAGCCAATACCGTCAAAACTGGGATCGAAGAGTTCGCCGATGGCGCCAAAGCTCTTGCCACCGGGTTTGGGATCACTATCAAGCACTTCAATATGCAGGTGGCTCGTATTCGTCCTACAGAGACCGTGCAGTACCCGGAAGAAAAGCGCGAGACCTATCCCCGTTCACGCTGGCGGCATGTACTCACCCGCTACGACAATGGACTGGAAAAATGCATCGGCTGCAGTCTCTGCGCGGGAGCGTGCCCGGCGAGATGCATTAATGTGGAAGCGGCGGAAAATACAGATGAGAACCGCGTATCACCCGGTGAACGCTATGCAGCCGTCTACGATATCAATATGATCCGATGTATCTTCTGCGGATACTGCCAGGATGCCTGCCCCACCGGCGCGATCGTGCTGCGTAAAGATTTTGAATTGGCAGACTACACTCGTGACGATTTCCTATACACCAAAGAGATGCTGCTGGAACCGGCCAAAATGTCCACAACTATCCCTATTAGTGATATTGGAATTGTGGACAGAACCCCAGAACCTGTTTAAGTTGACAAACTTCCTTTGTTCAATGCACGCCGAATCCCGATATTTCTGATTTCGAAATATCGGGATTTTACCTCCGCTCTTATTTTTTCTAACGTGAAATTATATTTTCGTATGTAAGGATAGTAAGCGCAGCGGGAAAATCAGCTTGAATGAATCCGATATATCAAAGAAAAACCCCGCACTCTATTCAGAGTGCGGGGTTTTGATTCGGGTTGATAGACCTCTAGTGCTCGTTGCTTACATTAGGATAGAACTGTGGCGATAGAGTCTGATAGTAGAGATCCGTCGTGCTCGACCGAGTACTTGTCCAGAATATCCACATCTTATCTGCGAATGGATCTTTGAACGCGGATACCTGACCTTCATTAACCACCGAGTCCATCGGCATGATCACCTCATGAGTAGTTTCATTCCCAGCGGTGACACTTACCTCATCTCCCCAGGCAACACGATAGACGAGTTGATTGTAGTTTGGGGCAGCCGGATCCGAGCTGCTATAAGTCACGCTGATTATGTTGCCCTCATCCTGCTCGGTAAAATATATTCTACCGCGCGCATAGTCTACTTCATAAGGGCCAACTGCATGACCGCCCACTCCGGGAGTTACCTGTACCGATTGGATAGCCTGGTTGCCCTGTGCATTTGCCACTGTCAGCCTTACCGGTCTTGGGAGTCGCACCATCAATCTCATAGCTTTATAGTAGATGGCAGACGACTTTACCGAAGATGGATCAGTCTTGTGGTAGAGTACCCATAATCTATTCACCGGGGGCACCGAGGCTGTATTGAACAGTACTACCGGCGACACCAACTGTGCCCTTGGATTTGGACCGCGATCCATGATAGCTACGGGATTGGTGTTATTACCTACCGAAGAGATCGACGGCAGCGATACTAACCCGGGATCGTTCGCTAGATTACTGTTCAGGAACGCAGGTGTTCGGATAACATTCGAATCGTCGCGAGAAACATCTACCCGCATGACCTGTGGCGTGTAGCTCACCATCAATCTATCCCCGCGTTGGGGAGTAATATTGGGGAAGCTCACATTTCCCGAGCGAGAGTCAACGATCAAATGGCCGCCGGAGAATACTCCCGAGTCGACTCCAAGTGCATCTCTGCTTGCCAGATCGTAAGTGATAAGTCCGGACGCTGGATCGAACTGGCCCTTCTGAATGAAAGTGGACAATCCATTTACATCCGCCGCAGATTCTGCAATGTTCGGCCTGCTATTGAGATGATAAGTAACTCCCTGCCTCACCAGGTCAACCTGAATATTGTCTGAGATTGTGTTACCGCTTCTAAGCACCCAGGATGCATCTCTGGCCGAGTAGGTATTCGTTCCGCCAACACGAGTAAGCGTCTCATTAATAACGGTAGGAAGCCTCATCAGCGACAATGCGCCCAGTGGTGGATCAGTGCCTGTTGCAGGCGGAGTTCGATTGATTTTATATCTGCTCTTTAGAACCTCGACTGTCTGTCGATTCTGAAGCACTCCGGTGTAGTAGATGTCGATTGCATCCACCACACTGCCCGTTGTCGGATCGGTTACTCTGGTGTAGACAGGATACGGATCACTCTGCCATACCAGCCCGCCTGGCGGATCCAGCTTGCGGTCGCCAGTAGCGATGATGTCACTGTTGGCTGCCGCCTGCTGATACCAGCCCGCTTCCAAGGCGGCCGTGGTACCGGATACGTTCGGGTTAAAATCGTAGTACAAGGCTGTCTGGCCATTGCTTCCTGAGTGCCAGAAAAGATAGAGCAGTTTCTGTGCTGGTCCGCCTGCGTCCGCATCGAAACTGATTTCGAGTGGTTTTGGACTGAGTTTTGCCAGCGCCGGATCATTCAGGAAAGAGAATGCCTGAGTCGGCACCCCTTTAGCATTGCCATTCAGAGAGGAGTAGAAAGTTCTCGACTCCGTCTGCTGAGATGCCGGGCTCTGTGCGAAAGTCGGCCTGCTCTTATCCCCATTTCCCTGATAGAAGAGCCATGCTTCCCCACCGGGATCAGGTCGGATAACTCCGTTAGCTGTTACCTGGATAGCTACAGTGGCTGCCGGATTTGAGAATTTAACCGATTGCGGAGCCAGTGTGCCGGGCAGATAGGGCGGGACGATTCCAGGATTGAAGGCAGCCGCCACCGCTTCCGCCTGAGTAGACGGGAAGAGCTTGTTGAGCGTGGATAGATATGGGAACAGTCCGTATGTGGCGTTGCTGCCTGGGACGCCCCACCATCTTCCATCCACTCCGTTATTGATACGGGTGCCTGCTAAGCTAAAGTTGAAATCGTTTCCTGCCGGGCTTCCGCCTACCGGGCTTGGAAGCCTGGTATACGCCAGTGAGCCAGGCGCATTCGGATATATTCCACCCGCATTCCAGTAAGGACTGCCTGCCTGCTGCCTGTTGGTAGCAAAGTAGAGCCATACATCAGAATTCGTAGCCGTTGGGAAGCGCAGCACGGCTGGCATTGTGTTCATACTCGCCTGCTGGTTGATTCTCTCCTGAGCAGAAAGAACTGTCGGATCAGTTGGATCAAAGGTATCGATCTGGCTGAGTGTACCCGGCGTCACTCCGCTGGTCAGTCTGGCTTCCGTAACTTGAAGCTGAAGCTTGAATGTCGGATTTGCATAGTTTTCGACTGGCGTGCCATCTGGCCTGGAGCTGCCCGGTGATACGGCTACGTTCAATATGCCGTCATGATCCGTTCCAATGGCTGTATTCGCATTCGATGAGGAAAGCCACTCTCTCCACTGAATAGGTGTCTCATCCTCAAAAGGATAGATCGGCGCGTAATAAGTACCTGAAGGTGTTCCCAGAGGTACAGCCACTCCGATTCTGGGCTGGGCGCTTTGCACCGTCACCGTTGCATTCGACGGAGTATCGGGAATCATAGCAGTAGTTCCATCGTTCGAATCACCCGGCAGCGGTTTATGCAGAGTCGGGAACGGCTGGAAACCATCCTTCCAACTGGAGAACACGCTTGCCGGCAGTCCCGCCGAAATTGCTGCATTGATATCCGACCCGAATACGTTGGGGTTCGGGATTCCGTTTGGCGTTGCGTTATTTTGCCAGAGCCAGTTATCCTTAAAATCCAGGGTTCCTGGCTGGCTATGGCTGCTGATATGGTCGAAAGAAGAAGCTATTCCGATATTTCCGAGACCGGCATTTGCGCTGCCATCTACAAATGGAACAGCATAGAGCGGCTGGTTACTTAATCGGTTGACTTCGTCGCTCACTAGCTGCGCAGAGATCGCATTGCCATTTCCAGGGTAAGTGAGAAGAGACGCAGAATTGACTGCGGCATTCGGCGCTCCCAGCAGTTTGGCTATGCGCAGATCCACCAGATTGATATTACTGCTGCTCATCAGCGTGAACGGCTGGAAGAAAACGCCATATTTTGTGGGGTCGTCCCAGGGTGAGACGGCGCCCGGCATCGTTGGCGCGAATGGTGCAGAATAGAATGGAGCCACATTAGCGCCTACTACTTTTGAAGAGTAACCGGTGCCTTGAGGAAGTTTTTTCAGGTCAATAACCTGTTCTTTAACTTCTAATTTCACCCGCGGGGCAACGGAAAGGCCAATTTCAAAAGCTCTATAAGCGTCGTCCACTACGCTTGTGCCAGCGCTGCTTCTGGAGTCGTCGAAAGCAGTCTGAGGATTGTACACACTGGTCTGTACGCCAGGCGGCACGGTGCGGACAATCGCTTCCGCCAGATATCCTCCCGCAGGGAATCCAAACTCTGGAGTGGTTCCATCCAGGTGCATCGGTCCGATCATCTGATTATTGTTATTGGTACCCAGGATGCTTCCATGGATATCTGTAAAAGTTGAACCGAACTTGTATGTCGTCCCATTATAGGTGTAGCTGATCTGTCCACGGTTGACATTCGCTGGCTGGTATTTCGGCACATTTACAGAGAGCTGTACCGGAGTTGCATGCAGCGTCGTAATAGATACCCCGGAAGGATTAATAGGGTCGGCGACTACATTCGGCGCTTCCAAAACTGCCTGTCCGGAACTCAAGTCCTGGCCACCCTGCGTGAGCATGCTGATGCTCGAAGATGGAATCGCCGGATAGTCGCTGGTATTGAAACCATCCGAGGGCATCTTTTCCCACGGCAGAGGGTTCATGACGGAGGTTGGCCCACCGCGCCAGCTTGGAGCCTGCGCATGAGACTGAACCACCATTTTACGGCCAGTCGAGTTGAACAGCTTACTTCTATCCGTCAGCAGCATCGTTGCGAAGTTATTGGTTACGCCTGCTGCTTTGTAAATGGATCCCGATCCATCCTGAGCCATCTGTACAGGAGCAAACAACGCCTTCGGTGTTCCTTGATTAGCATTTGCTGCGGGATTGAGCACCGCATTGCCGTTACCAAGAACTTCAGGCCGCAGGTTCAGCGGAATATTGTTGATGTCCGGGCCCCAGCCGATGATGTTCGGCTCATTGTTACCCATTTGAACAATGTTACCGTTCTGGCCACGAACTGTGAGCGCCAGAGGATTGGTAATATAGATTGGCCGAATCTGCCCCAGCGTATTCGCCTGATTCACCGTCGTTCCAATCAAGCTGGCAGATTTACCAACGTAGTCCTTCTGCCCGGCATTCATGGTAACGGAAGGCGTGTTCAGAGCAACAGCCACTGCAGCTCCGTTGAGATGTACCGTCTGGCGCATACTAACGGTAACAGAAACGGGGTAGTTAGTAGAACTAGGCGTATATTTTAGTGTAGAAGTCGGATCGATTGGGATTACGGCTTTTGCTACCCAGCCATATACATTATTTGCTGCTCCTGTGAGCGCAGCAGCCGATGCATTATTAACTGTATAATCTTTGCCCCATATTTGCAGGAGGCCAGGATTATTAGCCAAATCGTTTGTATCACCGGCAGTGGTTTTGCTCAAACCAATATCACCAGGAAAGCCATTGCCATATACTGCTGTAGGAACACTGGCAGGAACCGTTGTCCCTCGTGAACCGCTTTGAGCCATCCGGAATGTAACGGTAAAAGTGGGAGGACCTGTGCTGGGATTCGGGTTAGGCCCTACTTTGCTGTCCTGTGCGTGGTAGACGCCCCAGGCGACTACGTACAGGTTCTCACCCCAATCGGCCGCCAGTGCATTATTGGTACCCGGCCCGAGATTACCCACTGATGGAGAAGCCAGCGTCTGCCCATTTCCCCATGCAGCGCCGTTCGTTCTAACATTCGGAGATTTCGTTTTAGCTAAGGGCGTTCCCTGGGGCATCGCTATTTTATCGTAATCAGCTTTCGTATAGACATCAACTCCGCGGATATCGAAATCTATAGTGCCGTCGGTGCTCAGCCCTAGTGCGGGTTCGCCAGGACCGGTCGTTCCGCCTACTGCTCCTGTTGTGGGGTTGACAGCCGGTATTCCATAAGCGCGAAGCTGACCGCCCAGATCCCCTTCATACATCATCCCATGGGCGAGTCCGGTCAGTTGGCTTGGCAGCAGTGTTGTTCCGTTGAACTTATCTCCGCCCACCGTTACGACCGATGCATTGCGTCCGCTGGCAGTGTCCTGCCATCGCCAGACCAGGGGCAGTATCTGCTTGCCTGTTCCGGTTCCATCGTCAATCGAATTGAGTGCGAGCGCGTTCACAAATCCGTCGTCATCTGCAAAGAATAGCGAAGGTACGCTGGAAGTAGTGTTCGGCAGATTAGCGGTACGCAGGTCGGTCTGCACCGTAATCATTCCTGCGGTCGGAGTGCAGTTCGTATTCGCTCCCGTAGTGCTGGTTCCAGTCGCCAGAACAGTAGTTGCTTTGGTGTTCGGGCCGGTCGGGGCCGCATTCAGGGCATAGACCGTACCCGAGTTCTGCACCACATAACAGACATCCGGCAGAGTGCTCGCCGGGTCCAACAGTTTCGGGCTCCAAACCATCGGGGCATTGCCACGGAAGCCCGGTTCCAGCGCGGTTGTAGTGGCATCGCCTGCGACTGGCTGCGGCGGATTACTGGTGAATGGATAGACCCAGGTGAGTGTATTCACCACCGGGGCAGTGCCTGCCGGAGCAAACTCGGCCACGGAATAGACTCGACCCGAGCAAGTGAAGTAGAGATTATTTTTGAAAATTACCGGAGTGCTGGGCGCCGCTCCCAGTGAGTTACTCGTTTCCGGATAGAGCCAGCTCACTCGATTCAGGAATGGCGGGGTACCGCTGGTAAAGTTGTTAAAGATCGCGTCGTGTCCCGGATAGATCCCATAGACATGCCCATCACCCGCGCTGGCAAATATATTACTGGCCGCCCCTGCCGCTGGATCGAAACTCAGGGAGGATGGGAAGGATGTTTTACTGGCATCATCCAGATAGGGATTAGCGACAGTGTACCCCTTGGCGGTTGCCTTAATATTCTGATCTGCATGGTAGTAGTCACCCGCCGGCCTTGGCCAGGTGTAGATACGCTGCGTGGTTCCGGAGAACCCTGTGTTCGTGCCCAGGGTATAGTCGCCACGTCCGCCTGCATCCAGTGCGACTATCCGGCCATTCGCATTAGGAATCACCAGTATTTGCGGAGCGAAAGGATTCGGATCTATGCCACCTGGAAGATGATCGGGATCATCGATAAGGATTGGCGCACCCTGCACCCCTCCAAATTTCACCTGGGTATCCTGCTTGACGACTATATTTCCATTGATATCGGGAATAAGATCGCCATCGTAATACTGTCTTGGAATCTTTTGAGCTGCATTCACAGGAATGAATGTGTTCGCCTGATCGGCAACCGCATTGAAACCCGCTCCCGGAGCCGGGTAAAATCCTTTGATGGAGCCTGTATAGTTTGGATCATACGAGACTGCATTCAATGTCGCAAGATGGTTCGTTTCCAGTGGACGATACGAGGGATACGTCCAGTAAGCGGTCGTTGTCTGAGAACTGAAATCGCCATAAGCGTCAAGAGCATAGACATGTCCGACTGATCCGTTCGGGCTGGTTGTGGAAAAGTAAATCATCGGCCGAACGACGCCGTCGCGGCATCGGACATTCGCCAATAGTGGAGATACGCTCGAGGTTCCGCCGCCGGCATTCGGAGTAATCCCGCTGCTGCTGTCTGCAAGCCCGACATATCGCCAGACTACTTTAGCGACAGAAGTGATCAGTCCGCCACCGACAATAGAGTCTCCATCGCGGTTATCCAGGCAGTAGAAGACTGGGACAGTTGTCAGAGCAGTCGGGTCGGCAGCCGTGCCCGAACTAGCTTTCGTTGGATCTGCATACGATCTCAGAGGCGGGGTGGTGAGCGCGTTCTCCGGGGTCGCCTCTTCACGTGCCAGATAGACCAATGGCTCGACGCCGCCTGACGTTTGAAGAGCGGTATTGATTTTGTTGGTTCCGGTTGTCGATGCCAGTATTCTGCCGTACGGCGCAATGGTAAATGCAGGCGCAGCGGATCGAGTCAGCGTCACCGGTGTTGTCGGTGGAAGCGCAGGGGATGTATCTGCGGCAGTAAGATATGCCTGAGATACGAATCGTACGGCGTCTGCCGTTACGAGCGGCTTGCGTCCCCCATAAATAGTATCGTTCGGATCGTCAGGAGTCAGCGCAAAGATGCTGACTGTGATCTGGTCACTTCCTAATCCATCGAATGGAAAAGAAGCTGCGCTCAGACCGCCTCCGGATAAGTGAATCCATCCGGACTGGCCAAGATCGACAATAAATATACGGCTGAACTTCGGGTCGTTAATGCCGCCTGTATCCGCATTTCCATTTCCTAAAACTATCGTATTATACTGCTGGCCGTCGCTGGACACAACAGTGCCTGGAACTCCGGGTGCTCTGCCAGGGTTTCCCCAGCTAACCCGCACGAGCGCTCGCGTTACATTCGAGTGTGGAAGCAGATCTGTGATGGCGGCAATATTTCTTGGCACAGTGCCGTTTCCGGGTGAATAGATATCCACTCCATACCGGCCAGAAGCTATCTTACCGCAGGTCCATGTTGCAAAAGGCTGACCGGCGATAATGGAGCTGACCAGGGCGTTATGAACGCTGCTGTATACATTAGGCGGAGTGTTTGGCAGCAGCGCCAGCTCATCGG
>JBBRDM010000141.1:0-14645 GCA_038203935.1 Chthonomonadales bacterium
GAGATACTCCACTGGCTGAGTCCAGCTTGCCTCACAACTCGCGAAGGCATGTTCATATTTTGCGATAATCACTGCATTATCGTCGGATGCCGCATACTTTGGCTCTGTTCCGAAAAAACCGCGCTGACCTGTTACACTGACTGGCCGACCTATAAGCCGAGCCGCTAATTTGGCTCCATAGCAGCAGTAGTCCATCAATGCGCCTGCGCCATTGATCTCGGGCGTGGTAAGATCACGAATGAAGCTCGGGTGGCATCCGATAGCCACGGGGCCGCTATGCGCACTTCGATAGCGGGTGAACCGAACTTCGCCGACATCTCCTGCCAGCACGCGCCGCTCCAGCTCCTGCCAGGTGGAGTGCCACGCAGAAGGCCAGTTAATAAGCAGGAGAGTTCCCGCTTTCTCTGCCGCAGCTTTCATCCTCTCTGCGCCTGCGAGCGTGGAAGCCATCGGTTTTTCGCTGATGACATGGATTCCTTTCGCTGCAGCCGCCTCGACAATACCAGGTCCTTCGCTGTTTCCGCCCGCTGCCTGGACTATATCCAATTCTTCTTTCTCGATCATCTCCTGGTATGAGTTATAGAGCTTTTGAACACCGAATTCGCTTTTGATTCTTTCCAGAAGTGCGGGCTCGTCATCCCCTGCCGCCACGATCTCGACATTTTCCATCTTTTTCCAGGTCTGCAGCTCGCCCCATACATGATCGTGAGACATGCATGCAATTCCGATTTTATAAGTTTTACCCACCGTTTCTTCTCTCCTTAAATAATTTCTGCTTAATAGCAGCGCTGGAATTTCAATGCCCGTTTATTGCCCCGATTTTTAACCCGGTGTATTGAACCGCAGATTACAAATCAAATCCAATAGTAATAATCTGTTTTGGTTTGATATTTTCTACCGCCGCATATCCCTCACCATCCATTTTAAGCGGTGACTGAATTTCTTCGTTCAAATTGAGCAATGAAGCTGATTTTGCTTCTGGAAAACGAACCGTAGTAAACTCTACTTCGCATTCCGAAATATTGTAGAAACGCACTATCGTCCTGTTCGGCACATCCTCTGCCCGCTTGATAGCAGTCACCACTAAATATTCTGACTCAATTTCGATGAACGATTTCGACGATGGAAGAGTTCGCTGATCACCTGATTTTACCGTGGTTTGAACTGATTTCAACGGAGTGTTGAACTGATGGGCCTGCTGCCACACCTTTGCTTCGAGCCAGTCGCCATCGTGCTTATAAACCGATAGCTCGAACGTATGTTTCCCCAGGCACTGCGCGTCCGGTGTCTCAAACTGCGGTCCATCACCCCTTCGTGAAAGATATCCGACGCATCTTAACAAAGTGACGGCAAAAAAGCCTGTAACTGATTTGGTATGATTTGTAATTATATGCTCATATTCCGGCAGGCCGCTATTTATAACTGAAGTTCCATGAACTTTTTGTAATCCCTCTCTTGTTGTAAACATTCTCGTTGCATCCGTCCATTGTTGCTGAGGATGAAAAGGCGCAGCCCCAGTACGCACTGCATCTTTATCAGGTATGCGCTCAATTACATCGAAAGTACTTTCAGAGTAACATTTTGAAGTCATTGGATTTGCAGTTAAGAATAATAACCGAAGCCTGTGATCTCTGGCATTATTTTCGATATCTACTTTCAAATCTATACGCGGACAATCTTTCCAGTACGTCAATTCGATCCCGATTGGACATATGCTAGTTTCTGCGCTTCGTTCAGAATTATTTGAAGATGCAGGAATATTCATATCAAATTGGTATTTCACGCGGGCACACACTGCATTACTTCTTTTACTTTTTTCATGTGATAGGAGATCTGCAGAAATGATCGTGTGATCATTCAAAGGGCTCCGATGTAAATACTCATCTCCCACTTCCCCGACATCTTCGAACTTGCAAATAGGGAAGAATGGTTTATGGTCTTCATATACTTCATATTGCGGCATCGACTTTTCTGGATGTACTGTGTAGCTTTTGTAGCCATTGCGCGGGACATCGTGGGCGATGAATTCAATGGAGTACTCCTGAACCCACTGATCCAATGGAAGTTTCACCGGAGAGAAAACAGCTTTCATTTTAATGGATACATCTGTCACAGCGAATGGGATTTCAATTCCGTTCTCATCCAGGATTTTAAAGCCCGGGATCTGTTTACTGTCATCCCTCGGCGGATTACCGCGAGTTTCAGGGCCAAGCGGGAATTCCAGTTTCGTTTTAACCGGATCGGTGCGCTTCCAGTTCAAGGTGTTGAAAACCACCAGCATCGTGATATCCTGCTGGTTCGAATCGGCCTCGGCCTCTTTATGAGATGCCGGGAGCGTTACTTGATTTGCGATGTGGCGCGTCGATCGGATGATGAGTTCGTCCGCAATCTGATCTACCTGTTGGAATCGGGGCATCATCTCAGCATGCACTTGATCGACCGAACAGCCGCATATCGAATCGTGCGGGTGATTCTGCATCAGCAGCTTCCAGGTGTACAGGAGCATATCATAGGGATATTTGAAATCGCCCGTGAGATGCGCAAAGGCAGAGAGTGGCTCGGCATATTTTTCCAGGAGAATCTGTGAGCGATGATTCGCCTGTTTCAAGTACATGCGCGTGGATAAAACTCCCGCCAGGCACGAACCGCCGCGGTCATCCCGGAGTTCACCGACTCGCTTTTCAAGAGCTATATTCTTTTCAGCAACTTCCTGTTTGAGCGCGTCAATGTATTTCGGAAGCGTGGAGTGGACTAACTTATCTGTTTCCGGAAGCCGTTGATTGACAGACGACAGAATAGGGGAAAGATCCTGCTGCACTTCTAAATGATCGACACCGTTCATCAGGAGCAAATGAGAAATCGCTGACTTTGCGGACATCCGATCTCGAATGCCCTCCGTGTATTTCAATGCCTCATCGATCTCCGCCGGAAACCGCTGCGCATTGTTGTACCAGAACGCCATGAGCGAAGCAGTAACCTGAGATCCATCCGGCGACTCCCAGAGGAACTCCATCTTCTGGTCGCCTGAAATCTGACGTCCGCGACCCAGGATAGCGTTATCAATTCCAAAGCCTCTGAAAATCTGCGGCATCTGAGAGAGATTTCCGAACTGATCTGGCAGATAACCGAGTTTCATACAAGCTCCGAACTCTTTTGCAATCCGATGACCCGCAAGCAGGCTTCTTATAGTCGATTCACCGCTCGTCAGAAACTCATCGTTTAGCTGGTACCACGGTCCTATCGTAATCCTGCCTGCCCGGATGTGTGCAGTAAGCCGATCGCGATTTTGTGGTTTGATGGCGAGGTAGTCTTCGAGGACAATAGTCTGGGCATCAAGATTAAAATATTTAAACTCTGGATCACGATCCAGCAGATCGAGCAGGTTATCGATAAGGTCGACAAGCCGCATCCGGAACTGTTGAAAAGTGAGGTACCATTCGCGATCCCAGTGGGTATGTGAAACGACGTGCATTGTATGTGCCATAACTGCCTCTCAGATTCGAACGCTTCCGCGTAAGAAATTCTCGCAAACAATAGAACTGTGCTTGGTATGCCAATCTAGGTATAATGAGCCATAGTTCCACAATCGCCGTAAAATTACCTGCTGATCCGTACTTTAAAATGACAAGCCTCAAACCTGAATTTCTGAATAGATTTGCGAATCTGCATATTGCTGTCAAGACGCTGGCGGATGGAATATATGCCGGTTCGTACCGGTCACCATTTCAGGATTCGAGCGCTGAGTTTTCAGACTATCGTGCTTATGTTCCGGGGGATGATATCCGAATGATGGACTGGCGAGCAAGCGCGAAATCGGATCGGGACTACGTCCGTCTCTCCCTCCAGGAGAAAGACCGAAGCTGCCTGCTAGTATTGGATGCCAGTGCATCGATGGCGTACCGGGGAGCTGAAAAACAAAAGGTCTTGATTCGTCGGGGATGGAAATGGGTTCAAAAAACAAGTGTAGTAGATGAAGAAGTCCAGAGTGCTCTTCGCCAGTCCAAATTTGAGTATGGGAGTCTTGTGGCGGGCGTACTGGGGTATCTCATCATCCATCGTGGAGATCGTGTCGGCGTGGCTTTGGTCTCGGATTCATTAGGATACTATCAAGCGCCTGCACGCGGTACGCAGCGACTTTATACCATTATTAATCAAATGGAAGCGCAGCAGCCGAAGGGGAAGACGGAATTGCCTGCGGCGCTGAAAAAGCTGGGTATTTCGTGCAAAGAAAAAGGCTTATTGATTGTGGTTTCAGATTTGATCACCGACATGGATGAGCTTTTCAGATCGCTGCAGAGTTTTTTATCGAGGAAATTCACAGTCGTACTCATCCATATACTGACTCCTGAAGAGCTGCACCTTACAGGATTTAATGAGTATATGGAGTTTATGGATCCAGAGTCCACCGCTCGGATAACGACAAATCTGGGGGATATCGGAGAGGACTACCGAGATGAAATGTCCGCCTGGCTTCACTCTATTCAGACGAATGCCAGGCGGCTCGGAATTTCTTACTCGCTCATATCAACTGGATTATCGCCGGATGCAGCGATTAAGCAGCTTGTGTTGCGAATCAATCACTGAACTTCGCCAAAATTAAAATATCTTGTATCCGCGACTGTAATCACGTACGAGCCCGATTACTTTTCCGATAATACGGCTGTCTTCTCGCCGGATGTCGATTGGCTCATAATTGGCATTTGCTGGCAGAAGCCTCACACCGTTGGGTGTGAACATAATGTTTTTAACCGTAGCCTCATCACCCAGCATACAGGCGACCATATCTCCATTTTCGGCATTCACCTGGGGCTTAATAATTACCAGATCGTTTGGCATAATATGGGCATCGATCATAGAATCACCTTTAACACGCAGTGCAAACGCGCCGTTTACATTGTGCAGCATTTCGGGAGGAACAGGAACCTGAGATTCCACGTTCTGTGTGGCGAGTATGGGAATACCAGCAGCAATAGTACCTACGAGCGGAACGAAAGAGGCGTAGCGGGTGGGGGCAGTAGCGCCTGTTCGGCCAACAACGGTAATGGATCGGGAAGTGCTGGCACGTTTGATAAATCCTTTGCGCTCTAAGGCATCAAGATGAACGGTGACGCCCCGCAGACTGGATATATTGAATGAATTTCCGATCTCCCGAATACTCGGCGGATAACCCATATCGTTTACGTAGTCTACAATGAAGTTCAGTATGAGCTCCTGTTTTTCCGTTAGTCCGCGAGTCATCGATTTTACCCTCCCTCGATATTTTAATACGCAATACTGTCTACTATACACCCCAGAGTATATAGATGTCAAGTGCTTTTTTCTGAAATCAGCGACTATTTTTTGGAGGGCGGTCACTTTTTTAAAAATAATACACGTATATTTTTATATACCTGTATTTGGACCCTCGATACGGTATTTATTTGACAAAGAGAGGGATGCAAGATATAATACTTTCATTCGGCATCGCTAGAAATCAAGGATAGTATATTGAGCCAAAGCCCATCTCCTGAAGAAGATAGTTTGTTATCCAGCCAATCACGCCTTAAAACGTCAACCGCATCACCTCTGCTCTCTATTGTGGTGCCTGCGTACAATGAAGAGATACGACTTGGGGCTTCTCTGGAACGAATGATTGCCTTTTTCAACGAACAGCCGTATCCTTATGAAATTCTCGTGGTTGATGATGGAAGCAGCGATGGTACCGCACAAGTCGTTACCGAGATGGCTGAATCAAGCCCGAATTTAAAACTGCTTACTTATCAGCCGAACAAAGGTAAGGGTCATGCTGTTCGATATGGCATGCTTCGAGCAGTGGGAGAGCGTGTACTATTTTGTGATGCAGATCTCGCGACGCCGATCGAGGAGATCGACAAACTGATAGCAGTACTTGATAACGGTGCTGATGTCGCGATTGGTTCTCGTGATGTTCCGGGCTCACAGTTAATAAAGCGACAGTCCGCTATTCGTGAATTGGGCGGCCGCCTTATCAATAAGTGGGTGCAGTTATTCGCAGTTCCTGGAATACACGATACACAGTGCGGATTTAAGCTGTTTACCAGGGCAGCGTCACAGTCGATATTCCGAGTATGCCGTCTCGATAATTTTGCGTTCGACGTCGAAGTGCTATTTATAGCTATCAGACATTTTGGGCTGCGGGTGGTCGAAGTACCAATCCGATGGGCCCATCAGGAGGGATCGAAAGTGCGGCCTCTGCGTGATGGATGGCGCACCGTCACCTCGGTTCTTAAAATTCGATTCACCAGATATTTGCCTGTATCCAAAGCCGCTGAGATGCGCCTCAGATGAATGCTGCTGAGTATGAGCGCATGTACCGCCTGGAAGATTCCTACTGGTGGTTTGTTGGTCGATTAAGGCTGGTTCAGGATCTGATGAAGAGTTTCTATGGCGTACCGAATTCTGGAGACGCTTCTCTGAATATCCTCGACATTGGGTGCGGAACCGGCGCGATGTCGCAGCGCATAAGCCCCTGGGGGAATGTGGTTTCCGCAGATTTTTCACCTCTCGCCCTGCAGTTTTCACGCCGCAGGGGCCTCAGTCATCTCATTGGCGCCGATGCCATGCATCTGCCCTGCGGCTCGAACAAGTTCGATACCCTCATTGCGATGGATATGCTGGAGCACCTGCCGGACGATGCGGCCGCTTTGCGCGAGTTTTACCGCGTGCTTAAGCCTGGCGGGAAAGTTATTGCCACCGTTCCGGCAAACCCCCGGCTGTGGAGTGAGCACGACGATGCGCTGATGCATTTTCGGCGGTATCAGAAACAGGAAGTTCATGATCGATTCACCGAAGCAGGTTTCGCCATCGATAATCTCTCCTACAGCATGACTCTGCTCTATCCCGTGGTTTTTCTGCAGCGCAAGATGAATGCTAACCGTCCGCATCATAATCCTCCGCAAGCCGCACTGCCACATGTTCCTGCTCCTATCAACTCTCTGCTCACCGGAATCATCACTCTAGAAAATCATCTCGCTGCGCATATTCACTTTCCTTTTGGTGTCACCTTGCTCTGCACTGCAACGAAGCCGACAACATAATAGTTCGTTTTGCATGATCTATCTTTTTTAATACCGCTTAGTAGAAAAAGGATCTCATCTTGAATATTTGGCGTTTAATGGCACATCATCTTCCACAACATTACGATGAGATTATTCAGTGGAGTGCTGCCTATGGCTTAATTGGCGTAGGATGGGGTCAGAGTGGTGATTTAAGGGACGCTTCATTTCGAAATGAAAGCGACATAACCAAATTAATCGCTAAAAAACACGAAAATAGCAGCAGTAATTTTACCAACGGCGGTCGATCTCTTTGGATGCTTTATAACCAAATGCAGATTGGAGATCTGGTTATTGTGAAGACGAAGAAATTTATGTTAACTATGCGCATAACAGGAGATTATCATTATAGTGGTGATCAATATCCGCCTTACTATGAACACCGGAGGAAGGCAGAGGTTGTGCCCATAAATCCACAATGGCTTTGGATAAAATCAGGTGGAAAAGCTGCCGGAGAAAATATCTATTCTCCTCTTATTCGATGCGAAAATAAATTTTCAGACCAAGATTACGATCAGGCATTAGCTGCGATTTACCATGGTTCGATTGTACCAATTGAAATATAAGATTTGAGATTCTAATCTATAAGCTTAGAACGATAATGAGTGAATGTATATAAAGTATTTGGGTAATCCACCCTTTACAGATTTCGCTACTAAGGGTATACTCCTGCCACAGATCGTAGATACGAAATCGTGCAAGGAAGATTCTATAGCTGCTGAGAATACAACCAAAACACCGACTGGTTTGCCGCTGAAGAGCAGTAAGTTTCCCGAAGGTAAAGAGCGTTATGTGCGAGATATGTTCTCCGCAATCGCGCCTCAATACGACAGGCTGAACACCATACTCAGCTTCAATCAGGACAAATCCTGGCGCCGCCGGACGGTGAAACTGGCCCGTATAAAGGCAGGAGATATCTGCCTGGATGTTTGTACTGGCACTGGTGATTTCGCAGTAGATATCGCGAAAGTAGTCGGTGCGCATGGTCACGTGGTGGCCTCTGATTTCTGTGAGCCGATGGTTCGCAATGGGATGAACAAAGTGGCAGCAGCGCCGGGTGGCAGGATAGAGATGATGGTAGCGAATGCGGAGTATCTGCCCTATCTCACAGATTCATTTCATGCCGCCACGGTCGGATTTGGAATTCGAAACGTGGCCCATATTGATCGTGCCGTAGCAGAGCTATCCAGAGTGGTGAAACCTGGCGGAAAAGTGGCAATACTTGAGTTCAATCGCCCGCAAAACCGGCTCATCAAACCATTCGTCGACTTCTATCTATTTCAGGTGCTGCCTCGTATCGGAGGGCTTTTTAGCCGCAAAGAGGCCTATACCTATCTCCCGGAATCGATGAAGACTTTCGTATCCAGGCAGGAGTTGGCACAGATTATGCTTCAGTCTGGCTTGAGTGATATCATGATTAAAGATCTTAACTTCGGAACCGTATGTATTCATATCGGAACGAAATCTTCTGCGGTTAAAGCAGGTTAAAAAAGTATGAGTTCCACCACTTTCATAGTTTCGCCTCATCAAGAAGAAGAGTTTGAAAAAACGAAGCCGGCAAACCTTTCCACCCATCCTATTTTCTTCCTGGATTTTGTAGCGCCCGATCTTAAAGCAATCGAAGCGAGAATGAACAGTGATCTCGGCTCGGATGTACGCACCGTATACTCTCTCACCAACCATATTTTGAATGCCGGTGGCAAACGCCTGCGCCCTGCCATGGTGGCGCTTTCCGCCCGTGCTGTGTCTGCCGATATCGATCCTGGCAGGCTGGCAGACATTGGCGCAGCGGTTGAGTTTGTTCATATGGCGACCTTGATTCACGATGATGTGGTTGACAATACGGCCACCCGGCGTGGACTGCCTACTGCAAATGCTGTGTATGGAAATGGCGTGGCAGTGCTGAGCGGGGACTATATGCTGGCAAGGGCAATGCGGCTGCTGGCGATGGATGGTGATCTGAAAATAATACGGACGGTCTCTGAAATTACGATTGAGATGAGTGAAGGCGAAGTGATGGAGATATCTGCAACTGGAAACTCCAATCTCTCTCTCGAAGACTACCTGGAAATTCTTCGTAAGAAAACAGCCACTTTTGTAGAGGGCTGCTGCCGCTGTGGAGCCATTTTAGCGGGTGCAAATGAAGCCGCCGAAGACGCACTGGCCCACTACGGCTACCGGCTGGGGATGGCATTTCAAATTGCTGATGACCTGCTGGATTATACCGGCGATCCACTCGTAACCGGTAAACCTCGGGGCAGCGACTTGAAAGATGGGAGGGCTACTCTTCCATTCATGCTCGGACTGAAATCGGGTTCTGAAACTCAAAAAGAAATTCTGCTTCGTGCCTTCGCAAATGATCAACTTTCTGATGGCGACGTGCTCGATATATGTGAAATACTCGAAGGGCTTGGTGCATTCGAACAAACTCGGATCGCTGCCGCAGATCAGGTAGAAAAATCTGAAACTGCCCTCGATTGCCTCCCACCATCCACAGCGAAAGACTGTTTTACTGCTCTCACCAGCTACGTAGTCCAGCGGGAAAAATAATAAAATCCCATAATTTACATCCGTCTATCTCAGAATTATCCTGGTATGTTCACGTCTCTAAAATAAAAGGACCAGAACAAACATTCGGCAAATCTCACTGGTTTTTAATTTCATACCCGCGATAAGGGATATCGAAATAGATCTCACTTAGCAGTTCGGCTGATGAGAACGATAAAGTAACTTGACAGTGAACTCGAATTGTGGGAAACTAAATGATGACAAAAATTTCACCAATGCATGAGATATACTCCGCAGAACGCGCCATGCTGGTATCTGTGGAAAAAGATGAAGAAATGCGCCCGTATGGAATGGAAGAGCTGACTGCCCTGACGGAGACAGCTGGAGCTGAAGTGGTAGGGGAGTTTTATCAGCGGCGCAATCGGCCCGACCCTGCCTATTTTATTGGTACAGGAAAGACATTAGAGCTGTATGCAGGTGTTCAGGATACACAGGCTGATCTGGTTATTGTGGACAGCGAGTTATCCTCTGTACAGGCGCGCAATTTGGAAGAGGCAGTAAAGTGCCGCGTGATTGATAGGACTCAGCTTATTCTGGATATCTTCGGACAACGGGCACACACGCGTGAAGGCAAACTACAAGTGATGCTCGCACAGCTCACCTACCTGCTGCCAAGACTAGGTAACCTGTATACTAAATTCGAACGCCAGCAGGGTGGGATTGGAGTACGCGGAGGCGCTGGAGAGACAAAACTCGAAACGGACAGACGCAAGGTTCGCGAAACTATCAGCGATTTGAAGGCGCAGCTTGGGGAGGTTCGGTCTACAAGGCAGCAGCAAAGAGTTCATCGTAAAAAACTGCCATTTCCAACAGCAGCGCTGGTAGGATATACAAGCGCAGGCAAGTCTACTCTTCTTAATCAACTCTCCGGCAGCGAGGTCTTTGCCGATCCACAGTTATTTGCGACACTCGACCCCACAACCCGCCGCGTCGATCTTCCGGACGGATGGGCGATTCTTCTCACGGACACGGTGGGATTCATTAGGAACCTGCCGACACATCTTATTGCCTCGTTCCGTGCGACACTGGAAGAGACAATTGAGGCGGATTTCCTGATCCATGTGGTAGATATCAGCCATCCCCATTACGAGATGCAGATGAACGCTGTTATGGAGGTGCTGGAGGAGTTAGGGGCAGGCGATAAGCCTATTATCACACTCTATAATAAAGCAGATCTCGTACCGGACAGGCTGTTTATTCAGGACTTAGTTGCCAAGACACCTAATTCAGCAGCTATCTGTGCTGTCAGCGGAGTAGGTGTGCCCGATCTAATGGATCGTGTAGTGGCTACACTCTCCGAACTGCTGGTGGAAGTGCATGTGCTGCTGCCGTACAATCGAAGTGATTTGATGGCGCAGTGCCACGAGTATGGCCGCGTCGATAAAACCGAATATCAGGAAGGTGGTATCCTGGTAGATGCGCACCTTACAAGGGACCTTGTCAACAAATTAGAGCGGTATGCAGTCGCCGAGTGAAGCATCTTAACCAAGAAGCAACAGTTTTGAAATATTAGCTATTGCGAGGAGTCCTTCATTATCGGCAGTCCATCGCAGGTCGGAGACATTCTGGCAGAAAACAGCCAATGAGAAACGTCTGCCGTCTGCTCTGGTTATGATGCCGACATCGTTTCGCACCCCATCGACAGCCCCCGTTTTACCAGCGTATTTCCATTCCTCTGGAAGTAAGCGCGGAATACAGTCTCTATAGATCTGGCCGCCCAGTATCTCTTCAATATTGGCTGATGTCTCTGCGCTGCCCAGCTTCCTGCTGGCAATTAAATTGAGCAAGACTATCATCTCGCCTGCCGTTGCTGCGCCAAGACCGTACGGTTTACTTGCTTCCGTATCTTCCGTATAAGCTTTGCGAAAACAGGTAGTTTTCAAGAGACCGAGTTGACGCATCCGGTTGTTTATCGGCTCCGTCCCTAGCCTCACGATCATCATGTTGGTGCCGGTATTATCCGAAATGATGGTCATGAGTGTGCAGACATCCCGAATCGACAGCTTCAAACCGGCAGTGAGCCGAGTCAAGACCCCGGAGCCGGCTACCTTCTCATCCTGTCTCAGTTCGAGCTGCTCATCCCACGAGAGCTTGCCTTCTTCCACGAGCAGCGCCGCATGTACCAGAATGGGAAGTTTAATCACGCTGGCAGTTTTGCACCTCTCATCCGAACGATACTGAAAAATATCACTCGTCAGCAGATCGCAGGCTGCAATATGAATATCGAATCCCAAATCCTTCTCGATCTCAATAATACTGCTTTCAAGACCCGTGCGCAATAATGGAGATTCATTAATTTCCAATAGCAACTCCTTTGATAGCCAGCCCCGCTGCTTCAAAATCTGAAAGGCGATCCAGGTCCGTGGCTAGTTCAGGATAGCTGCTGACCACTGCTTTCGCTTTTCCGCCCATCATATTGGATACTCTCGACTCCAGAGTTGGAATATCGAGAAAATTGGGTGATATTTTCTGGGAGAGTATGAGACGAACGAGTGTCCAGAAACCGAGTAGCGCGGCAAGCTTTACCGGGCTTTTCCGGGCGGCATAGGCTTCTGAGATGCGCTGTTTCTGCGCCAGAATTACTTCGGGACGAACGAGCATTAAATTTCCGCCCGTATACTCACCTTCCTTCAGCTTCAGGCTGGTCCTTTTGACTCCTGGAAAACGAGCATAACACTCGGAAACAGGTACAATCGGAAACAGGAGAGATGATAGAGACTGTTCTGCAGATAGTATCGCATGTTCGATGAATTGTGTGACCGCATTACCAGTAAGATAGGGCAGATCAGCTGTCGCGATGAGTACGAATTCGGATTCTCTGAACTTCATGATCCCACCAAAAAGATTATCTACGAATCCGCCCTGATCAGGCAGAACGGTATACTGATCAGATTCCGGAAGATTCCCCATTACTGCAATCGGTGCAGAGTTATCGGCAGAATATAGTGCATCAACGACGTGCTGCAGCATCGTTTTGCCCATCACTTCTACGAGCGCACGATTCTTCTGGCCGGTTGCTGCCTGAATATCAGCCTTTGCTTCTCCTCCAGCGAGTATAACTCTTGGTACACACATTAAACTCATGCGTCCGCCTCCCTGATGGATATCGATTCCGCTCGGGATAAGGTGTGCGCTTTATAAGAATACGTGTATTTCGTGTTAAGCAGCTTTAATGCACGATCTGCGGCGCCCTCATTTTCCATAATGCCGTAGACTGCAGCTCCGCTTCCGCAAAGATGCGCTGTCAGCGCGCCTGCCATTCGAAGCTCATCATGCAGCCAGGCGATGCCAGGGAAATGATCAAAAACTGGCGGTTCAAAATCGTTGCACTGCGAAGCCAATATTCTGGCTGTATCCATACTCTCAATAGCTTGGACCATCCGCTCTGATGCTTCGTGCGATTCACGATCCCGCAGTGAATCGAGCATTCCATAGGCCCACGAAGTGGAGACGCTCTCTTTTGGTTTGACAACGACAAGCCATGTCCGGGGGATATCCGGCAGAGGAACTAGCTGTTCGCCTCTCCCAGCCGCGACTGCCGTCCCACCCATCAGGAAAAAAGGAACATCCGATCCCAGACTGGCGCTGATTTCGGATAGTTCTGCGATTGAAAGTCGATTACCATGCAGCTGATTTACAGCTAGTATGGCCACCGCCGCATCGCTGCTTCCTCCGCCCAAGCCCGCTTGTGCAGGTATATTCTTGATAAGATGTATTGCTGCGCCTTGGGCACTCTTTTCTAGTGCCTGCAGTGTCTGCGCAGCCGCACGTACTACCAGATTTGTCCCATCCGCAGGAATATTAAATTCTGGATCTGAATCACATGTAAAATGGATTCCTGCTGAATCGGTGAGTGAGACTTTCAGCGTGTCATGCAGCGAAATCGCCTGCATTACAGAAATCAGGTCGTGATAGCCATCATCACGTTTTCCATAGACATCAAGGGTCAAATTTATTTTTGCGAAGGCATTTATCAGGAGCATATAAACAATCGATTCGTTGGGCTGTTACAGTAAAAGTCTCTGTTAGCTGGCCGTATTACTGATTAAGGCTGGATGAATTTGTAGGCATCTTTAATTGTAAGGCTCGGAGCATATGCAAATATGCGATAGTTTATTTCGATGATTGCGCCGGGCAGAATTAATGATCCTGCAGTGGAAGTCAACGCCGACCCTCCCAGAATTGTGATAATCTGTGGGTCTTGCTCCAGTGCAGGGCTCCACTCCAAACCGTTCAGACTGGAAATAGCAGACCAGGTGATTCCAAACGTAACGCTGTCTTTTCGAACTGCAGATAGCTGCTTACTCTCTGGCAGTGACGACAGCTCGTTATCCATGAGAATTGGCGAACCATCTGCACGGAGCGCTGCACCAGTTCTGCTGTCACGATCCACCAGCATTTCCGGCAGCTTAAACCCTTTGCATCTCAATGCTCTCAGGGGAGACATTTTAATATGAACATTGATTGCTGAGGAGTTTCGCCTCGCATCAAATGTAATTTCAGCGCGCCACCTATTTCCATAAGTGCCTGAAAGAATCAGCGAAGCGAGGTCCTTTTCATTCGTCGCTCGGGCTAGATTCCAGCGAAATGATTCCCACCAGGGATTCTGCCCTTCCTCTGCAGACAGTACCGACCCGAGACTCGTGCCTGTAGCCAGCGCGGACCACTCAGCGCCTTTCCGAACGGACAGGCTGAACACGGGCTGTTTTCGATCGGAGCGTATCATACGCAGACATACCAGATCGTTTGATATGGTGGCAAGATTTGTCCCGGCGATAGCATTAGGAGCGTCTCCCGCTTTGATACCGATGGCGGCATCACTCGGCATGCGCGAAACTCTAGGCACGACTGTTATCGCTGATTGTATAGAACCAGCATTTTGAGCTGAAATGGAATCGGTTTCTCCGCGATTTACAGCATTGCCGGCATTTGGCCCTTTGCCCGAGGGTTCTGTGGACACAGTCGTTTTGATTACCCGCTGCAGCAGGGCAGCTGCCATCAGTG
>JBBRDM010000142.1:0-14540 GCA_038203935.1 Chthonomonadales bacterium
TTTCGGAAGTACACCCTGAACAACTGCTTCGCCCAGAAAATTCAGAATGATATCACCGCACATTATACAGATTTCCAGAGAAATTGGCTGGCGAACTAGCTTCGAAAAATACAATTTTGCACGTGTTATTTATCAAAATAATCGGTTCATCCGACAGTGAAAGTAATTCCCAAAGAGTTTGGAGGTTACTTTGAAGAAAATTGATCCTGACAATTGTGATTACCTGACTATCGAAAAATTGATGACTGACATCTGCTCGCCGGATGAAAAAGTGCGTGCTAGAGCGGTTCGTTCCTTGTGCCCATGCCATGCAGGATGGCAGGCATTTGAAGAAAATATCCGTATTGTGGATCAACTGAAGAAGGATCCAAGCCCCACGGTGCGCGCGAACGCGCTCCATGTTTTCGAGGATGCCGGCGAGATGATGAGTGAAGGATATCCTACTAATCCCCGCGAAACAACAAACGAGATGCTGCACACAAAACGTGTCTCCCGATTTCGCAGGGATTCGGATGATATATCCTCCAGAACGAAAATCAGCCATCGAGATCGCCGGAGATGAATTTTATGGTAGATGTGAAATCGAATTATCCAGAGTGAATATTAATTTCTGATCAGTCGTTTCGAAATCTAAATAGTATTCACTTGGTTATAAATAGGATCTTTGCGAAAATATCCACGCTTCTATGTTATGTAAGTGGTATTTTATTGCTCGCTTATATCCTGATACACCTGGGTCTCGGGAGATATCTCGAATCGCAGTCGATGATAATACTGGTAATCGCAGTTGGAATAGCGGCTGCTCTATGGGATCAGCGAGACAGCAAGAGAAAATCATAACGCTAAGGCGCGAATTGGAGATCGCTACCGATGAAAAGTGCTTCAAAAACAGTTTTAGTTAGCACAGAGGTGGTTCTACCAACAGACGAGCAGTTGGATTCGTTCATAGATAAGTTCGATGTAGAAAATGCTGCGCTGATTCGGTCATGCCGGTCTGCGATGTGGAAACGTCTTCCAAGGGCGATAGAACTGGTCTACGATAACTACAACTTTCTTGCCATCGGATTCTGCACGGCAGAGCGCACTTCCAGCTGCATCGTTTCCCTTGCCTGCGGAGCAAACGGAGTCTCACTCTCTTTTTACAATGGCGCCTCTCTTCCCGACCCCGGTAAAATCCTGCTCGGCAGCGGAAATCAGAACCGTTTCGTTCGGCTTAAAAGCGCTGAAAAATTGGCAGAACCAGCGGTAGAATCCCTTATTCAAGCGGCGATTGTGCTCGCTAATCCTCCGTTATCAGAAAATGGAGGCGGATATACAGTTATCAAATCCATCTCCGCCAAACAGCGGCCTAGAAGGCGAAGCATTTAAAAAAATGCCTGACGAAGTTAATCATCTTCCCTCATCAGGCTCCACCAGCTTCTACTCCTGAACTTCTGCAGCAGACTGCGGCACCTCATCCTGGAATACATAAGTCGCATGTGTATCGTAATCCATTCCATAGATTCGTTTCAGATCGTTTATAGCCATTAATGACTTTTTACTGTGCGCACTGGCGGTCATCTGCCCTTCTTGGCCTAAGACAGGCTCGAATGAGTGCAGGACAATCTCTTCCAGCAGATTCCCAAGAGTCATCCCTTTGAACTCTGCCAGGCCTTTTAGAACCTTCACCATCCTCTTTTCCATGCGAACGCCAAGCTGTACTCGTTCGACCGGCATCTTTTCCATCGATTCTGGATTCATATCGACTCCTTTCAAAAGTGTACCAATAATTATTAGTACACAGGTAACAATATAACACATTGCTTTGGTTAAGTCAAGATGGTGTACAATAAAAATATCGAGGTTATATTTACTGGTTTGAAGTCGTCTGCTAGTGCAGAATAATTATTGCTGATAGATGAATTCGCGCAAATCTGAACGGCAATCCGAGACCAAAATTACGGGAAGTATTGATTTGGGTCGTGCTTCAATAGACTTCTTTCATAAGTGATATCAAACATGAAGCAAATCGGTTTCGTATAGTAGATCATGTTCTACCGAAATATCAAAGATTATGCTCCCCACAAGTTCAAACGTCTTACCGGTGTCTCCAAGCAGACATTCGCGCTGATGAGAGAAGTGTTAATCGCTGGACTGCGCCCTTTCGGACGACCACCCATTCTTTCGGTCGCAGATCGGCTCCTTATGGTACTGATGTACTGGCGAGAATACCGCACCTATGAACACATAGGTGAAACTTACGGGGTCAGCGAAGCCACCGTATACCGCACGGTCAAACAGTTCGAAGCTATCCTTATCAAGGACAAACGATTTCACCTGCCGGGCAAGAAAGTACTGCATCAAAGCGAGACGGTGTTTGAGATCGTTCTCCTGGATGCCACAGAGTGTCCATGCGAGCGACCGAAAAAAAAATCAGGGCCGCTACTATAGCGGCAAGAAGAAACGGCATACTCTAAAAGCTCAGATAATCGCCGACAAGATCAGCGGGAAGATACTGGCGAGCGCCTTTTCTGCAGGCAAAACGGCCGATTTCGAGCTGTTCAAACAGAGCCGAACAGCTCTTAAGCCTTCGGTGACTTGTCTTTCGGACAGCGGGTATCAAGGGCTCTATAAGTATCATGCGAACAGCCTGACGCCTAGGAAGAAATCAAAGTATCATCCGCTAACTGAAGCGGACAAGAAGCACAACCGGCAGATCTCATGTCAGAGGATCGTTTGTGAACACACCATCGGCCGGCTTAAAGTATTCAAGATAGTTTCAGAACGTTATCGCAACCGAAGAAAGCGGTTCGGCCTACGATTTAACCTCATTGCAGCCATCTGCAATCTCGAAAGAGATAAGTAGACTTATGCAAGAGGTCTAATGAAAACTCTAACCTTCAAGGAAGGAATTCATGCTGCGCTTAACGGTTTGGCGTATAAATTCGAAGTCAATATAGTCATCGCGCACATATCGTAAATTGTAACTATGGATTATCTTTCAGAATACAATCCTATATGGCCAGAATGGTTTCTTGAGATTGAGGCATACCTGAAAAAGCGCCTTCAGAGGTGCCTTCGAATAGAGCATGTCGGCAGCACAAGCATTCCTGGAATGGTCGCTAAACCGATCATCGATATAGACGTTGTTGTTGAAAATGGCACCATGCCTGCGATGATCGAAACTGTCGAACTTGCTGGGTATGAGCATCGAGGTGATCTAGGTATTGCCGGAAGAGAGGCTTTCAAGCAGATCACAGAATTAACCCTTTCGCTTCCTCTACATCACCTCTACGTCTGCGAAGTATCCTCTCCAGAGCTGCACAAACACATAAGTTTCCGTGAATACTTGAGACATCATCCGGACACTGCAGCGCAGTTATCCCAATTTAAACGC
Organism: Chthonomonadales bacterium; assembly: GCA_038203935.1. GTDB lineage: Bacteria > Armatimonadota > Chthonomonadetes > Chthonomonadales > Chthonomonadaceae > JANXSG01. Next base: position 3,377 of record JBBRDM010000142.1, read on the forward strand.
CATCTTGCTATTGACCTGAGATTGAATCGTGCTGAATATATCGAAGCGAAAGCGCCCCTCGTCAATGAAATCGCTGCTTCGGCTTTGAAGTGGTTTATACAGCTTCGAAATTGATCTCAAAAGTAACTCCACAGGCACTATTTCTGTCTAATGGGAACCCGCCATCCTGCGGGTAGAATCTATGGAGATGAATTATGAAGCACAAAAGTCCCATTCAGGCCCTGTTTACAGTTGTTTTGCTGATAGCCGCATCACTCTATGCGCATGCCGTGATGGTAGTAACACAGCTAAAACCTGGCGCCCTTCAAGATAGCTGGGCTTCTTACGATATTCAGATCAAAGATACGGCTGTTAAGGATGCTGATACATCTACAACTGTTGTGGTTACGATATCGCCACTTCAGGATCGTAAACTATCCCCAGTGCGCGGCGCAATTCTCGAAATTCTTGATGGCTCAAAAAGTGTCTCGGAAATTCCTCTGGAAGAAAAACTGATGGATGGAAAACTGCAGTTCTGGTTCCGGTTATCGCCGAATCTGCTGAAGGATTCAAAATTTACGTTCAGGCAGAATGCTTTTGCGCAATCGAAAAATAATAAAGGTGAACCTGTCATCCTGGGGATACCAGGAGGAGCTGGGGCTTACTTCTACCCTCGCGATTTCCTCCAGGTCACGAAAAAATAAGCAAGCACTCGAATTCAGGAATTCTTATTTGTTCAGAATTTACTGCAAGCGTGCGGGTTCATTTATGAGGTATTTGTAGTGCTCTGGACCTACCAGATTTCACAATAAGTAAATTTTTGCAATCTCACACGAATTCCGCTAAGACGAAAAGATAGACAAAGACGAGACGAATTTACATTTCTGCCAGGCTTGCTGAATCGAAAGATTTGTTTGCATTTGTTTTTCTTCGCGGCTTCGCGACCTTCGCGTGAGACAAAATCTTTAAAATTTGCTTAATTCTCTCTCATCTTGAATCAATCCTGGAAATCTTTTAATTCGACAAATCATAGTTCAGTCAATCTGAATTAAGCTGTTTTGCAATCTCTGCTTATGAAAACAATTACTTGTTTGCTGCTTGCTGCTTGTATCATTCTTCCCATATCATCCACAGCACAGCGGGATGAAGCGACACGGCTCGCCTGGAATCGGCAAGTCAAGCCATTTCGTATCATTGGAAATATCTACTATGTAGGCGCTGCCGAAGTGGCTTCCTATCTGATCACAACACCGCAGGGCCATATTCTGCTGGACAGCGGGCTGCCGGAAACAGTTCCACGAATTGAGGCGGGTATAAAAAAGCTCGGCTTCAGGCTCAAAGACGTTAAGATACTTATCAATAGCCATGCCCATTTCGATCATGCAGGTGGATTTGCTCGGCTGAAAAAAATAACCGACGCAAAGCTGATCGTCAGCGAAGCGGATGCCAGTTTGATAAACGATGGGGGTAAAAGTGACTTTGCATGGGGAGGAAAACAACTGTTCGATCCGGCACCGGTAGATCGAACAGTTCGTGATAACGAAGTGATTGAACTTGGTGGTGTTGCCATGACGGCTCATCTCACTCCCGGCCATACGAAGGGATGCACGACCTGGACAATGAATGTTAGCATGGGAAACAGAAATCTGGCTGTAGTGTTTCTTGGGAGCACGACAGTACCGGGTTACAAACTCGTCAATAACGCAAAGTATCCGCAGATTGCACAGGACTACAAACACACATTTGCGCTGCTGAAAACTTTGCAATGTGATGTGTTTCTGGCGCCGCATGGTTCTTTCTTTGCCTTGGATGAGAAACGCCTTCGACAGCAGCATGGTGACCAGCCGAATCCTTTTATCGATCCGAAGGGTTACAAAAAGTTTGTGGAGAGCACGGAAACTGCTTTCTTCAGTCAGCTCGCAAAAGAAAGCGCGGCTTCAAAATGAGAGGTTAATACGGGCGACTTATGCATAAAGAGTTCTCTATAGAGGATCTTTGGAACTCTATAGCTTCTTCTGAGGAGACATTTTCTCATGATCAGTTATCCGGATTGCCAGAGGGGGCGAGGCAATATTTAGAGCATGCAGTTGCGCCTGGGACGAGACTGGCATCCGGCGTTCGCCTGAAAATGCATGGCGAGATAAAACTCAAAGGATGGCTGCCGTTCAAAGCGGAGCAGATTATCCTGAAAAACCGTGACATGATCTGGAGCGGAACTGTCTATCAGAAGGGACTGCCGATTCGCGGATCGGACAGGCTGCTCGGCAGCCTCGGTGAAATGAAATGGAGGCTCCTGGGAATCATCCCCATCGTGTCGGCATCCGGCCATGAGATTTCTCGATCGACTGCCGGGCGAGTTGCTGCCGAATCAATCTGGCTTCCCACTTCATTATGCGGCAATGATGTTATCTGGACAGAATCAGATGCAGGCCGCATCCAGGCTAACTTCAAAGTCTGCGAAGAAATTATCGATCTCAGATTCGATGTCAGTAATAACGGCCGGGTTGAAAAAGTACAGACCCTTCGGTGGGGCAACCCGGAGGGTGCGGAGATGCGGCTCTGTGATTTTGGCGGAATTGTTGAAGCGGAAAGTACTTTCTCAGGTTATACTATTCCGACGAGTGTTCGAGAAGGCTGGTACTTCGGCACAGAACGATTTGAATCAGAAGGCGAGTTTTTCCGGGTCATAATCGATGAAGCGGTTTTCCGTTGAGGGACATAATCGGAGATTATCACGCAGCTATAGTATGCCCTCGAGTAATGTAAGATTGAAATGGAGCAAACATGGACAAAAGAGAAACTTTAATCTCGATTTATCGGGCATTCAACGCGAGAGATATCGATTCAGTACTGTCGGCAATGCACCTTGATGTGACTTGGCCAAACGGCTGGGAAGGCGGCGTTCTGCATGGTCAAACAGCGGTCCGAGAGTACTGGATTCGGCAATGGGCCGAAATAAATCCTCATGTAGATCCGATCGAGTTTTCAACAGATACCGCAGGACGGGTAACTGTCGAGGTACATCAGGTTGTTCATGACCTGGTTGGAAATCTGATCGCGGATGTGATGGTGCAGCACGTCTATACCTTCGTAGATGAGCTCATAAAATCAATGGAAATTAATCATAAAAGTTAAAAATATTTTTGAAAGGAGCACATTTTGATCTCTGCAGAAGAAGCGCTCGAACGATTGAAAGAGGGCAATCAGCGATTTGTGTCGGGAATCAGGAGCAGCGATACCCTTTCAAGCCTGACTCGCATGAATAATCTTGTGGATGGGCAGGAGCCATTTGCTGTCATCCTAGGTTGTTCCGACTCTCGGGTGCCTGTTGAAATAGTTTTCGATCAGGGGCTGGGCGATCTTTTCGTGATCCGTGTTGCCGGAAATATTGTGGCTGCCACTCAGATTGGCAGCATCGAGTTTGCTGCCGAGATGTACCAAACTAGGCTGGTAGTGGTTATGGGACACTCACGATGCGGAGCAGTCCTGGCAACGCTCGAGGAGTTGCAGCGCCCTAATAAAAGCCAGTCGCGAAATCTGCGTTCGATTGTCGACCGAGTTCGACCTTCGGTGGAGGCTTTGCTGGAGACAGACCTGAAAAATGATCACGAAGCGCTGGTGCGCCAGGCAATCCGGGCCAATGTACGTGCTTCAGTGAACCACCTCCGGTACGGTTCCGAAGTTCTAGAACAGCTAATTGAGACTAACGGGCTTCGAATAGTAGGAGCACACTATTCACTGGATACCAGCGCAGTCGATTTTTTTGATGGAGTTTAATGCGTTAAAATCTAAATTTCTTTCCTATGGGGAAAGTCGGCTTAAAATATTGTGAGCCGGTTACACATGACTATAATAATGCCGAAGGAGAGAATGAATATCTGTCGCTTCCAATTATTACAAATTTTACTTCGACGGTCAAACCTGTTTCCATCACTATGGATGAGATAGAGCAGTAAATTGAGATCCTGCAAAAACCTGGCGTACTGAAAGCGCGCAAATATCTGATCATATTTACGGCTAATGGTGCTGGGTAGAGTAGTGAATTGACAGAGAAATTTCAAATTATGAATGATAAAATTATAAGTGCCAGTAAGTTCATGAGCTTAGTTTTACGCCATCGCCCTGATAAAATCGCTTTAAAACTGGATGTCAATGGCTGGGCACAGGTGGACGATCTTGTAAATTGTTCGCAAATGGGCAAGATTCCTATCACCGTTGAATTGATTCATACAGTTGTGGAGCTGAATGACAAAAAACGGTTTGTCCTCAGCGAAAATGGCACACAGATTCGTGCGGCCCAAGGACATTCTATCGATATTGATCTGGGCCTGGCAACGCAGGAACCACCGGAGATTTTGTACCACGGCACTGCTTCCCGCTTTATATCATCTATACGCCAACATGGTCTGTTAAAGGGAAATTGGCATACTATGTGCATCTATCCATCGATAATGAAACAGCAGTGAAAGTAGGTCAGCGGCATGGAACCCCAGTGGTGCTCACCATTCATGCTGGAGATATGTGGAGAGCCGGTATCCCGTTCTTCTGTTCTGAAAACGGAGTGTGGCTGACTGATTGGGTTGATCAAAAATATATTAAATTTCCAAACGTATAATGGTACATCCCGTATTTTCAATTACGATATATGAACTGCTCAATCTTGCTGAGTTGAAGCGGTTTTGGATCGATTCTGGCAGTATATAGCCTTCATGGAACTGGTTTCACCCTCTTTATCGAGACAAGTTAATTCATAGTTGTGAAAGTATAGATTCTGGCTGGTATGATGTCAGAGCTTAATCTTTCACGCAATAAATTATTAACTGATGTTACGCAGGCGAGCAGTTTCCCATGGATCAAACTACGCATAGCTTTTAGAAGCGATATCAGAAATAAATATTACCGAAATGGATTTTCAAATTTATCGTCTGAGCATAAAAATCATTGATTTTGCAACGGTAATCTGCGCTAATCTGAGTAATCTGTGGATATATTGCTTTTAAAGCCTTCGCATATTAAATATCTTAATCGTAAACAATTTAGATTTTTTATCCACAGATTACTTAGATTAGCGCAGATTACATTGGTTCTAGTATGCAAGCGACAGTATTCCGAAAAAATTTCACATAGTCTTACTGAACTGATTGGCTGCGTAACATGAGTTATTAACATGGAGGTTCAGTAAGCTTGATAAAACTAACGGATTCATTTCCCAGTTCATTCAGTAAAATTACAAATGTGGACTAGTGGATATTGAACGAGAAGGATATAAGTTGAAAGCCGCACGATTGCGTTCTTGGATGGTGAAATATGGAAATCTTGGCGTGATCATGGTTGTCATGTATTTCAGCCTTAGATATGTGCGATTAAAGAGTCGGATCGTGTTGATATGTCTTTCAATAGTGTCCCTATTTACTATGCAATATCTGTGTTTGTATTCTCGACGTCCAGCACAGTTATTTCTGAAAGCAGCTGTAAAACCTATACACTCAGCGGCTTCCATCTCTTCGGCAACTACAGTTGAAGAGCTTGCAAAGAAATATGATGAAGGCTGCCGGTCAGCTGAAAAATTGACGGTTGGCCCGGATACTTGGAGTTTTGTTATTGGTATAGCTGAAAAGCTTGATCATGTCGAAGATGAACTGGATGTCTATAAAAATACTCATCTCGTTTTAAAACTACTTGCGCGTGATCTTGGAGGATTGGGACTAACAGTTAAACGAATGACTTTCCCAATAAATTTACCGATTGTAGCAGTTCAGTCATTTCCAGGCTTGGGCCATCCCTCCGAAACACATTTTTACACAATCATTAAAAGCAAACTTGTTACTATGGGGAAAGTCGGCGCAGAATACGGTGGGCCAATATTTCGCGACTATGACGGAGATGGAAAACAAGAATGGGTTTTTGATGATTACCGGTGGTACGACTATTTCTCTCAGGGACCGACCCGATACTTGGTTTATAAACAGGATCAGCAGGGGAAATTAAGGCTATGGAAACGCATTCCCAATCCAAAGCACGAACATCTGCCTGATAATATCCACATTTTCTGCTACTAACCAAGTCTGTATGTGATAAAAGTATGAAATTTGCTCTTTTATAGAGTTTGAAATTTAGGCTTGTTAATGAATGATAATGCCCGCTGCTCCGGCAAGAATCAGTATGAACAGAACCGGAACTCGGCGGGTGAGTCCTAAACCGATACTCGCCAGGGTGATTCCAATACTTTTTACATCCAGGCCAACACGAATCAGAAGCCCTATTAGAACCACCGCAAAAATGCCCACCACCGCCAGGCTCAAACCATGCACAAATCCCTCTACTGCAGGGTGGTGCTTCACGCGGCTGTAAAGCCGTTCCAGCAAGAGAACGGACAACGGCGGCAGCGTGATGGCGACCAGAGCCAGCATGGATCCCCGCCAGCCAGCGATCAGGTATCCGAAGCTCACTACCCACAGTCCATTCGGCCCCGGCGATACCTGCCCGACTGCAAGCGCCTCACCAAACTGCGTATCCGTAGCCCAGCCGCGAGGAACCAGATCGTTGTGCAGGCTGGGGACATTTCCCATGCCTCCTGTGGAAAAAAGCGAAGCTTTCAGCAGCAGTGCGAAGAAGACATTCAATTTCATAATATTGCCTTCGAGTTTTCTGATTTTTCTCGCTGCCAGTAATAGAGGGCGCTGATTATCCCGGCGGCAAACAGAACCAGTATTACTGGCAAATTCCAAAACCTTACTGCCAGCCCACAGATTATAAGGAGGGTAAGCGCGAGTAAGAAGCTGCCAGATCCCTCTTTTTTACTCGTAATTAGCTCTGACTTTGCCATCTGGCAGGCGGTGATCAACCCCAGCCCAACAGTTGCAGGGATGACGCCAAGCAGGGCGCTCTGAACCTCTGGGCGAGTTTTGATTTGAGCATAAGAAGCAGTGATAAGAACTGTTATCGCAACACTCGAAACGAGCAGCCCCAGAAGCGCTGCCACGACACCTGGAATTCCAGCCACTCTCTTTCCGATCAGCGTGGTCATTGCCAGCAGATTGATACCCGGCGCAACCTGGCACAGCGCCCAATCGCGGGTGAACTCTTCTGGGGTGAGCCAGCCGTGCTGCTCTACAACTCCTCGCCGAATAAGGGCAAGCGTAGCTGCGCCGCCACCAAAGGACTGAACTCCGAATGAGAACCAGACACGCAGGATTAGCCATATAGAGGGTTTTACAGAATCCAGCGGCATGCTTAATCCTTTCTAAAGCGGAATATCGTTATCAAGCATACCTTGGTTAGAAAAGAATTACGGTCAAAAAGGCAGGGGAACTATTAACATGGCAGGTGAGGAATTTGCAAAAAAAAACTGGGAATGGCATTATTTTGTGATGCCATCCCCTAATAACTTCAAAGTTCAGTTATCTGCACCTGGAAGTGTTTACGAGCTATGCAGCCGGACTTTGACCCGCGGCATCAAGGCGTTTTTTGGCCTCGTCGTAAACATCCACAGAAAGCGGCCCTTTTGCGGCGATGGCAATATTCTCCTGCAGATGTGCTGGATTCAGAGTGCCAACGATAGTGGTATGGATATCCGGGTGGCTCAATAGGAATCGAAGCAGGAATGCAGTGCGAGATTCACCAGATTCGCGAAGTTCATCAAGTTTTGCTGCCTCGAAATGTTTCCATTTATCTTCTCCGCCGAGGCCTGCTCCTGGCTCGCCACGTGCCACTCCTCCCCGATCTATGATGCCTGCACCTGCTTTTGCCGCCTGCGAAATAACATTCTCATGCGTTCGCTCAAGGCCAGAGTAAGGAATCTGGTAGACATCAAACACGTTCCAGTCGATATAAGTAGTGATATGTGGGAGTGTCGATGAGCAGCCTATCCAGCGGACTTTTCCCTGCTGCTTCATCTCCTGCATCACGGAAACCAGTTCTCCCTGCTCCACCTGCTCCACGCTGGGGTTGTGCAGCTGCATGATGTCCACATAGTCGGTTTTCATCCGTTCCAGACTTTCGTGCAGGCCACGGAACAGATTTTCACGAGTCCACACATGGGGAGTATCGTCGGTGTTTTCATCTTTATGGACGACTGTACATCCGCATTTCGTGGCAATATAATATTCGCTGCGCCGTTTGCTGATATACTTTCCTATGAACTCCTCGCTCCTGCCGTAGTCATTGGCCGTATCTACGAAGTTAATACCTGAATCCAGAACGGCGTTTAGTATCGTATCTGCCTGCTCTTCCGTCACAGGCCGTCCACCCCAGATGCGAGATCCACGCACTTCCATCGCTCCATAACCAAGCTGAGTCACATTCAGGCCAGTCCGCCCGAGAATCTTTTTTTCTAACGACATTCACTCTCTCCTTGTAATTTGCTCAATAAAATATTCATGTTCTTACTCAGTAAATTCACCGCAAAAACACTTAAAAGCGCAAAGAAACCTACTTAAGATTACAGAAGGAACGCAGGAACCAATCTTTTGCGCTATTTTTGTCTGTTCGTGGATAACGACTAAATCAATTTGGAAACTATTGCATCTATTTTTGCGCCTTTTGTGTATTTTTGCGGCTATAGAACAAGCTCCATTCCACATTTGGTTGGTTCAGTTTGAGGGATCTGGCCGGGATCCCACAAATTTTCAACATCCTCTCCTCGAATATCACGAATTTGAAATTACTGCAAAAAATCTATGAATCCTACCTCTTGCCGCCATCCGATTAACTTCGCTGCCTCGCCCATATCATGCTGTTTCACCTGCCGCGGCAGTTCAATTCGGTACTTTTCGATAAGAGACTCCGATCCACACTGCATTGTTTCGCAACAGCTTAGGCCAAAACCATGAAAATCGGCTCACTTTGGTGACATCGTACATCAATCCCCAGCCAAACGCCATCGAGGAAGCATACATGATTGCTTGAACACCAAACTAACGGCAGGCTTCGAAGACATGAAAACTTCCATCAACATTAATCGCGAAGATACAGGGATCGCTGATCGGAGGCGGGTACGCTCCGTGCCAAGCAGCTAGATGAATCACGGCGTCCACGTCCTCCACAGAGCGTAGGGCATCTTAGAGAGTGCGGGTATCACATCGTACCAACTCTCATACTGCTGATACTCCCGCGGTGGCGCTATCTCATCTGCCATCCGAACAGAAATGCCTTGCTGATGAAGCAGCCGGCATACTGCGTGCCCCGCGTTCCCGGAGGCGCCTGTGACAACTACTAGAATATTTTGATTCCCTTTGACTCAGGCATCTGTTTGTGAAACATCAATAAAAGTATACAAGATGCTAATAGGGGCAGTGCATAGTTTTTATCGCATCCGACCCGGATTCGGAATCGAGCTTGCGCAGATTATCTAGAAATGTTCCGAAATGATGCTTAGGTTCGTAACCAATTTTCGCTGCGCCTGCACCGGGATCCAACACGCTGGGCTTTTTCTGAATATTGATATCGTACTTTTCTACCAGTTTCCAGGAACCAGGAAATATCCGTTCGCAGGCGGACAGTGGATGTGCTTCCCAATCAGCGATGTCCGCCTCCGTGAATGCATTCGGCCGCAGCGCATTGACGACGAATCCTTCGGGCTCGGACTGGCTGACCGGCTCGCTGGTTAGTTTCAGAACCGCCAGTTCGATGCATTTCATCACATCTTCACGATCAACTCCACCATAGAGCAGCCTGGCTCCGTAGTTATTCACATAGTTGTTACCCCACGGTGTAAAATCGTGAGGTCGAATGGATATATACCGAATGTGATGTCTTCGCCGGTTGTATTCGCAGAGTTCTTCGCCTATCTGCTTCGTAAAGCCATACTTATCGTAGTGTCCGTGCCAGGCCATCGAGGAGAGAAATACAACCCGTTTGATACCAGCAGCCACTGCTGCCTGAAACATCCAGAAGGTGCCGTCGACATTAAGCCTCCAGAAATCAGCTTCGGTTTTCTCCTGCCAGTGGATTCCATGCCAGGCAGGAGTGTGAATGATCATATCACAGCTATGAGCTGCCCGCTCCAATCCGATTCCTGCCTGGATATCGCCTTGAACAGCATGCAGCCCGGTAAATGGTTCCTTATCTGGCAGGCGTACTATATCGTGCAGACGCAGCTCGTGTCCGGCCTGTTTTAAGCGTGGAATAATTCCTCGGCTCACATTACTGCTCGCCCCTGTAATCAATATCTTCATTAATTCTCCATGATCACTTTAAACTTCAAAATCTTAAAGTCTTCTCCAACGTCATCACTAAAAAGCTGTTTAGCAAATGTCGAAATTAAATTATAACTGTTGATCATCTGCAGTGACATCAATTCTCCGTATCTGGCATACCAGAGATTATCTACGTTTTAATGCTCACTTCATCAGTTTTCAAGAGCAGAGCCGGAAATCGAGGGTAGTCCCTATTCCGCTTCATCCGGGCTGTGCTCAAGCAGCCAGACTCGGAGCGGAACATCCTCATCCGAAGGAGAGAAATGGCCGTTGCAGTTTACTCCCCAGCCGAGAAGCTGCTTTCGGATAGGGTCGGAGTGCTCCCATAAACTCTGAACCGTCATGTCGTCCTTCGTGCGAATCCAGCGATAACCATATCCGTAGAAAAGCACTTTCCGAGTTATATCCGACCAGTTGGGGCTGGCAGTATGCCAGAGCCTCCGGTCGAAAAAGACTGCCGTGCCAGGTTTCGCCAGAATGGGAATGGCGCCTTCCGGCTGTCCGCAGCCATCGGCAGGACGGACAAGGTCATCCTGCAGATGACTGCCCGGAATAACCCAGAAATTTCCTCGTCCTGGCTCAGAAGTATCGGAAAGAAAATAGGCAACTTTGAACGAAAGGCGAGGCCGTGGGTGGCTCTCCATCTCCTGGTTGACTCGCCCACTGTCCTGATGCCAGCCGAATGTTTTGCCATCCGGCTCCTGCCCTGTCGGCGGAGTGACAATGAGATGGGCGTGATAGAGATAGATATTCCATCCCAGGATACCCCACACTTTAGGTACAATTTTTTCGTAATCTACCAGGTTTGCAAACAGCGGATCATCGGGAAGAAAATCAGGATAAAATAGCGCCGTGTGCGCATCGTGTCCCTGTTGGAGCTTTTTATCAAAAATACGATCCGAAGCTTTCGTCAAAGCGGCTGTCTGCTCCTCGGAAAGGGCGTTCTCCAGCATTAAATATCCGGTCTCATTAAATGTGCGGCGTTCTTC
>JBBRDM010000143.1:0-14246 GCA_038203935.1 Chthonomonadales bacterium
GAACTGGTGGGCCTCAAATTGAACATACATTCCAGCTGAGTCAGCAAAAGCAGCGTCACCAGAACCACAATCGTAGCCAGAATTCCAAGCTCACCAAGATGTGGGCTTGCCCCGATCGAAATTCCAATACCTGCCACTGCCCAGATACTGGCGGCTGTGGTAAGGCCGTGTACATTTACCCCTTCCCGCATAATCGCGCCCGCCCCTAGGAATCCTATACCTGAAACTATTTGCGCCGCAATATGCCCCGGGTCTCCTCGCATACCGCCCCGCACTCCCATACCAATTTCAACAGACGTCATTGTAATGATAGCAGAACCTACGCAGACCAGAATGTGCGTACGCAGACCGGCTGCATTTCCGTTGAACTGTCTCTCCAAACCGATAAATCCACCGCATAACATTGCCAGAAGAAGTGCAAATAGTCGGCCGGTGAGCGACAGCATATCGATATGGAGTCCAAAGAAACTTTCGGAAATCAAAATGCATTCTCTCCACTGCTAATTACTTCGAAATCTTCTCAGCCATGACTCAGATCGGAATACTCTGTCATAATTACTCATCTGTATCGGATAAACCTTATTCGTACAGGAAATAGTTTTGCAGAGATGATGCTGATGGATATTATTGAAGCAACAGCAGAATATGAAAAGTGGCTGCGCGGTTTTACACCGCTGATTGATCACGACATTAGCCTGAAGCACCGCGCTATGTCTAAAAATCCGTTTGAAATGCTGCGCAGTACCTTCTACCGATGGTCTCAAACCTGGCCTGAACTATGCCCTGACGAAATAAGTGCACCTGTTTTACTCTCCGTCGGCGATCTGCATGTCGAAAACTTTGGATCGTGGCGAGACGCTGAGGGCAGGCTGGTTTGGGGAGTGAACGATTTTGATGAGGCATGCTATCTGCCTTATACCAACGATCTTATACGACTTGTCTGCAGTGCGATATTGGCCAGCGAAGAGGAGCATCTCAAGATGAGCCCGGAGGATGCCTGTGATGCCGTTCTATCAGGCTACCGGGAATCCATCTCTTCAGGCGGCCAGGCTTTTGTGCTTGCTGAAGGACATCTGCTGCTCCGTACAATGGCGACGGGATCGCTTCGAGATCCAGTTTCATTCTGGAGTAAAATGAAGAATCTTACTGTTGAAGAATCAATTCCAGAGAGCGCGAAAGCTGCAATTGAACACGTTCTGCCTGAAATAGGACTTCCGTATGACATACGCCATAGAGTTGCAGGTCTGGGAAATCTTGGCCGGCCAAGATATGTTGCCATAGCGGATTGGAAAGGCGGCCTTATCGCACGTGAAGCAAAGGCGCTGGCGCCCTCTGGAAGCGGATTTCTCTCAAAATCTCCCCAGCCTGAAGAGATTCATTATCAGGCTGTTGTTGATAGGGCAGTGCGGTGTAAGGATCCTTTTCTCTTCCTTCAAAATAACTGGATCGTGCGGAGGCTGGCTCCCGATTGTTCGCGGATCGAGCTTGCTTCACTATCGAACGAGAGTGATGAACAGCATCTGCTCAACGCTATGGGGTGGGAAATCGCAAACATCCACCTTGGAAACACGGAGGCTGTTCCGCATATAATCGAGGATTTAAATAAAAGAAAGAAAAACTGGCTTAAGAAATCAGCTCTTGCAATGGCAGAAAGTGTGCGAAAGGATTGGGTAGCTTGGTGTAATCGCATCACACAATGAGATAGTTATCCAGCATGGCGTTCTATGTATGACACGTTAGAATGAGACAGATATCTAACTTAGCGATAAGTTTATAATGCGTTAGGTTGTATTGGAATTGTATATATCAAATCAAAAAATCCTGCCGATCGAAAACCTATCGGCAGGATGATAAGATTAGTTCACTTGCTCTGTGGTACGCCGGGTGGTGGAGTGGGATTGTTGGTCGATCTTGCCTGTACGTTCTTTCCTTTTTCCATCCAGGGTGGCACACCAGGTGTATAGCTGCCTGCAGGCGGCTCGGGCGGCGACATTGATTTATTGAAGAAAAATATCAAAACCCCCACTGCCGCCACTCCCAGCAGAATTAATATCACGGGATTTACATCTTTTTTTATCAATTTAGGTCTCCCTTACTGCGCAATAGACCACATTCCAAAATAGGTCGCTGGCGCAGCGGAAGCATCCCGCGAACTTGGGCAGGAAGGAAGCCAGTTTGGCAGATTAGCAATAGCTAACTGACTGCCCTGTTTCGTGAGTGTTTGTTCAAACCGCATAAACTTTACGTGGCCTTCTGAGAATGCATAGTTGGCGCCGCCTGTATGACCTGCTGAACCTGCAATTCCGCTGTTATTCTGACCATGCAAAAATTCGCCATCTGAGCACCAGACATCGGTAGCCCAGCCTTCAGAAAATTGATGATATCCATTCCAGCGTTCAGCGAGATAGATGGAGCTTGCCGGGCTTGTAATTTTTGCTTCAGGCGCGCCTGCGGCGGAGTAATCGTGACCCCAATCTCCCCATGCAAAATCTTGACTGTAGGATACGGGTATAGCAGGTTTTGAGCTGTCGGTGCCATCCTGGCCATGATTATAACTATCGTTCGGGCATTTCCATATCTGTTTATTTTTAACATAAGGGTCGATCTGAACGTGCCACGGCACCCAGGTAGGATCATAGCCCCAGGTCCATGAGTGATTTTCATCATAGTCTTGAATGTACATCAGCTCTCCAAGCATGAGCTGTTTCATATTCGACAGACAGGTGATCTGCCGCGCTTTATTACGAGCCTGTGCGAATACGGGAAAGAGTATTGCCGCCAAAATAGCTATTATAGCTATAACCACTAGCAGTTCGATAAGAGTAAAACCATTGCGTTTTGACATCATTGTAACCCTTTCAATTTTAATAGTATTGATTGCCTGTGTTGATTGTTGATGCGTACTCAGCATCTTCTCGGACAATGTATGCGGCGAGAGTATCGCCATTAAATAATTTCACCGGGAAAATTTGTTCAATAGGCCTGTCCAACTTTCCTTGTATTATTTCATCGAGTAAATACACAGCGGCCTCAGCAAGATTATCTACATCCACATCGATGGACGATAGAATGTGTCTTGATGTGGACGGCCAATGAATGCAGTCGTATCCAACGAACGATAACTGCTGCGGCACCAAAATGTTCAATCTGTCACAGGCCTCTAGAAATAGATAACCCAGTCTATCATGCCAGCAGAATATCGCCGTAGGAGGATCAGGCTCGGCCAGCAGCATTTTTAATACTTCTTCCGCGCGTTCCGCTTCATAATGTTTAACTGGGATAATCCATGCTTCAGGCAGGTGCACTCCCTTAGCAGAAAGCTCTTCGCGCAAAATGTTTATACGCGGCAGTGCATCAGTATGCTGCGATCCAGAAATTGCTGCTATTCGCGTGTGTCCCAAGCGAATGAATTCTGCAGCTAATAATCGCATACCATTTTCCATATCATCACAGACAGAGGATATAACTCCCCTCTCATCCATGTGATTCAGCATTACGGTGGGCAGTCTTGAATTGCGCAAGAGTTCCAGAAGAGGATCGTCATCTTTGGGGCCAAAAAAGATGAGGCCGTCTGTTCTTCCTCCATTAAGAGCACGATAGATATCTTCCACGGGCCGTTCAAAATCGCAATGAATGAGTACATCATAGTGAAGGCGGCCTGCCGCACGTTCTATAGCAGAGGATATCCTATCCATATAGATATCGTTGCGTTCGAGGTTCTGGAACGAGTTGTAGAGACAGAGAACATGGGTTCGTCCACGCTGTATCGATCTCACCAGCAAATTCGGGGCATAATCTTGCTGCAGCGCAGCTTCACGGACCAGTTTTTCTACATTAGCAGAAATTCTTCTTTCGGAACCTTTGCCTGCCAGCACAAGAGAAGCAGTGCTTACGGAAACTCCAGCCTGCTTCGCGATGTCCTTTAAGGTTGCTCGCCCTTTTTTTTGCTGTGTGTAATCCATCTGCTTGCTGACCCATGCACTTTGCTAACAGTTGATATGGCATGTGCTATCAATAGTTGCTCAAGTATTTGATTGATAAAAAATTATAACAGCATATAATCCACTTGTCAAGTGTAATAATTAAATTATTGTGCTGCTCAAGTATTTTTGCAACGCAATTTAGGGCGAAACCATCGAAGCTGGAACGAATTACGACAGATATTCAGAAACTTTTGATAATTCCATTAACCAGTATAAAAAATTGACTTCCCATCTGCCATGAAGTATGAGCTTTGCAACGCTGCATCGTAGAGAGGAAGCCAATGGTATGGGTGCATATTAATGAATCGAATAGCAGGAAGAGCTGAATCCGGTTATCTCAATTCAATCAATCCTGTAGTGTCCGGTGGAAGCTGGATCGAAATTCTAAGCGCTGTTCCTGCTGACTGAACAGGCACCTCTTTTCCAGAGATCAGCTCTGTCGCGTGGACAGCATGGCCCATCATTCCCAATGCCGTCAGATCGATAGTGAGTACGGCGCTTTGTGCAGATTCCTGCGCGTTGCATACCGTAAAATATTTAGTCCCGTAGCGTTCCACCCACACTGCTTGATTCGAAGAATGCGCCTGGGTGATCGGCTGCCAGCCCGCCGCAGAAATGAGCGATACGAGTGGAATATATTTCTTAAACAAAGGACGATCTCGATTGTACCATGCTGGATTTTCCCAGTACGGACTGCTCGCCGCATCCACACTGAACATACTTGGAAAGACTGCATAGAACAGGCTTCGCTGCATATACTTCTCGACCATTTCTGCCGGGAACTTATCAAAATTCGTATTCTGAAGAAGCAGGTATGGCTTTTGATTGCTGAGAGTTCGACGCAGATTGAATACCTCATCGCTGTCCGGCCGGTAGCCACCCTTATCGTCAAGCCAGTTCACTTCTATTCCCATTACATCCAATACTGCAGAAAAAATTGAAAACTGGATCGGTGTGCTGTTGGCAAAAAGCAGTTTGTGCCTGTTGTGAAGATCATCGCGCAAGTAGCGGGCAAACATGTGGGTGGAAAACCATTGTGGAATACAGGGGCGCCGGCTGTCGGTATCGAAGGTGATTGGGTAGGGTGAAGCGGCAATATTCGAAGGTCGATAGTCCTGGACATCTGCCCAAGACTCCAGCGAATCCAGATACTCTCCGTCCTGAATACCTCTCATAGGATCATACATTGTGTCTGCTTTTGCAGCGTTATATGAGAGGGAAGCTTTGGTAGGCTTAGCTATAGTTGATGGAAGTTCCGGGTTAGGGGGCAGCGTAAACACTGCTCCATTTCCCCATGGCTCGTTGCGGAATTCGAGATTGTAGCGCCCCTCAGAGTCCATGGTTCCGCTGTTGAGAGTGGCCAGTGCCTGCTGATGATAATCGCGCTTTTGCTCCTCCGAACCAGCTGCCGATACTGTGTCCCCGGCTGCCATCTTGTTCAGTAAATCGATGGCGTTTTCATAAGTGCGCGGCATAGCAGGCGGCATGGGCATCCAGAAACTCATCGGCTCAGTGTAACGGAAGCTTAAAATTCCCAGCTGATCGTCACTTTTGATGCTGGTGTCGCCTTCGTGGTATGCGAAATGAAAATCTTCCTGATTCTGGACAGTTGCGGGATCGGTGAAGGGCATCCATATTCCGTCACTCTTTGCTTTGCGATCGTAGTTCGGCGCATTTAGTTTGTAGAATTTCGATGCGGCCGCTCTAAATCCCCAGGGGGCTTCACTGCTGGAAAGAGAAGAAATTCGGCATCTGAACCGGGCGTTGCGTGACGGCCATGCTAAAGTTTTAGAAGAGAGTGCAAAGTCCCAGGCAATTACAAACTGGCGCTGCGCGCTGCTGTAGAAAATCCGGTAGACACTCGGCCAATCCATCTGGTTTGAAATCATAATCCCACCAGATGAGGAAGAGATCGAAGCAAAGGGATAGAACGATATACCGCCTGTTGCACCTACAGAAGTGCGAGTTTGATTCGAATACTCTCGGCCCGAGATAATTTTCTCTGATCTGCGAATATCCTGTCCCCAGTTCCAGCCCACTGCATCTGCTGGTATAGTGAGATAGATAGTGACCGCTCTATCTCGTTTCGCACTGTCGGTTATCTCGCCATCGATATAAATCGCGTCCGGCTTTGCTTTCACATTGGCGCTGAAATTTAACTGCAGCTCCTTAGCTGCTCCATTAATGTTATATCCGCCGATTTTCGAAGGTTTTATCGCTCCATGCAGGGGCACAATCGAGCTGTTTTCTGCCACGTCGCGCACAAAAAACCCGCCGGTCTTACCCGATGAGATGTCTGAGCCTGCAGATTTTACAGAAACAATATCACCCAGCTTATCCCAGGCGAGACTGAGTTGACTTGATGTTGTGTTGATAACGCTCTGAAGATTACGCGATGAGGATTCGAGTGTGGTATTCTGGCTGTCGAAAAGCCTGTCACCTGCCAGCTGAGTCGCTGAAATATCATCAAACCAGGCCACCCCGGTATGATTTCGCAGTAAACAGTAGAGCGTGAGCGAGCGAATAGGTTTATCTGGAAGGACTAATATCTGTCTGCGTTCCCATTCATGCGTGCCAGTGGTGAAAGGCGCACTTTGTCCCCACAAGACGCTGCCGTCCGTGTATGTGAGATCGACATAGAGAGAGTAGTCGGAATTCCTGGTTCCACTCACTGCCTGAGCACGGCTCCAGCCAACAATTTGAACTGGGGTCGGCCGCAATTGATTAAGTTTCAGTTCTGTCGACACGCCTCTTTTTTGATTTAGCGAGCTATTGAAACAGCGAATGCTCAGACCGCCATTTTTATGCTGGTTTAAATCCATCTCATAACCTAATTCAAATCTATTCCAGCCGGAGGCGCTCTCGCCGTCTCCTTTCTCGAATCCACCATTTTGCAATACTTCAGAAGTGACTTCTGCTGCGCTGCAGATAGTCTGAACTGTTAACAGCAAAACCACGCTGAGGCATGTTCGCAATAGTTGAGAGAAGAGGGTTCGTCGAAGAGGCATGAGAGTAGTCCTATCTATCTAAAAACGTAATAATCTGCTGTGCTATCCGGAGTATTTATTGGCCGCAAAAAGGCGCAAAAAATGGATAATTTGTATCCGGCATACTGTTTGCTAAATAATCGGTTGACTTTTTGCGCCTTTTTGCGGCTGTAAAATAACTGTAATTGAGCGATTATGTTGCAATTCCAATTGAAGCAGAATCAACTGCAAGCAGCCGGTCTGTGAGTATGTCCGTTATAATCGAAGAGCGGCCTATAAAATCACCTAACAAAAGGTCAAGATCAGGATGACGACTTGCTCCAGCACTCAAGAGTTCCGGCAGATCTTTTACCACATGTTTTCCGGTATGTAAAAAGTAGGGGATTACCAATATTTTTTTCACCCCAGAATTGGCACAGAGATCGATTGCTTCCGGGATAGCTGGTTCATTGCATTCCAGATAACCCTCCTGTACCTGGTGGAAGAGTTTCCGTAATTTAATCTCTTCCAACACTTTCAAAAAATCATCATTTGCTCCAGCCTTGGGGCTCCCATGTACAAGCACCAGCAGAGCAGCGTCCCTGAATGATTCCGACTGATCTTTGATACTGAAATCACTTAATTGTGGAGTGCTGAGAATAGAATCAGTTCGATTTGAAGACAGAGATTCACTGCAATTCAGAACTGAGAAGAGGGGACAGCTGGATAACTTTCTGCATCTTTGAAATGCTCTCTCACGGTCTTCATACCATAGTGATTGGGGCCGCGCTTGATTGGCGCTCTCCAGAATTACATCGGCCAACAGGGGGTCATAGCCTACTGGATTAGCTGTTTGAAATATAAGAGATGGGAATAGCGACTGTGCTTCCTGGATACATTTTGGCATCGCGGTGCTTACAAAGTAACCTGGAGCAAGGAAATAGGGCAGGACTGTGATATGCGATGCGCCTTGCGTGCGGCAAGCCTCAACTGCAGCTATGAAACTCGGATCACTATAATTGAGATAGCCTATTTCAATAATTAACTCGGGTAATCTACGGCGCATTCGGGCCGCATGATCCTCAAGAGTCAGGCCTGCGCCGCAAAGAAGTGATCCATGTGAGAAAAGAATGACTGCTTCCATGAGGATTAGACCGCCACGAGTTCGAGTTTTTTACCGCTCTCTTTTTCCACTTCTGCATGGAGGCTGTTACCGTGGCTGTCCATGGTGACCACAGCAACGAATCCTTTTGCAGTGAGATGCCATAGCGCTTCGGGAACGCCCATCTCTTCCAGGAACTCTACACCGGTAACTTCTGTAAATTTTTCAGCGTAGAACTGGGCTGCTCCGCCAATCGCATTCAAATAGACAGCGCCGTAATCTTTTAAGCCTGCCAGAGTTTTAGGTCCCATTCCTCCCTTACCAATCACAGCGCGCAGACCAAATCTACGTATGATGTCTGCCTGGTAAGGCTCCTCGCGAATACTGGTAGTTGGACCTGCCGCTTTCACAATCCACTTCCCATCAGCGTCTTTCAGCATAACCGGCCCGCAGTGGTAGAGCGCAGCGCCCTGAAGGTCGATAGGAGAATCGTGAGTGGAAAGATACTTGTGAAGCGCATCCCTGCCAGTGAATATCGTTCCATTCAGGTAGACAACATCTCCGACGCGCAGTTGCCGCACGTCTGCCTCAGACAACGGAGTATTGAATGTGAACTCTCTTCCTGTAGTGGGTATACCCTCGGAACTCGCAAGATTCGCAGGATTTTCATCGCGGAACTGCCAGCTGTTTATGGCTCCGGTATCTGCATTCAGTCGTACTCCGAGCCGTCGAAACGCCCAGCAGTCGTAGGCGACTGAAACAAAAAAGGAGGCGGGCAGGCGATTCTGCGCGCCTATCTTACAGCCTATCAGAGTTACATCGCCCCCGAAACCCATCGTTCCTATGCCCAGAGAATCGGCATTCGCCATCACGCGATTTTCTAACTCTGCAAGTACCGGGTTTGGATTTACATCCCCCAGATCACGGAATAGCTGCTGTTTTGCACCGTCGTAGCCGCTGGTTCTGTCGCCTCCAATACTAACCCCCAGCGAACCGGCGCTGCAGCCCTGCCCCTGTGCCTGCCAGATTGCATGCATGATGCACTTATAGACACCTTCCAAATCCCGCCCGGCTTTGCCCACATGCTCCAGTTCTGCAGGAAGCGAATACTGGATATTTTTATTTTCGCAGCCGCCACCTTTAAGCAGCAGCTTGATTTCTATCTCATCTTCTTCCCACTGATCGAAGTGGATAACGGGAGTACCCGGCCCAATATTGAGGCCCGAGTTTTTTCCGGTGATGCTGTCCACGGAATTCGGACGCAGTTTGCCTCTGCGGGTAGCCTCTTCGATTGCAGAAATGATCTCTTTGCGAATTATAATCTGATTTACGCCGACCGGAGTATGCACAATAAATGTCGGCATTCCGGTATCCTGGCAAATTGGCGATACATTTCGTTTTGCCATATCAATATTAAGGTTGATTATTTCAAGGGCTTGATCTGCCTGAGTTCCCTTCTTTTCTTTCTCTTTCGCTTTTTTCATTGCCTTTCGCACATCCGCAGGCAGGTTTGTTGCCGTTTCTGTGATGAGCGCAAGTATACTTTCGCCTAACTGATCCATATCGGGTGATTCCTTAAGAATAAATTTCAAATTGATTCAACAAGTCTGCATTAATACTACCCGGTAGCCTGTGGAATTTCAAGAGGATTGCAGATTAATCACTACGGGGATAAATCGAAACGTCAATTCAAAAAAAACAGATTTTACGCCGTTGAGAGCAAACCCGCACTTTAGTGCCCGGAGTGACTGCTGGAATAAATCTGATTTTTAGGAAAAGCGGACGTCCATACATCATAACGGCAATATATGCTGACTGCCGGAGATAACATCTGTCCTTTTAATTCACCCGAAACTGCACGGCCATCAAAACCCCACACAGAATGTGTCTGATCGTCTGAAAACTGTAGATTCTGACCATTTTTCTTAGCGGAGAAAGTGAGCAGCCGCCCATTGAGTTCTGGAACGTAGGCGCCAGAGGCGCTTTCGGAGGAATCGAATAGAAGAACCAGTCGGCGTCCGTGCAGCCGGAATTCCGTCGCACCAGACAGATCAGGCATAGAATTCAACGGAAATATCTCACTGTATCCATCTGCTAATACGCCAAGCACGAAACGATTTTCAGCCGGATTGAATTTGGGATGAGATAAATCTGCTTTTTGTTTGATTTCGACAGCAGGAGTATCCGAACTTAGATAGGGCGGATAGTGGCTCACTTGATCCCGCAGCTCCTTGAGCAGCCAGGAATCGGGATGAAGATGCCGCCAGATCCTCCATGTCGATCTCCAGGAAGGAATCCTATACATCCGCCTCCCCTTCATCGCGCCTGACTCACATACTCCCGTGAGAATAGACCAGATACTCTTAGTCTCGCGATCTCGAATAGTCAGGAGATTTCGTGTGTTGTTTCCGGCATCAAACTGCAGGCACATACCATTAACAATCGGATCGTAGGCAGTACCTGCTGCGGATATAGGATCGTAGACAGCAAGCACCGCAGCGCCGCCCAATCGATCGTTCACGACGCGATGGTAGCTCAAAATACGCAGGGGATAGGCGCAGCACTCACTGTTTTTGAAGACCGAAAGAACAATTCCAGAATCCGGTTCCGTTCGATTTTCGGCTGCACGAATACAGTAGGGAGCATTGAGCGTTTCCCCATACTCAGCAGTCGCAGCGGAAGAGGAAGCGCTGCTTGAGGCAGATGCAATTATCATATAGGCGCCAATGAGTGAAATTAGAAGCTTGAAGGCAGATATCATCATCATCTCCACCTGTTAACCTGAGCACTCAACTCCCCACGAACCGCTAAAAGATTCCGATGGCGCCAGATTGATAAGACCCCACTCGGGATGATTGTAAGCATCGGATGCACATGTCATCGGTTCGATCGCAAGCGATTTTCTGCGATGTGACTCCGGCAGCGGGTCTCCCGAGTAGATAACTATGCTGGTGAAGGCGCTGTCCATCCAAACTTGCAGCGAGCGACCGGTAGAGGCTGATTCCATCTGCACTCTCAGCATTCCATCAGGATCTCGTACAGGATCGATGAAACAGGTATTGAATTTCGTTTCATTGATCGTGCGAGGCTGCAGAAAATCGAATTCTGATCCTTCTACAGGAAGAATATTTCCGGTAGGAATCAGATTTTCGAACTCCAAAATGCTTTTCATCGGAATTCTAAGCGAACAGACATTGATCATATCTGTGCCTGCGGTGAAATAGGGATGAAATCCAGCCGCAGCAGGTGCAGAATTCTCGCCAATATTTTCGATTGTAAAGCTGCAGCGCATGCCCATTTTATCCAGTGAATAGTTTACAGAGGCACAGATGGAAAATGGATAACCGACATGATCTTCTGGATTCAGCCAGGTCATGAAGGAGACACTTCGTTCCGTCTGCTCAGCAATCTCCCACTCTACTAGACGCAGAAAACCATGGATTGCATTCGGGCCTTCCTTATCATTGAGCTCCATTTGATAGGACTGGCCATTGTACTGATAATGTCCTTTTCCAATGCGTCCAGCAAATGGAATGAGTACATCACCCTGTCCGCCGACCTTGCCCTTTGCCCCGGTGTAACCAATAATTATTTCCTCAACAGAGCCATCGTCCGCTGATTTCCAGAATCCTCGCAGAGATGCTCCGAACGGTGATACTTTGAGTCTGAACTGACCGGAGACCAGCGTGATTTCTACATTTTCCATTTCTGAGGGCAAGGTTTGACTCCTTCTATCGACTTTGCACTAAAAGTACAGTTTTATGATCTTTGAAGTGGGATGATCCGATAACCTGTTAATTTTATCGGTTATTTTCTCCTGCGCTGTATCTTTTAAGCTCTTTGGTTCGTATTGATTCGTGAACACATTTTTGCATAATGTAGTTGATATTGTTAAGTCTTGGCCTGCAAAAGGGTATTATAATAGTAGACTGAGCGAGAAATAAGAAAATCATCCATGAAGGGCGTCGGCAGTTTGTAATATATACTGCCTTTCAAAAATTAACATATGACAACATCACCATACTCTAAAGAGCTAGTCGTAAAATCAGACTGGTACCGATCACTAAATAAATACGAAAAACCTGATATAAAAAAAGCAGTTGGCCAGTTATGTAATACAATTCTCCCATACATAGCGCTGTGGCTTCTCATGATCAAAATGGTTCACAGCGGTATGTCTTACTGGCTGGTTTTACCACTCCAGATTTTGGCCGCTGGACTTGTCGTACGGATATTCATCTTCCAGCATGACAGCGGCCACGGTTCATTCTTCCCTTCTCATACTGCAAATCGAATTCTTGGTATACTTTGCGGCCTGATAACATTTACTCCCTATGAAGAATGGCGGCAGAGCCACGCTGAGCATCATGTAACTTCCGGCGATTTAGAGCGCCGTGGTACTGGTGATATTATCACGATGACTGTAAATGAGTACAATAATGCCCCGTTCTGGTCTCGTTTTGGATACAGGCTTTACCGGAATCCGTTGGTTCTATTTATTATTGGACCACCGATCCAGTTTGTTCTTCTGCAGAGGATTGTTCACAAAAATAAAAATCCAAAACAAAAGAAAAGCATCATAGTAACGAATGTCGCATTGGTCATCATAACACTATTGATGTGCTGGGCAATCGGCTGGCAGGCATATCTGCTTATTCAAGGGCCGATTATTGCATTTGCCAGCATCATTGGTGTTTGGATGTTCTACGTACAGCATCAATATGATGATGTCTATTGGGAGCATCACGAACAGTGGGATCCGATCCGTGCGGCTATCGAAGGCAGTTCCTATTTCAAACTTCCGCCTGTTCTGCAATGGTTCACAGGCAATATCGGCCTGCACCACATCCATCATCTCCGCCCTCGTATAGCGAATTACCACTTGCAGAAGTGTTATGACGAAGTGAAAGAACTGCAGGTTGAGAAACCGATGACGCTGGCAGTCAGTTTTGAATGCCTCACGTTAACATTGTGGGATGAGTCGGAGCGGCGTCTGGTAAGTTTCAGAGCGCTTAAATCACAGAGCAGAGCGAGACCAAAAAGAGCTAAAGCTCTTCCGGGTGAATAGATTTAATTTTCACCAGTTACATTGTTTGAAATAACGTGAAGACAATCTACACAATCTTAAATCTTCTTAAGTCGTTTGCGCATGTAATAAATAAAAAGGATTATTTTTGCAGTAACTAAGACTGCATATATTTTAAACATTGCGGATCCAAAACGCCTCGCATCTGAATATTCTGTTCTCGTAGTTGCAGGGTATTTTGGCAGATAGGTGATAAGAATACGCGAACCTGACTTCAGGTTTGGATGCTCTCTTTTTATCACTCTATCTCTGCTGTAATAATTTGCTCCATTTATTTTGTATTCGTATTTGACTGCATACTTCTCATCTTCTTGCGGCTCTACAACCATACCAACCACTTTCTTGCCCTCAGCATCAAGCTGATTCTGGATCAATACCATAGTCCCAAAGTGCATAATTATTAGCAGCCAAAAGATCAAAAAGCCAAACAGCAGTGGTGTCAGCTTGCGCATTCGATTCCTTGAGGATAAATAATTGAATTTATCAGAGTCGAGCGGATAAGATAAAATATTTAAATCTGCAGCAATCGCTTCCAATCTATTTCGAGCTTCATCATTCGACTTTGAATTAAAAAGAAGTAGATCTTTACGACGATTTAATGAACCATGCCCAGTTCGTAATGATCTATCACATTCAAATCCATTCCAGGCAAGCATCACATTATATTCAGTTTTATTATTTCGATTGCGCGATTTATTAAGATAAAGTCCATCAATATCAGCATAAGAACCTTCATTCCATTTGGCAAAAAATGGAAAACTTCTTCGGAAACGATAGCAAAGAGTGATTTTATCAAAGATGATAATGGAAGGACCACTTTCATATAATAGAACTGCAGCAAATGCCTGACCGCATAGAATTATATATGAAAACTCTAGAAGTTTAGGATAGATTTCCAGCGGAGCACAATATATAAACTGATTCCTGGAAAATCCCCGCAGAAGCGGCAACGATAAGAAAAGTGCGGACAACCCAATAGAACAGATTAGATTGAAAGCACGATATTTTATATTTTTTTCAAATCTTAATTCAGAGCTGCTGGTTGAAACCATTGTCATCTGATTCATGAATTTTGTCTCCAGTCTAAATACAGACGGCCAATTATGAGC
>JBBRDM010000144.1:0-14178 GCA_038203935.1 Chthonomonadales bacterium
AACTCCCTGCATGGGCTTATTGTTTTCTTAAAAAGTGTCTTAAACTATGACTAAGGAACCATCGGCTTCACAATCTAATATTTTGAGATCGAAAATTGATAGACTAATCGCACAAGCATATAGTATTTCACCGCACAGATCAAAATTGGCAAGGAGAGAACTTCACGAGCGATCGGGTGAGTTTTATGAGTACATCTTAAGTAAATGGGAGCATCTGGGAGGAAGAGATCATAGAAAAACAAAGAGGATCGATTGGATTTGTATAATGATATGGTCGGTATTATTGAGTCTGATTCATATTTCGAAAATACCCTACTACTTAATCAACCTCCTGCAATTTGTAACATTTATAATCGCATTTCCAGCACTATTTGTTCGGTTGATCTTTACCTGTATTAGATCTAGTAAGGAAAAACTACTCTTGTCCCTCCTTTCTCAAAATTATGACTGTAGGGTTATAGGCCCAATCTCCGAACGCTTGTGGCACAGTTATCGGTTCAATTCTCTAGACTGGTTAAAGAAAACGTATGAATTGGAGCAGATAGAAATAGCCGCGCTGCACAAGGTTAAAAGTGAAGAGGATATAAATCTGAATGCGTTTCAGATTGAATGTCTTTGTAACGCCCTCAATCAAAACAGCACTGAACTGCGAATTGCAATTCTACAGGCGATGCCGTATATGGGAAATAAGCATTCACTTGAAGCAGTCCGCCGTCTTGCAGCAAAAAAAATCACGAATGAGAATGGAAATGTTATAAAGGCAGCTATCGATTGCCTGCCTGCACTGGAAGAGAGAGTTTTTCGATTGAATGTGAATGAAACACTTCTTCGTCCATCCATTATTACTCAAAAGGAAAATGAAGAACTGCTCAGACCAAACGTTAAACCCGCAGATTCCTCTTCAGTCGAATTATTGAGACCTTCGCTTGATGATATGTAATTTTGCACGGAACCGTGGCATATTTACTTAGGATTCTTTTTTGGGGATGGTAGACTTTGCTCCGATCGCTAAGAACTCGTTTCCAATTTCGAAAATATCCTTCAACATAGCTAAAACATCATCTCAAGCCGATTGAAATCTCATCCATTTGATTCTTTATTGTCATCATTTCTTTATCAAGAAATAACTCTCTTGCCATATACAGAAAAAAGTTGCAGAATTTATAAAAGTATATTTTGCTTTGATTATTTCTACCATTCGGGAGGACGGACATCTTCCAGCATGAACTGAACAGATCGATTCCCATTCCACTCATTCACGCTGGGGCAGTAGGCAAGGTCCAACGAAATGCCCGGCTCGAAATCATGCATATGCTCCCCTTTATACCACCAGGGCGCTTCGACGACATCTTTCACATTTGGACCAGATACCTTAAGTGACAGCTTTAGATGCCGGTTATCGGCTCCCATCTGCCGAGTAGAGATAACGGGAACATTTCGGCTGACAAATACTGGCTGAGCATTCTCATTACCGAAGGGGGCAAGCTGCTGCAGCTGAGCCAGGAGTTCCAGGGTTATCTCCTCCGGAGCAATCTCCATATCGACATCCAGGGTAGGAACCATGTCCTCTTCGGAAAGCTGCTCCATCGCAATTCCATTCATTTGTTCCTTGAAGCCGGCAACATGAATGCCTTCTATGGCGAATCCTGCAGCATGTGCATGGCCGCCGTATTCAATCAGATGGGCCCCACACTGATCGACCGCCTTGAACATATTGAACGAAGTGATGCTGCGTGCCGAACCTCTTCCAACCCGTGATTCATCATCCATTGCGATAACCACGCAAGGCCGGTGAAACCGATCGACCATCTTACTGGCGACAATACCCACCACACTGCCCGACCATCCTTTGCCCGTTATCACCAGGCATCGCGATTCGGACATATCCAGTCCGATCAAACTCGCCATCGCCTCTTCGAAAATTCGTGCCTGCGTATCCTTGCGCTCAGTATTGAGGGCATTCAAACTTTGCGCAAGCCGTTCACTCTCGGCAGGATCCTTGGCAAGCAGCAGATCAAGGGCTATCTGAGTCTCATCGATTCGGCTGGCAGCATTCAGTCTCGGGCCCAGTCCAAAACCAATCCCAAAAGTATCGATAGGTTTGTTTGCAAGCCCGCAGATATCGATAAGCGCTCTCAGGCCTGGCTTCTTAGTCTGCTGAAGCTGAACCAGGCCGTGTTTCACCATAATTCGGTTTTCATCCAGCAGCGGCATCACATCTGTGACGGTCCCAATAGCCGCTAAATCGAGATAGGCTCTGCGAAACGCATCGGCGCTGTAGCCCAGATAACGGCTTAGCGCTTCGCATACTTTAAAGGATACTCCTACTCCCGCTAATTCAGAAAAGGGATAGATCGAATCTTTCCTATGCGGATTTATAACAGCGATTGCTTTCGGAAGTTTGCCATTCGAATTAGGAGTATGATGGTCGGTAATAATGACATCTATCCCAGAATCACGCGCGTGTTCCACCTCATCGATTCTCTGGATTCCGCAGTCCGTAGTAACAATCAGCGTTACGCCCGCTTCCTTGGCAGCATCGATGAATGGGCGGCGCATATCGTAACCATCCCGCTTGCGGTGCGGTACAAATACATCCACATCGGCTCCCAGGCTGGTCAGCGCTCTATGCCAGAGCGCTGCCGAAGTGATACCATCGCCATCATAATCACCGTGAATAAGAATTTTCTCATGGTTGGCAAGAGCTCGTTTGAGCCTCTCACAGGCTGCATCGATATCCGGCAGGAGAAAGGGATCATGCATCCGGTCCAGAGAGGGATTCAAAAAAAGGTCGGCTTTTTCGGGGGTGTTCAGGCCGCGCTGAACGAGCAGCCTGGCGACAATGGGATGGATTTCGAGTGCATCTACCAGTCTATGTTCCGCCTGGGCATCCGCAGCCTGGAAATTCCAGCGCCTGGTATTGATAGATTTTCTCATGATATAGTTCGGTACTCAATCTTTAATGAACTGATCGCCCATCTTCCTGGGTGCTAAGCGGGCTCTACATTCAACGCGTAATCTGCCGCAGATTCGAGAGTATAAGATTTTCCCGTTCTGTATGCTGTTTCAAAAATCAGTGGATCCAGGGATTTTTTAACGGTATCGACTATTCGATTATACTCTTCCTGTTCGATAGGCGCAAGAGGAGTGTGCAGTCTTTCTCGCAGATTTTCTGCTGCGCCCATCATCCTGGCAGCGCGTTCAAAATCTTCTTCACAGCGTGCGAGTTTTGCCAGCGATTCGAATACATAGGTAGTGTTTCGATTGTTTCCCATCGCCATCCCGATTTTCAAACTTTCACACTGATGAATACGAGCCTGAGCATAATCCCCCGCAATGATGGCGAGATCCCCCAGATTATTCAAAGCGATAGCAATGCTTCGCATATCACCAAGTTCACGCTGCATCGAAAGGGCTTCTTCATACAGTCGTTTTGCTCCTTCGAGGTCATTCATGCACTCTGCTACAACCCCTAGATTACATAGGTTTACAGACTGCTCTCCACGCCGATTTAAGCGTCGATTCAATTTTAGCGACTCTTCATAGTGAACTTTTGCAGCCTCATTTTCGCCTTGATCCTGCGTAATAATTCCCATCTCATTTAAAACCAATGCAAGTATTCCATCATCATTTAGACTGCGGGCAATCTGCATCGCTTCTTCGAGAAATAGGGCTGATGCAGCATAGTCCCCATGCATTGCTGAGAGGCAGTGTGCTGCATGGAGCGCACCTGCCCTGTCCCGCAAATGATCCTTTGCTTCTGGAATATTCAGCATATGCACCACGAATGGGCGGCTTTCGCGGGCATGGTCTCGAAGCTGCCAGAATCGCCAGAGCGCCGCTGCAGCGCGCAGCCCAATCTGCGATCGGTCACCGCCCTCGGAACACCATGCCATTACAGCGCGAATATTATCGACATCGGCTTCCAGGCGGTCCATATTCGAAGAGAGATCGCTTCCAACAATATTGCCAATCTCCTCTGCCAGGCGGACAAATGATTCGGCGTGCAGTCGATGATAATGTTCACTTTCGTTGCATTCAGAGAGTTTTTCCGCAGCAAACTCTCTCAAAGGTTCCAGCATGCGATACCGGGTATCGTCCGTCGTTTCTATCGCCACTAGTAGCGACTGTTCCTGAAGTTCCGCCAGCGAATTGAGGGCCTCCTGACCGCATACTATTTCCGCCATTTCCAGGGTACTCCCCCCTCGAAAGACAGAAAACCTCTGGAAGAACTTCTGCAGCCCGGGTTCCAGAAGATCGTAACTCCACTCAATGGCAGCCCGCATACTTTGGTGGCGGGGCGGCAGATCGCGCCTCCGGCTGATCAGCATATCGAGGCGAGTTTCAAGGCGCTCCAGCATTCGAGCAGGCGGCAGTGCCTTTGCCCAGGCGGCAGCCATCTCGATTGCAAGCGGCATTCCTTCCAGCATTCGGCAGAGTCCGGCTACCGCTTCCGAATTATTCTCCGTAAGCGCAAAATCTGGTTTGGCATGTTTTGCTCGATCTGTGTAGAGTGCAACACTTTCGCTGTTCAGAAGCAGCTCTGGGGAATCTGCAGCGAGCGGAATACTTAATGGAGGAAGTGGAAACTCCCGCTCTCCACCAATTCTTAAAGCCTGGCGGGAAGTGGCCAGACACTTCAATTGAGGTACACGCTCTATCAAAAGCCGAATTAGCGCCGCGCAGCCACTGGCCGCAAGGTTTTCACTCTTCTTTGGCATGTCTCCGCTGCGCAGCAGATGCTCCATATTGTCCAGAACTAGCAGGCAAGGCAGTTCTCCGAGATAAGTGATGATACGCTCCATTGGGTCGCTTCCCGGGTCTGGCGGGAGATGAAGCACATTGGAGAGAACATAGAGGATGAGGCTGGCATCCGGAATATCTGCCAGACCGACGAACCACACGCGGCCATCGAACGCCTTGGCAACGCGGGAAGCAGTCTCAATCGAAAGCCTGGTTTTACCTGCGCCGCCCGGGCCAAGCAGTGTTACCAGTCTTGTTTCTTCAGCTAATAAAAGCCTTTCCAGTTCCTGAAGCTCTTTTTCCCGCCCGAAGAAACGTGTCAGTTGTATGGGAAGATGTACTGGCGTTTTATTTGGCGGCGTCACCGCTGCAGCAGCAGGAGGCACACCCGTGGGAAGAAGAAGAGGAGCTTGTTGTTCGCCACTGAGAGCATTCGGATCTCTTCGCAGCCTCTCAGCGAGATCCCGGGTTGCGCGCGCCGGCGCTACATCCAACTCTTCGCGGAGCAGACCCTCCAGCTTCAAATATACTTCCTGCACTGACGCAGGCCGGCCCAGCCGAGCCAGAAGGCGCATCTGTGTCCGAACAGCTTCTTCGTGATAAGGATCCAGCGTAATCAGCCTTATCACAACCGGCAAGGCCTCTTCATATCGCTTCGACTGTTCCAGCGATATGCTCCAATGGTGAAGCGCTTCCAAAAACTGAGTGCGCAGGCGAGACTGTTCGAGAATAGCCCATTCATCATAGGCGCTGGGGAGCAGTTCGCCGCGATACAGCGTCACAGCGATTTCGTAATGATTGGCGCGGTCGTATTCTGTTTCGGCTCGTTCCGCAGCTTTCAGCGACTCTTCAAAACATTGAACATCTGTCGTGACGATTGCAGAATTAAGGCGAATATTCTGGCGGTCTGCTATGAGAAGGCTGCCTGCGGGAGTGCCTGGAGGTTCAAACTGTCGGCGCAGTGCGCTGAGGGCGGTGCTTAAATTATCACGGCCAGCCGTAATATCCATGTCTGGCCAGAATAGATCTATGAGCCGATCTCGTGAGTGGCTCTGTTTAAGGTTAAGCGCCAGATAAGCCAGCAGCATCGCTGATTTCTGAGTGCGGAATCGGGTAGTGATCTGGCCGTTTTGTACGACACGCATTTCACCAAGCAGCTCGATTCTACAACTCTCGTCCACAGTGGCTGTCTCCCTGATAGTAATTATACCTTAGCTTCATCAATACGGAATTTTTCATAATTCGGATTACGTAATTTATATTGTAGTGACATCACCGTGATTCTTGATATTTTGAGGCAAGGAAATGATAGAGACAACGACACAGGAAAACAAACATCAGAACGTGCCGGTACCACAGTGGATACACTATTTCACGGACGAGCAGTTCGTATTATGGTGTAAGCAGCGAAAGCTGTATGTATCCTCTAAAGTACGGGCGTTTCCGGAAGATGAACGCGACGCCATCTTCCGATACATGGTTCGACAGAAGATCGTAAATTAATAGATAGATCGCTGCAAAGGCCGGATAATTTCACTACTATCCAGCCTTTGCAGCGAATCATCTGGTTGACTTTCATTCCGCACCCTGCTAGAATAACGAATATTTCCTCTGCCCGCAAGAGTGAAAACAATCGGTTTTAGAATGGACTGCTGCATGTCATCAACCGCCTTGGGATTCAAAAAACACTTCCTGTGCTTGTTTTGTTCCTGTATTCCACTGCTTTTATCTCCGTTAGAATCGCATTCAGAACCACCCTATCTGCATGCCGCCTCCATCAACAGCTATCCTAAAATTGATCCCTACGGAATTACCATTCTTCCAGATGGAAAACTGCTGAAACCGCGCGGAATCTGCCTCCCGTTATCGCGCTGGCCAAATGGGATTGCAGTCTCACCAGTCGGACAAAATTTATTTGTTGCCAGTGAGATAGCCGGCCAATTTATTACAAACACCGCCGCAGCCATTCCGCATATAACTCCCTTTATCCCGATTTCCAAACCGCCTGATGGCGTTCATATCACCGAAGCAGATCCGGTCTACTCTCCCGATGGAAAAGAACTTAACTGGAGCAGCGGTGATCTCGTCGGAGTATATATTATCGACGTGAAAAAACAGGCAGTCGCTTTAAATCTTTCTGTGAACGGAATGCTCAACGGGCGCATGTTTGAAGACAGCTATATCATTGATCTGAAAATCAGCGCGGACGGCAAATATCTGTATGGAGCTGACCTCGCAAATTTTCGTGTTGTCGTTATCGATTTAAAACTGAAAACAGTTATCAGTTCCATCGATGTGGGCCGATACCCTTATGCGCTTGCAGTCAGCGGAAGCCGAATCTACGTTGCGAACATCGGAATGTTCGCATACACTGCGATTCCACCGCCATCCAAACCCGGTTTCGATAAGCGCGGGCTGACTTTCCCACCTTACGGCTTTCCAAGTAAAGAGGCCAGAGACGGTGTGGAGGTCGAAGGCCGCTGGATTCCCGGTCTGGGAGATCCAAACACTGTAAATTCGTTCTCGGTTTGGGGTATCGACGTCGATGATCCGGCCCATCCGCATATCGTAAGCAGGCTGAAGCCCGGCAAACTGGTCGGCGCTGCGGCAGATGGCGGCCCGGCGGTAGGGGGCAGCGCTCCTAATTTTCTGGCCGTCTATGGAAACCGACTTTACATTTCAGACGACACCAACGACACTGTCGAAGCCATTAATACGGTCACAGGCAAGCGGCTGATGCAGACAGTGATCCATCCCTCCCCATTAGTAAAAAAACTGCGCGGCGTGGGACCGCGGGGAATGGTGGTATCCGGTGATGGAAAAAGACTGTATGTGGCTGAGATGGGTATCAATGCGATAGGTGTTATCGACACCGAATCCGGCAGGGTAGCCGGGCATATTCCCACCGCATGGTACCCGTATCGGGTGGCGCTTTCACGTGATGGCCGAAAACTGTTCAGCGTCTGTTTTCGTGGTTTTGGAGCCGGACCCCGGGGAATGAAGAAGAAGGCAGATAAATTTGCAAACGTAAACGAGGATCCCTCCGGACCAGGCGTTCTTAATATAATCGATGTGCCAAAAGACAGCGATCTGCCCAGAATGACTGCCGAAGTGCTTACTTACAATGGAATGTTCGATCGCTCAGCTGACAAACACAGAATGGCGAGCCCGATTCTGCCAACCACGCCAGGGAAAGCATCCAGCCAGATCAAATACGTAGTCATGATTGCCAAAGAGAATCATACCTTCGATACTATTTTTGACCACATTCCAGGCGCTAACTCCGATCCTTCTCTTTTAAAATGGGGACTGCACCAGACCGTCTCAGAGCCAGGCCAGCCTACCCTGGAAAATGCTGCGGTGATGACGAATCATAACGCTTTAGCACGCAATTTTACATTGAGCGATAACTACTATGTACAGTCTGAGGGCAGCGGTGTCGGGCATCGGTGGCTGGTGGGCGTGATGCCGAACAACTTCTGCCAGATGACCTACACCTTGAGATGGCGGTTTCGGCTGGAAAGTACTGCGCCTGGGCGGCGCACACCTTTTGGCGGGAACTCTTCCATTGCACCGGAAGACTACCCGGAAGCCGGTTCTCTCTGGGATCATCTGGCGCGCAGCAGCGTTTCGTTCAGGAATTACGGAGAGGGATTTGAGTTCGCCGGGGTGGATGAGGATGTGGATGAGCACCGAACTGGCGGCAGGCAGGTAGTGAATATACCGATGGAGAAAGCTCTTTTCGATAACACCTGCAGAGATTTCCCTATCTTCAATACGAACATACCAGATCAGTACCGTGCCTACTGGTTTGAGCAGGACTTCACGAAACTATTTATAGACGGCAGCGCTAAAATGCCCTCATTTTGTTACATCGCCCTCTGTATGGACCATGGAGACGATGCGAATGCTAAAACGGGATATCCCTACCATACCTCCTATATGGTGGATAACGACCTCGCACTTGGCAGGATAGTCGAGTTTCTTTCTCATACAAAATACTGGAAAAACATGTTGATTCTGGTCACCGAGGACGATCCTGGGAGCGAGTTCGACCATGTAGATGCTCAGCGAAGCGTGCTGCTTGCGATAAGCCCCTGGGTGAAACGCCGTTATGTCTCTCATCGCCACACCACTATTACCAGTATTCACCGGACTATCTACGAGCTTCTTGGTCTGCCTCCGCTCAGCTTTGTAGATGCCCTGGCGAACGATTTTTCCGACTGTTTCACTACCAAACCAGATTTCACGCCCTATACACATGTTCCGATAGATCTGCGGATATTCGATCCGGAAAAAGCCAGAGATCCTAAAGACCCCGACTATCAGACAGCCGCGAGAAAACACTCTCTGAAGCGCGATGACCCAGACGCAGTTGAGCGATTGTCCAGGAGCAGATAAACATTTGATTGAAAATAGAAATAGAGATGCCGGCAGGCAGCTAAGTATGCGTATTTTGAAACGTGATGAGCTTGAATCGATCTGGTCGCTCGATAGAAGTGAATTGATCGAAGCAGTTTACTCACTTTCAGAAGGACAGTTGATTCTGAATGCTGATCATCGTGAAGTTCACGGGTGGAAGCCAGGTACGGTTGAATCACAATCACCGGAGGTGCTGCCCTGTTTTGATCGAGGTGGATCGTTCATCGGGATGTTTGATGAAGATCGGCTAGTTGGCTTCGCTGCTGTCGATGCCAATCCTATTGGGCCAGAGAAAGATCAGAGGCAGCTCAAGTGGCTCTACGTGAGTAAAAATTATAGACAATACGGTGCAGGCACTCTGCTTCTCAACGAGGCTAAGGCAATTGCTCGAAAAATGGGAGCGGCCTTTCTCTATATTTCCTCGACACCATCCAAAAACACCGTCGAATTTTACATGCGGCATGGCGCTGTCCCTGCTCAATATCCAGATCCCAAGCTGCTCTCTCTCGAACCGAAAGATATTCATCTGATCTGTCCCGTTTGATGGATTGCAATAGCTTCGTTAGCACACCATCTAAATGAGGCAGGAACTGGTACCCTGCCTATCTAATCTTAGCTTGACTAACTATTGTTCCAAACTTTACAGCAAAACGCAAACTCCGCCGATAATACGGAAAGAGTTTGTATTGCCAGCGGAATTGCTGGCCTTTCATATTGAGCATTGGAAGGAGTCGAGCCACCGTGCTTGCGATGAAAAACCATCCGAATTTACTAAATGCAGACAATACACTGATTGTAGTTATAGACATGCAGGAGCCTCTGCTCCGCAATATCTTTGAGGCCGACCGGGTCAAACAGCAGGTGTGCGCACTGATGCAGGGTGCAAATTCACTGCGGGTGCCGATTATCGGTACCACACAATATGCAGAAAAAATGGGAGATATTCTTCAGGATGTGAAGCGGCTGCTTCCACAAAATCTGCCAGCATTCGACAAACTCAGTTTCAGCTGTTACCGCTCTCCATCTTTTGCTTCCGAGGTAAATCGTTCCGGGCGCAAACAGATTCTGCTTTGCGGAGTTGAGTCGCATATCTGCGTCAGCCAGACAGCTCTTGATCTGGTAGCTGGTGGATACCAGGTACATGTGGCCGTGGATGCTGTCTCTTCTCGGCTTGAATCGAATTGGCGACTTGGGCTGGATAAAATGCGTCAGGGCGGCGTGTTACTCTCTTCCGTCGAGATGTCGCTTTTCGAACTGCTCGGCGAGGCCGGCACTCCCGAATTCCGCGAAGTTCTCAAGATCGTAAAATAGAAGTTTCCATCATGCCTGAGTTTCCGTCTAAAAGAAGACCGCTTTTTGCGGACGTTTGATTGCCCTGGGTTAAAGAGACGCGGCACTAAAGGTACCGGTCCGGATTTGCAAAGCCCATCTCCGGTCGCAAGCTCCCTGCATGGGCTGAGAATATTAACAGAAATTTCCCCCCTTCTCCTGTTTTTGGGAGAAGGGGTCGGGGGATGAGGGCGTAAATTTTTCCAGACGGGGGTTTTCAACCTCCGGATTTTTCATGCCTCCGGCGAATGAAGCTGAGAGCAAGGTCTTCTATCTCAGTACAACCGGTAAATTGGTTTCAGCAGATTTATAGGCAGCTATCGCAACTTCCGCGGCTCGAAGGCCGTCTTCTCCAGTTATCGGTACGGGCGAGCCTTCCGCGACAGCTTTTGCGAACGCGCCCACCATCTCGTCATCAGAGCTAGTCCCCCAGTTATGCCACGATACGCTGTTCGTTTTATCCGAGTAGAGAACCAGATTTTGTGAGAACATATCCAGGGTCATCGTGCCCTTATCTGTCACCACTTCCATCGTCACATCGCCCCAGGTCGGATAGGATTTCGGACGCGACCAGGACGCATCCAGCGATCCGAAAACTCCTTTTACAAAAGTTAAGCTGAGGAAACCTACGTCGTCAAAATCTGAGTGGCTAATTCCATTGCTCATCTCGCAGTAGACGTCCTTGACCTCGTCATTGAGCATCCATCGCATCAAATCGGTGACATGCACGGTATGATCGATAGTAGCTCCGCCGCCGGATTCAGCTTTGTCGATGAACCAGCCTCCAGGATTTCTTCCCCGGTTCGTGCCTCGAATAGCCAGAATATTTCCAACACTTCCGCTGTCGATTGCCGCTTTAAGCCGCTGCATCACGGGTGCGTATCTGCAGGGAAAGGCTGTCATCAATTGAACTCCAGCGTTCTTGCAGGCCGCAATCATCGCCTCCGCATCCGCAGTGGTTGTTGCGAGCGGCTTCTCGCAGAGTACATGCTTGCCTGCTTTGGCTGCCATTTCCGTAAGTTCACGATGCCGTCGATTCTCCGGGCAGATCACCACCGCGTCCATCCCCGGCGCATCCAATAAGGCCTGGTAGTTTTCAAAAGCGACTGTTTCATACTGGCGCGCCATTGTCTCTGCCCGCGACTGATCATGATCAGCGATGCCCACCAGCTTGACATCTGATCTTGAAACGATGCTGTGCGCGTAACTGCCTGCATGCATATGTGCAAAAGACATCATCCCGATATTTACAACACGCTGCGCCATAGATCAAATCCTTCCTGCCAAGGAGTATAAAACTCCGCATATATGTCAAAATAGATTGTTCAACTTGAATGTAACTTTTGATTCAACGATTCCCTGAGATTCTCCTGCTCGGATCCCCATTGAAATAGAGGAATGAATATATCTATGCGCATCCTATTAGCGAATGATGATGGTATTATGGCACCGGGAATACTAATGGCGCGCCAATATCTGGCAGAAATTGGTGAGGTATTTTTGGTTGCTCCCGAACGCCAGCGGAGCGCTGCCGGACATGCAATTACACTCCATAAACCACTTCGAATGGTGGAGACGGCTCTGCCGGACGGCGCATCTGGATTTGCTACCAACGGCACTCCTGCAGACTGTGTCAGCCTGGGTGTTGAGATCGTGATGGAAGGCAGGTGCGACCTGGTGGTATCTGGCATAAACTCGGGCTCGAATCTGGGCTGGGATCTTACCTATAGCGGCACCGTGGCTGCGGCATTTGAAGGGGCGGTGCTTAATATTCCCTCAATCGCCATCTCTGTAGCTTCGGATGGAATTCCTTCCTCTCAGATCGACTACACGGCAGCGGCTAAATTTGCTGCCAGGCTAGCTGTCCAGCTGGCTTCGGATCCGCTTCCCTCCAATACTTTTCTGAATGTGAATGTGCCAGCGATTCCCGAAGCAGATATCGCAGGCACACTGGTAACGCATCAGGGGAAACGTGAGTATTTTGATCGGATTGCAGCACGCCAGGATCCTTCTGGCCGCAATTACTACTGGCAGGGCGGCAGTATTCGCGACGACGAGCCGGATCCGGGCTCCGATGTCGAAGCTGTTTTAAATAATAAGATTTCTGTCTCTCCTATCCATCTTGATCTGACTGCTTACTCCCTGCTGGATCATCTCCGAAAATGGAATTTATAAACACAGCAAAAGCACATTTTAGCTATATTCCTCTGGGATTCGATAGAGCAAGGTATAATAAGATCAACTGCATCGTATAGGTATGGAAGGAGAATATTATGTCTGCTGATGAAAATAGTTCTGAGAAGGCAGAAGAAACGTCCGTTTCTTCTGATTCCAATAGTGAAACAGCTGCCGAAGAGCCTCTGAACAGAGAGCAGCGGCGCGCCTTGCTGAAGGGTAAGAAAGGGCAGACCACCGGCATGAGCCAGAATCAGTCCGGCGTGAACTCCCGTTTCAATGGCCGTGGCGCACAGGGTGGCGGAAGCATTTCAAGAATTCCACGAACCGGCCACAAGTAACCCATTTGTTTGGTCAATTCAGGTGTAACATCTATTCCGCTAACTATGTCTTACCTGATATAATTGAAGTAACAGCCCCCCGCATTTCGTCGCGGCGGGGCTAATTCTCGCAAACCACTGCATCGCCCAATATTATTATGAAGAAATCGATTTTTGCGTACTTTTTAGATTCAAGAATCAGCCTTGGAATTTCCATTGGTCTGCTTGCTATAGGCGCTGCGGTCGTATTTGCTGCGGAGGAGAATACTGCAGTTCCGATCACTGCGCAGCAGTCGGAGTATTTCGAAGCGAAAGTCCGCCCGCTGCTGCTTGCAAAATGCACCCCCTGCCATGGCGAAAAATCTCAGCAGGGAAGCCTTCGGCTGGATTCGCTGGCGGCAGGCATCAAAGGTGGAAATCGTGGATCGGCAATTATTCCCGGCAATCCGGATAAAAGTCTGGTCTGTCAGGTGATCAACTACGATGGCGCTGTAAAGATGCCGCCATCCGGCAAAATGAAACCCGATGAGATAGAAATCATCAAAGCCTGGGTGAAAATGGGCGCTCCCTGGCCCGGCGCAAAAGTTTCTGCTGAAGCGGTGAAGGCCGCTCAAAATGGCGACTACGTAATTTCTGATAAACAGAAGAGCTTCTGGTCTTTTCAGCCGATTAAGTCTCCTGCACTCCCAAAAGTAAAGCTGACGAAGTGGGTGAAATCTTCTATTGATAGATTTGTACTGGCAAAGTTGGAATCGAAAGGCATTAAGCCATCGCCTGCCGCCGATCGTCGCACACTTTTAAGGCGAGTTACATTCGATCTTATCGGTATGCCTCCTACTCTAAAAGAGCTCGTTGATT
Source organism: Chthonomonadales bacterium (assembly GCA_038203935.1). Taxonomy (GTDB): domain Bacteria; phylum Armatimonadota; class Chthonomonadetes; order Chthonomonadales; family Chthonomonadaceae; genus JANXSG01. The sequence goes on from JBBRDM010000144.1 coordinate 13,848, forward strand.
TTCAGTTCGATAGATCTTCGAACGCTTTTGAAAAAGTAGTGGACCGCCTGCTCGCTTCGCCCAGGTATGGTGAAAGATGGGGGCGGCATTGGCTGGATGTAGCTCGCTATTCAGACACCAAAGGGTATGTTTTCGTAGAGGATGCCGTATATCACAATGCCTATACCTATCGAGACTATGTAATCCGTGCATTCAATGAGGATCTTCCATATGACCAGTTTGTGATTCAGCAGCTGGCTGCAGATAAAATGCCGTTAGGAGAAGATAAGCGGCCTCTGGCCGCCCTTGCATTCCTGAATATTGGCAGACGTTTTCTTAATGATCCCGTCCT
>JBBRDM010000145.1:0-13837 GCA_038203935.1 Chthonomonadales bacterium
GCTTCACGCTCGAGGCCTAGGACATACTCTTCTGATACAACCTGTGGATGAACCAGAGCGCCGCCACATAAAATTTTAGCAAGTTCGCTGCCGATAAGGCGGTCGTGCTCGCTAATGAACTTCGATCGCTGCATATTGTGCAGTTCTGCTTCGAATCGAGCGATGCCATCCTCACCTAAAGCCCAAATTTTAGCGGGCTCAGCGGGCCTGAAAGTGCTGTTTGCCAGAGCAAGCGCTTTTTGCTTAGCCTCAAAAATAAGTCTATCGCCATTCATGGATATGCCATCAGTCGGACGCAGATATCCCAGCCCGCGCGCCTCAAGCGCGCAAGTGGAAACTTTTGCCATACCTATCACTTCAAATGCTTTATGAATATTCTGGAATGTATCCACGGATCCTTCCGCGAGGCTTTCCTCCTGAGCTCGTACCAGCATCTCGGTGGTGCCGCCGCCGCCAGGTATGACACCAATGCCAGCTTCCGGCAAACCAATATAGCTTTCCGCTGCCGCCTGTATTGCCGCGCAATGAAGACCGACTTCCAATCCTCCTCCAAGTGCATATCCCTGAACAGCGGTTACAATGGGAACGGAGGATCTTTTCAGACGCAGCACGATCTCCTGGAGCTGCTGAGTCATAATAAGCATCTCCTCCCAGTCCTGCTCGTAGATGCTCATAAGGAACAGCTGAATGTTAAACCCTGCCGAGTAGTGCTGACCCTGGTTGCCGATTACGAGTGCAGTCCCATTTTTTTCTGTCTCAATTCGGCTCCATTCAATGAGTTGAGTAATTCCGGGTCCCAGAACATTCATCTTGGTGTGGAACTCCAGGCAGTTCACTCCATCCCCCAGATCGATAAGCGTCGCATCTGGAGTAGCTTTGATAACCGCGCCCCTGTCTTTTAACTCCTGAAGCACGATAAAATCTTTTTTATCCTCTTTTTTCCGCTTTTCTGCCGGGCTGCTTAGTAAAGTGTAGGATGTCACTCCTTTATCAGCAATATAGAAGGAGGATTGATTGGCTTTTAATAGAGATTGAATAAGAGCAGGTACTTCAAGTCCATCTGCTTCAATTCTATTCGCGGTTTCCTTTACGCCTAACGCATCCCAAATTTGGAAAGGACCCAGATCCCAGTTAAAGCCCCAGCGGATCGCATCATCAATAGCAGTGATTTCATCAGCAATCTCGTCAGCAATTTCTGCCGCGTAGCAGATGATATCGCGGGTGGTCTCCCATACAAATTTGCCTGCAGCATCGTTCATGGAAGTGATAGACTTTAAGCGCTCAGAAAGCGGCAGCGATTTCAGTGCATCAAATTTGGGAAAAATAGGATTCTTACGAGGCTTGTAATCCATGCTCGCCCAATCGAGCGCTAGAATAGTTTTATCCGGCTCCCGCCGGTAGAAACCTGAACCCGATTTTTCGCCAATACGTCCTTCAGATAAGAGTTGTTTAATAGGCGCTGGCAGAGCCAATAGAGATCTTCTTTTATTATCCGGAAGCCTTGTTGACAGATTATTTGCGACATCTGCGGTAATATCAAGCCCGACAATGTCGTTTAGCCTATAGGTAGCGCTTTTAGGATGGCCAATTATTGGCCCAGTGATTGCATCCACTTCCTCTACGGAAAGGCCGTGCTCAAGGGTGGCATGCATAGCATGCAGAGAGGCATAAATGCCGAGGCGGTTAGCAATAAAACCAGGAGTATCATGAGCAAACACGATCCGTTTACCAAGAAGCCGCTCCGCAAAAGGAAGAAACGCCTGTATTGCTTCTGGATCCGTATCGGGAGTTTTAATGATTTCAAGCAGTTTCATATAGCGCGGGGGATTGAAAAAATGGGATCCAAAGAATCTGGATTTATAGGACATGGTACAGCCCGACACCATCCCCGAAATAGAAAGGCCGCTCGTATTGGTGGTGATGATGGTTGCTGGACCTACATGCTTCTCCAAAGTCGCATGCAGCGCCTGCTTGATATCCGGCTTTTCTACCACGGCTTCAACAACCCAGTCAGCATCCTGCAGCCAATCGAGATTATCAGCAGTATTTCCAAGACGGACTTTACCGGCCAGATCGGGGATAAAAAATGCGGGTGGGCGAGCTTTTGCAGCGCGTTCTAAGCCGCGATTTGACATTTGATTTCTAATTTTAAGATCAGTGGCTGCAGCATCCGAAGGGATATCAAGCAGGGAAACACTCCATCCGGCATTCACTAAATGAGCAGCGATCTGTGCTCCCATAACACCGGCACCGACAACAACTGCTTTTCCCTGCACACCAAGTTTACGCATATGAAACTCCTCAACCCTGAATGAGTACTAATTCCATATCGTAACCCTTTTTTCCTACCAGAAGAACGAAGCATAGGAATTAGCTAAAATGCTAAACCATTAATGTATATTTGGTTCAGTTAACAAAAAATGTATTGTTTTTTGCATTATATTTGTTATATGATTACTACAGGTGTCATCCTGATCAAAACGAATAAAATTTTTTTAAGTGAAACTTTAGTAATAGTGTTATATGGCATACTATTTGCATAATATATGCTCGCTTACTTGTAAGTTTACGATATAGCTTTTTGGAGATTTATTTTGATAGAAGCGTGGGAAGTGAAGCTTTTTGGCGGGCTGACTGCAAGGAAAAAGCAAAGTGCAGTGACGCGCTTTAGAACCGGCAAAACAGGCTCTTTATTCGCCTATCTACTGTGTCATTCTAATAATCAGAATCCTCGTGAATTAATTATCGCAAGTTTATGGCCGAATGCAGATGCTGCTGCAGGCCGCAACAGCCTCAGGGTAGCACTGCATTCTCTTAGAAACCAACTTGAAATAGCTGAGCTTGATCGCGGTATGGTGTTACAAGTCGATGGACAGTATATAGGAATCAACAAGCAGACCGTCCATTCTGACTTTGCTCTTTTCCAACAATCGATAAAACTGGCCGCACATGCTAGAAGCATTGAAGAAAAAGTATCTCATTCTGGTATAGCGGCCAATCTCTATTCAGGTGAGCTTCTTAGCGGCTATCAGGATGAGTGGATAATCCCCATACGTTCAGCTTGTGCGGAGCAGTATCTGGAAACACTACAAGTTCTCGCGCAATATCACAAAATGAAAGAAGATTGGTATAGCTGTCTGGTATATGCACAACGGGCAATGCAAGCAGATCCATTCTCTGAAGATATTCAGTTATTATTGATCGAGACCTATGCTGCGCTTGGAAAACACGATCAGGCAAAAAAACAGGTCCGAAACTATAAGCTTTATTCGCAAAAAGAGGAAATGGAGGGCGTATCGCCCGAGTTTGAACGTCACGTTAAAAATATTCTGCTTCATTACAAATCCGCAAAAACAGTACTGCAGCCAGCCAAACCAGCTGAAGAAGCTGCGCTGCCGGAAATCGAAACTAGTATAGTTGATAATAACCATATCCAGGACAATCTATTCACACCGAAACTTCCAGCGATTGCTACCAGGTTTTTTGGCAGAAAGAGAGAAATTATACAAATCCAGAACGTTATGCGATCAGAACACGCGCGATTGCTAACCATTACTGGATTAGGCGGCACGGGTAAGACACGTTTGATGGTAGAGGCAGCCAGAGAACTTACCGATTTTTTTAATGGCTGCGTTTGGTTTGTAGTGCTGTCCGAGCTAAAAGATCCAGCATTAATTCTGGATGCGATACTTGCTGCAATTGGGCTTGAACGGAACCGAACAGAAGCCTCTCTGCCACGGCTTATCGAACTTTTAAAAGACCGGCCGGCCCTCCTTGTACTCGACAATTTTGAGCAGCTCCTCCTGAATGAATCTGATTCAGCGACCGCCAGGAATGCAATCATAGATCTTCTGGAACAACTGCCCTTTCTGAAATGCCTTGTCTCCTCACGCATTTCGCTCGAGATTCAGGGCGAGAACTATCTTCCCATCCAGCCGCTTCCATTTCCTCCGGATCAAAGCCAGGCTGACGATCTAACTACTTATCCAAGTATTCAGCTCTTTCTAGACCGTGCCAAATCAATAAAACCTGATTTTGCATTAACCAAGAAAAATGCAGAGGCAATAAGTTCGCTTTGTGCGCGGCTCGAAGGAATCCCATTAGCAATTGAGCTTGCAGCAACCAGGGCTCAGGTATTAACCCCGAATCAGATGCTGCTCCAGCTCGAAGATAGATACCAATTTCTTATAAATTCGGGTTCCCAATTCCCGGAACGACATCGCTCATTGTTTGCTACCATTCAGTGGAGCTATGATTTGCTTCCTGCCGCTATCCAGCAATTCTTCCTGCGGCTATCGGTGTTTAAAGGTGACTGGAGCATTAAATCGGCAAAGCAGGTATGTGCTAATGGCTGGGATTTTTTGGAAAGCTCACACGCCGGATTGCCAGCCATGGCAGTGCCGGAGCATGATGTAGTTGGAATGCTGGATGTGCTGCATGAGAAATCTTTAATTACGGTACATGAATATGATGATGAAATGCGTTATGGAATGCTCGAAACGATTCGCGAATTTGCAGATGACAAACTTCAGCCAGCAGCGAGAGAAGCACTGAAGCTGCGGTTTGCCGAACATTACATGCATTTTGTCGAAGAGATGGGACCTCTTGCGCATGGATCTGGCAGCAAACGCGACCTGGATACCCTGGAACTCGAATACGACAATATTATATGCGCATTGGACTGGACATTCGATGCGGATTCCCCTGAAATTGGGCTGAGAATGATATGCTCCTTAATACCCTTCTGGCCAGTGCGGCGCTCCGCGTCTGCCGCTCTTGAGAAGGCGGTGCGATTGTTATCTCTGTGTGCGCATATCGATTCGCCCTGGAAATTGACTGCTCTGGGAGTAGCTGGAGATCTGGCCAAAGAGGTCGGCCAATATGAGCTGGCAAAAACATTCTATCAGCAGGAAGTCGAATCCAGAAAGCGGTCTGGACACTTAGGCCCTATCATGGCTCAATATGCGCTCGGAAAGATTGCGCTGCTTCAAAACTCCTACAGGGAGGCACTGGAATGGTACGAAGCCTACTATCAACAAGTCAGGGATACTGAGCACATCCCTACAGTGGCTTATGTCGAATGCGAAATTGCTTTTGTGCACATGCTGCTGGGAGAGTTTAATCAGGCAGCAGATCGATGTTCCCATGCAGTTGAGACCTGCCTCGTGGTGGAAGATAAATATATATCTGCTTATGCATTTCATATGCTGGGCAGCATCTATATGAGAATGGGAAATTATTCAGCAGCCCGTGATAATTTACAAAAATGCCTGATTCGAAGAGAAGAGAGAGATGATAAGGCGGGTATCGCCGCCACCTATCGTAATTATGGACGAATATGCGCTTATTTAGGAGAACCTGATAAAGGGATATTTATGCTGAGGTCTGCACTTAAATACTACCAAGATAATAATAATGACATTGGCATTTGCGATAATTTGGAAGGATTTATAGAGCATTGGACGGCCTGCAGAAAGTATGAACTTGCTGTTCGAGCAGATGGTGCACTTTCCAGCCTCAGAGAGCGCTGCCTCGATGGACTTCTGCCTTGCGACCTCTCAGCGCATAACAGCAGAATTTCGTTCCTTCGAATGGAGTTAGGGCAAAGTGTTTTTGATGAACACTGGCAGAATGGTCGTAATATGTCCACCCATGAAATCGTTAATCTTGCGCTTTATGATGCTCCGTAACAAATAAAAGTTAAAAAAAATTAAATTTTTTTATTTTGGCATCAAAACAGGCTCTTATTGAACGTTTTTGTAATGGCAGATATGTATACTAGCATTAAGCAAGCCCTCTTGCTTCTGTGTTTCAGGATGAATACAGTGCAATACATAGGTGAAATACCGTTTGTGGTTCAAGGAGAGGGATCACATAGGCTTCCACTAGAGAAATGTTTTTGCGGACTCATCCTCGCCCGTTCACCGGACAATGAACGGGCAAATTTTTGTGTGTTTTATATCAAATGCAGGAATATTACACCCAAATTTCCAGCGAAGTAGATTGCCAATGTGCTAAAATCATATTCCTATTTGTTCATACCCGCTCAGGAGTGTTTATGCCTTCTATTTCGTTTTGTCCTTTCCAGTCCAATCAAGAAGTTCATTTTGATATGCTTGACCTGCTTGGCATGCTGCATAACTCAGCATATTTACTCTTGTTTGAACGTGCGCGATCAGATTATTGGAAATCGCTGGAGATAGTATTTGGAGAAGATGGTTCTGATTGGCCTTTTTTCGTGGTCAGAAATGAAATAAACTACCATAGCCCGATATTTACAGCACTGAGAGTTACAGTGGAATTGCAGCTGATTGCGGTTGGCCGCACCAGCCTTACCTTCGGACAGAAGTTGTTCCTGCCTGATGGAACTCTTTCTGCTTCTGGACAAACAGTATTGGTGAGGGTGGATGCGATTACGAAACGCCCTATTCCATGGTCAGAAATATTTCGCAGCATAGTAACCCCTCATCTTTCGAAATAGCATTCAATTTAGGCGATGTCCATTGTTGCGTAGAAAATTTGTTGCATAGAAAATTCATGGAACGAGGAATATAGATGGCTCAAAAAATATTGCTGGATACAGATATCGGTGATGATGTAGATGATGCCCTCGCGCTGGCGCTGATCTGCGCGATGCCAGAGCTTGAACTGCTAGGCGTATCGACGGTTTTTGGAAATGTAGTAGCGAGAGCGAAGCAGGCACGCAGTATTCTGGCGGTAGCTGGAGGTGCGCACAGAAATATTCCAGTCGCAGCCGGCTGTGGAGCAGGTCTTGGCTCACGACCATTGGACAGCATTGCGGCTTATCTTGAAGGCCGAATTCCAAATCAGGATGGAGCCTGCCTGCCGGAAGCACAGCTCCCAAAACTGGATACCAGGCATGGGGTTGATCTAATTATCGAAACGATTATGGCAGGAGCTGGCGATATTATTCCGGTTACCATAGGAGCGATGACTAATCTTGCGGTGGCGCTGACTAAAGAACGAAAAATAGCCGCAAAGATTCCTAAAATCGTTGTCATGGCGGCGGAAGTGAAATCTGCATTTGCCGAGTGGAACATCCGATGTGACCCTGAAGCAGCCTCCATCGTATTTCAGAGTGGTATCCCGATAGATGTTACGACCTGGGAGATGGGGCATATCGCCAGTTTCGATAACAGCCATATAGAGAGGTTAAAAGCGAGCAAGCGGCCGATGGGGATTCACCTCATGGAGACGATAGAGTACTGGAGGAAACAGTCTGGGCAGCACAACATGCCTTCTCTATTCGATCCGCTCGCTATCGCAACGATGGTGCATCCTCAGTTGATTCAATGGAAACAGGGTCATATCTCAGTAGAACTTCAAGGCAGCACGACCTATGGATTTACAACATTTAACGAAGATGCAAAAGGCAAACATCGGGTAGCCTGGAGTGTGGACCGCGATTCAGCGTTAAATTTTTATATTGATAGAGTGCTGTCGCTTTAATCTGCGGGGATACTGTATATATTTAATGTTAGCTCGCCGAGTGACGTAAAAGTTCTTTCGAATTGGTAATGCCTTCAGTATCGACAACGCGCAGGAGTGTAGATGGATCAATTGACTCTACGGAAGCTCTTAGTAATGTAATTATTTCTGGATTTTTATCCTGAACTGCTTTGATCGCTGCCCTTGCAGCCGGTTTCAAACTCTCTTCCTGACCGTTTAGAAACGAAGTTAGCAGCGGCATCGCGCGAACATCGCCCAGAAAACCGAGTGCTGAAATACCCGATAACTGAACTTCTAGTCGATTTGTGCATGCTGCTTCTAAAAAAACTACAAAACTGGTTTCACGAGAGACACAAGAGAGCGATGCCGCTGCTTCCGAACGTAGTATCCTGGTGACTTCTTGATAATTATTGCGAATCTGATGCTGCAGGGAATCCGGCTGCATCACAATTTTTTGCAGTTCCATCGAAATTATCGCTCGATTGGAAATATAAACTTCTCCCAATGTTCGTATAGCAGCAATTCCTGAAGCCAATAAATCGGGAGTGTTTTGGAGTTTCGATGGAGAAATCATCTCTTTACATACATTTTTCAGAAGATTGGTTAGCTGCCTTATCAGCTCTTTGCTAATTTTCACAGGAACTATGTCGCGCTGCAGATAATCATCCCATCCAGGCGGACGGTAAGCAAAAATATCTAGTTCCTTGAGCGTGCGCACAGATTGGGATGGAGTGTTGAGATCGGAATTCGAACCGCGCAGCATTACCTGGAATTTATGCAGCACGGTTTCTCTGGGATAACTGCTGTTCAGCAGCGCTTCGTGCTGCACTCCAATGTTACTCCCATATCTGCTGAGCGCTTCAGCAGTTACTGCCCGGATGTTCGGATCAATGGCTGACAACCAGGGAAGCAGCGCACTAACGATGCACTCATTCAATGCGCTATCCGAGGGCTGCTCTTCCGCCAGATAGGTCATTGCCGCCTTCGCGATATCATAATCAATAGCTCGCTCTAGAAGCCTGCAGACTGTAACTCTTATCAATGTAGAATCGGGTGAAAAAGTGGTCAGGTGCGAGAGCACGTAAAGAACAGTTTCTTTGGTATCGCCTCCATTCACAGTGTTAGATGGAGGCCAGCGATCGAGCAGAGGGGCAAGCCACTTATCAGGCGATTTTCGCAGCGAAGTGATAGCCTGAACAGCGGCAATACTGCTCCATCCTTCCAGAACAGCAAATTCTATCTCTTCAACTACAGTCTTTGCATTTCGAATCCCAAGCATTGCGGCAGGTACTGCATCGCGAATTTCTGGTGAGCTGTCTCGCAGCATCGGAACCAGTACATGGTACAGGCTGCTGGATTGAATACTTTTTGCGGCGTCCACCGCAAGTTTCCTTCGTGCCGGATCTTTATCCTGTAATAGTTTTTCGATATAAGGAAGAGACTGCTCTCCAAATACGGTTACAGTTTTTAAGAACAGTTCGGGCAGACGATGTGCCTGCACCAGGAGCACTTCCAGGATACGATTCTCCTTCATCTCCGCGCAAAGTTTGCATATAAGCTGGTGAATTTGTATATTATCACTATGAATGGGAATGGACGGCCACACATCAAGCAGAGCAGCTGATGCCTCTGGAGAGTCGATTTCAAGTATCGCTTCTGCGAGTTCGCAGCTTATATTGGGGGAACTTGGAAGACGCCACACCAGATATCCCATCAGAAATTGAATACCACGTGGATGGCCCAGCTTGTGCAGAATTGCTGCAGCGAAAAATTGGCGGCGATGATCTCGGGAGCGATTGAGGATTTTTTCCAGAATAGGAATACTGACTTCAGAATGCATTTTCAAGAACGCTGCCGCATTCTCTCTGACGGCCCTATTGCCGGAGGAGATTTGCCTTACAGCTTGATAAATGCTGACTCGTGTTTTAAGCGAAGATGAATTACCCATGGAACATTTCCTGACTGTTCCGCTTATAAAATAACTTCTATATTATATCACTCTTTTAACAGGTACTTTGTTCTGCGAATTCTAAAGAAAAGCAGCCGACGATTCGAATGTGTGTCTTATGTTATACTATATTTAATCTTGCATCTGATTTGAATGCCTGCTTTAGACGTGGTCAATATATTCTCTATGTCTGGAGTGTATATATTGGAGAACGTTTTTTGCCTGTAGTATCTATAACAATTCCAGCTTATAATGCTGAACTCTATCTGGCGGAAACTCTCCAAAGTGTTCTAGCTCAAAGTTTTAATGATTGGGAAGCGATCATCATCGATGACGGATCGACAGACAGCACAGCCGGAATTGCACGGAGTTTTGCAGCGAAAGATCGGCGAATTCGCTTGTTCCAGCAAGAAAACGCTGGTCTGGCCAACGCCAGGAATTTTGGATATCAGGAATCAAGCGCGGAGTCCGAATTCTGTATTTTTTTAGATTCAGACGATGTATGGGAACCGAACTGCCTGGAAATCTTAATCGCAGCGTATAAATCAACATCAGATTCGTTGATTGTTTATGGGTATGCCCGATATATAGATTCTGAAAGCAGCCCCATCCCCATGCGTGACCTGTCTGATACTTATAAAATACGTTATGCATTTACAAATAAAACGCGGATTGAGATTCCATGGGACTATCCGACCACTTTCGAATCCCTGATCTATCAAAACAGTATAATCAGCGCCGGGCTAGTACTTATTCCGCGATCTACTCTGCGGGCGGCTGGGCTTTTTTTTCCGGATCTTACCGTTCCAGGGTGTGAAGACTGGGATATGTGGCTGCGAATAGCACGTCAGGGTAAAATTACCCTCGCTCCAACTGTAGTGATGGCATATCGTGTCCATCCAAATAGCATGTCAAGCCACCGAGAGAGAATGATCAATAGCTGTATCAGTGTCCGCTATCGTATGTTAATCGACGAATCACTTTCAACCGAACAGCGTTTGTTAGTCTTCCAAACCTATCATGATTTCAAAGGGGAGTATCTGCAGTGGATCATCGAACTGCGACAGATATTTCATGCTCTCTTAGAATCGCGTAAAATTGACTGCAAAACTATCACTTCACGAACATGGGGTGAATGGAAAATGATTTTGATGTTTTTCCTCGATATGAATGAAAAGCTTACCGAAGCGGCTTCTGAGGCGATGAATGGAAATCTAACCAGTGGTAAATTTTCTCAGTCAGACTTATCCATTATCTCGGAAGGATACATACATTTATGCGAGGAAGAGTTTCGGCTGCGAAGATCGCAACTATTGGAATTCTTCAAGGAACGCAAGTTTATCCAGGCTCTGAAGCATTCGCGCCATCTCCCGGCCTCTTACTTTGCCTGTAAAATGGCGGAATCACGTTATCGAAAACAAATTCCTCCCAAGCAAATATCGAGCGCATGAAGTGAATCCGAATATATCCATCATAATTCCAGCCTACAATGCTGAAAATTTCTTGCGTCCTACTCTGGACAGCGTAATTGCCCAATTTGAATCCGATTGGGAACTGATTATCGTCGATGATGGTTCTGCAGATCAAACTTATCGTCTCGCTCAGGAATATTCAACACTAGATGCGCGAATCAAAGCGTACCAGCAGGCCAACGCAGGAGTTGCGAGAGCACGTAACTTCGGATATTCGAAAGCAATAGCGAGCTCAACGTTTGTGATTTTTCTCGATCATGATGATGTGTGGGAAAGGGATGCACTCACTATACTAAGAGAAGCATTAAATCGAGATAAGCAGGCTGGCACAGCGTATGGCCTGGCAAGATATATAGATTTGCAGGGCAATATAATCAGACAGGGAGAGCTGGAAACGGCACAGCGGAATCGGCACACTCTTGCAGAAGGCAAACTCATAACATGGCCGGTAGAGCAGCCCACAACATTTGAAGTGGCGGCATTCTGGAGTTATATTACGACGCCAGGGCAGGTACTAATCCGTCGGTCTGCACTGGAATCCCAACATCCTTTCGATGCTGAAATGGCTCCCGCGGACGACTGGGATCTCTGGATTCGATTATCACTCTCTCACATCCTGTTTCTTAATCAAGTCATATTAAACTATCGGCTGCACACTTCTAATGCCTCATCAGATCAACAACGCATGTCTGCCGCGGCTCTCCATGTCCGGCGTAAATATTACAAATCCAGTCTGTTAAACAATCAACAGAGACAGCACATGCTGCAGTGCTACAGATACGAAGACAGTCAGAATGCGAAATCAGTATTAAAGAAAGCGGGAGAAGTTTTATTTCACGGGAATTTGCGCACAGCTTACCGGCTTCTATGCCAGGCCCTTGCACTCTTCAAATCGTCCAGATCAGCCTCACTCGATTAGGAAAATCCATTTTGCATCTGTTTCGACATTCGGGCAATGCGGAAATCACATCTTAATGATATCTCAGTTCAATCCGATAAACTATCCTGTATTGTACGAATCTCCATTGAGAATTACGGCGCTTTCCGATTCTGAGGAGCATCTCCCTTTTTTGATGATGCTGGTCGAAATAGCCAGGCCGCAGCGTATCGTAGAAGTGGGAACGTCAACGGGAGAGTCTTACTGTGCTATGTGCCAGGCTGTTTCAAATCTCAAGCTGAGTACGATATGCGATGCCTGGACAAATTATTCCCGAACACATCATAGTGAAATAGAGTTGGACATCTTTGCCGATCTGCGTGCTCATCACGATCACCTCTATTCATCATTTTCAACTGTTCATCCAAAAACTGAAAATCCTGCAAACTCATATACCGCAGCTTCGATCGATATTTTGAGCCTGGTCAATTTCCGATCCGTTGATATTCTCTGCAATGCTATTGAAGAGTGGCTGCCAAAGATGAGCCAACGAGGTGTGATACTCGTTCATGGAACACAAAATGAGAACTTCAAGAGCGATTCTGATAATAACTGGATCGCTCTTAAAGAAAAATATCCTCATTTTGAATTTACTCAGCAGAATGGCTTGTTAATAATAATCCCGGGATCAGATTCCGCGGCACCCATACGAGAACTTGCTGGACTGAGTGAAAGTGATTCTAATTTGGTGAAGCAGTTTTTTCTTGAAATCACGAGAAACCGCAAAATTGAGGCACAGCGAAACGAACTTCAGTACCTGACGAAAGTGTTCGATAGCGGCAGCTGGAAACTGATGCAGAGTCTGCAAAAAATCCGTGCTCGGTTTATTCCGCACGGTTCGAGTAAGGAAAACCTCTACTATTTCCTCTGGCAGTTAGGGGTAGGTCTGCTGCGAAAAGGTCCTCGACATGCACTGCAGCTCTATCGCGAGCGAATGAACGCAAGAAAAGATTTCTTCGAAAAACAGCACTCTTATCCCAGATGGATATCTGAAAACGAGCAGGATTCTGAAGCGTTGATCAAGCAGAAATCAGATAATGTCGTATCAGGGTATCAGCCGCTCATTAGTATTATTCACATCCAGATTCCGGGAAATAATCACACATCTAAGCAAACGGTCGATTCGCTCTTAGCCCAGACATACACGAATTTTGAAATAGTGCTTGCAGGCCAACTTAATCACGAACCTGCCACTGCGTTTAATGACAGACGTATCAGAACTCAGCTCACCTCCGAGACCAACTTAGCAGTTCTATTTAATCTAGCTGTTAAAGACTGCCATGGCGACTATATTGTTGTCATCACGGATTCTATTGCATCGCCGAATTTTCTGACTGAAGCTATACTTTGTTTAAACAAAATGGAACTGCCGGGCATTATTTGCACCGATGAAGATAAAATTGATATCGTCACAGGAGAAAGATCGCAGCCGTGGTTCAAGCCTTCCAGATGGTCGCCGGAGCTTCTCCTTTCGGTAAACTATCTTCGGACATCGCTCGTCAATCGTAAATTAATTCTGGAAGTTGGTGATCTTGACGCGGAATGTGGGTCAGCGTTTGAGAGGGAATTGATGTTTCGTTGCACGGAACTAAATCCTAAAATTATCCATATCCCAAAAGTCCTCATCCATCGACTCGATTTGCACAATGAAAAAATTGATGAAGCTGAATTGAAATGTATCGAAGCCCATCTCGAAAGAAACGGAATATGCAATGCTCACGCAGCTTCGGTTAAGCCAGGAATTGTGAGAGTTACCTGGCCGATAAAACCGAGCAAAGTTTCCATAATCATTCCTACAAAGAATAAAGCAGACGTATTGCGAACCTGCTTATCTACCCTGATGAATATAACTGCCTATCCAGACTATGAAATTATATTGTTAGACAACGGCAGCGCCGAGCCTGAAACTCTTCAATACTATGAAGAACTCAAGAAGAGTAAACAAATCAAAATCGTCGATTACAACCAGCCTTTCAACTGGTCCGCAGCGAACAATTTTGGAGTAACCCA
>JBBRDM010000146.1:0-13791 GCA_038203935.1 Chthonomonadales bacterium
TCAAGAGTTCAGTTCACTCCAGATCTGATGCCGGCCGATATCACCGGAACGAATATTTTGCTCGAAGGCGCTGGCGGGCAGAAAGAGTTCAAATTTCAGCCGGGACCAGTTTTTGCGAATATCGTGCTTGCTGACGAAATCAATCGCGCTACTCCAAAGACGCAATCTGCCATGCTCGAAGCAATGCAGGAGCACGCTGTTACAGTTGCAGGAACGAGCCATCGGCTGCACGAACCTTTCTTTGTGCTTGCGACTCAAAACCCAATCGAGATGGAGGGAACCTATCCTCTCCCAGAAGCCCAACTCGACCGATTTCTCTTTAAACTGCTGGTAAAAGCGCCTACATTCGACGATCTCTCATCGATAGTTGATCGCACGACAGGCTCCCCTGTTGAGGAGATCCAGCCAGTATTGAACGGCCCCTCCATTTTGAAGATGAGGGCACTGGCTCGAGAAGTGCCGATGTCGCCCTCAGTTCGGGAATTTGCCATAAAGCTCGTACTTGGAACGCAGCCGGATTCCGAGTATGCACCTGCGGACGTCAAACAGTATGTGCGTTATGGCTCCAGTCCGCGCGGCGCGCAGGCCGTGGTAGTGGCTGCCAAAATTCGTGCCCTTCTGGCCGGAAGATATAACGTTGCTATAGAAGACATTGAGAAAGTCGCTAGCCCTGCACTAAGGCATCGAATGATTCTCAATTTTGAGGGAGAAGCCGACGGCATCTCTTCCGATAACCTGATCGAATCTATACTTAAACGTGCGAAATCTGATTCAGAATTAAAAATCCCGGTCTAACAGGTTAACGTACTTTGCTGCTCCCATATGCGAGTGATTATATGCCCACAAGGCGCCCAATTATAACCTGGGCGCTGCTTTTTCTGACAATATTCTTCACTATACTTACCATGCTGAGCGATCGATTTGGAGGCCAGTGGAGCCAGTATCAAATCCTCTCAGCAATGGGTATTGTACCTGCCCATTTCTCACCTCTCAATCTGCTGACATACCCTTTCTTTCACGAAGGTATTTTTCATGTATTGATCAATGCTTTCTATCTGTATGTTTTTGGGGCAGCGGTGGAAGAAGCGGTCGGGCCATGGAAATATCTCGCCTGGTATGTGGTATCGGGTGCAGTGGGCGGCGCTTTGCAGGCTTTTGTCACGTTCACATTTTTGCCCGCATCGGCAAATACACCGATAGTAGGCGCATCAGCCGCATGTGCGGGGCTGGTGGGTATCTTCGCAGTACGATACTATCGTGCAAGACTATCGTTTTTGGGAATGCATTACAGGCCGCATGTGGTAGCAATAGTCGCCATATTTCTCGGTTTCGAAATATTGAGCGGGTTCTGGCATATCTTGGCAGGCTCCACTGCGGGTGGAATCGCTAACTGGGCTCATATTGGTGGATTTATTTTCGGGCTTAGCGGCGCACAGCTTTTTCACCTGGGTGAACAGGGGCAGAGAGCTTATCTCTCTTCTGATGCTGCGCACGCTATGAACAAGAATAGGCCAGGAGCTGCCATTAAACGCTGGGAGATGCTGCTTGCGAAAGAGCCGGAGAACGCAACAGCGCGTGCGGAACTTGCTCGTGCCTGGCTTTTGCTGGGTGACACGGAGCAGGCGATCAATCACTATCAGCACTCGATTAGCGCTCGGCTTGAAAAAAATGAGAGAAATGAAGCTGCGCTGCTCTACGCAGAAATGCGTGAAAATAATCTGAAACCGCCCCCGCAGCCTACGGGCCAGCTCTTCGTGCTGGGAAATGCCCTGGAGGATCTGGAACAGTTCGATCTGGCAGCAGAGACCCTTCGATCCGCATCCACACGTGACCCGCGATCACCTGCTACCGAATCTGCTTTGCTAAAAGTGATCAGCCTTTATGTCCACCATCTACATCGCGCAGAAGAGGCAAGAATTCTTCTCTCTGTTTTTATGGAACGGTTTCCTCACAGCCAATGGAATGCACTTGCCGAAGATCTTAAAAAAGCGGTAGACAAGATGTAAAATCATATCGTCTATATAGTTAGGATCGATCACAACTTAGCTTACATTAAGGTTTTATTTTTGTATCCTCTTGATGGGAGACATACAGATGAATATTTTATCCACGCTTGAAAATAAATCATTACCGCTCCAGAACATAAACAGCAAATTTTGCGAACCGCTCCCTACATCGGACGAAATCGACGCATCAGAGCATTTTGTCCAGTTTTATGAAAAGGACTCGCTGCTCGTAGAAGCAGTAAGCGATTTTCTCGGGTCAAGGCTTGAGGCTGGCGAGTGTGTCCTTATGATAGTAACGCCGCCTCATCTCCATGATATCGAAGAAAACCTGCAAAAAAGGGGTCTGGATCTATCTGCGATACGCATGGACGGCCGGTACAATACGCTGGGTGCTGCGGAAACACTTGCGCTATTCATGCAGGAAGGTCTGCCGGATGCTGTGCGCTTTTATGAGACAGTAGGGCGTATAGTAGTGCAGTCCGGCAAAGATGATTGTAAGCTGAGCGCTTTCGGCGAAATGACTGCACTGCTTTGGACAGAGGGCAATTACCACGGCGCTTTGCGAATGGAGGAGCTCTGGACCGATTTAATTTCGGTGCATGCTTTTTCACTGTTCTGTGCCTACCCGCTCGACTTGATGGGAGAAGAAGCCCAAGAGGCATTTTTTAAGGATATGCACAGCCACAATACTAGAATAATTCCTCACGCAAGCCATGTTGCGCTATCCACCCGAGATGAGCGTCTGGGCGAGATATCAAGGCTTCAGAGAAAATCTGCTGCTTTGGAAGCGGAAATTGCTCGGCGAAAGGAAATCGAAAAAGCGCTGGCAATTCGAGAGCACGAACTCGCAGACTTCCTCGAAAATGCCATGGAAGGAATACATCAGGTTGGCCCTGAAGGAATTATCATATGGGCCAATCTAGCCGAATTAAAAATGCTTGGTTACACTCTGGATGAGTATATTGGGCACTCTATCACGGAGTTTCATGTCGACGCGGACGTGATCGCGGATATTCTTACAAAATTGATCCATGGCGACAGTCTGGCCAACTATCCCGCACGGCTTCGATGCAAAGATGGTTCCATAAAGCTGGTACGTATCCACTCTAATGCGTATTTTACGGGCGGACAGTTTAAGCATACACGCTGCTTTACAAGGGATGTCACGGCACTGCAAGAGACTGAAATTTTACATCAGCGGCTGGCAGCGATCATCGATTCTTCAGATGATGCAATTATTAGCAAAACATTAGATGGCATCATCACTTCCTGGAACGGAGCCGCTGCCAGGATATTCGGCTATTCCGCCAAAGAAGCAATCGGCCAGTCCAAAACTATCTTATTTCCTGCAGACCGTTTGCACGAAGAGGCCGAGATTTTAAAACGACTCCGCAGTGGTGAACGAATAACTTCGTTTGAAAGTGTACGCGTTCGAAAAGATGGAACTCATCTCAATGTATCGCTCACGATTTCACCCATTCGAGATTCTAATAATGTTATAGTTGGCGCTTCTACAATCGCCCGCGACATCACCAGCCAAAAGCACCTGGAACAGCAGCTGCTTCAATCTCAGAAGATGGAAGGCCTGGGCCGTATGGCAGGTGGAATCGCCCATGATTTTAATAATCTCCTGACCATCATTTCGGGATATGCAGAACTGATCGAGGATCAGCTCCCCATCGACAGCGAGGTCGTTCTCGATGTAAAAAAAGTCCAGCATGCTTCCGCACGGGCTGCAGATCTTGTTGCACAACTGCTTCTCTTCGCGCGGCCCCAGGATAGACTTTCAACGGTTTTTGCACCAGATGTTTTTATCGTGAACATGAGTCAGCTGCTGAAATCATTAATTGGAGATAATATAGAATTTGTTACCATATTGAATGATAATGTGGGGAATATATCTATGGATCCCAACCAGTTGGAACAAGTTCTAATCAATCTGGTTGTGAATGCCCGTGATGCTATGTCTGGTGGCGGCAAATTAGTTCTCTCGGTTCAAAATGTCCGGTTTACTGAAATACATATTGAACAGCATCTCCGAATCGAGCCGGGAGACTATGTGCGGCTCACTATTGCAGATTCTGGAACGGGAATGACAGATACGGTGCAGATTCGTCTCTTTGAACCTTTTTTCACAACGAAAGGGCAGGGCAAGGGAACGGGCTTAGGATTATCAACCTGTTATGGAATTATTACTCGTGCGGGTGGTGCAATTGGGCTGGTAAGCCAGGTCGGGATTGGTTCCACTTTTAATATTTATTTGCCGATGACAGAAATTCCGCTTAATGCCGTCAGTCAAGAAATAAAAGCGGCGCCTGACTTCCGTGGCAGTGAAACCATTTTGGTGGTAGATGATGAACCCTTGGTACGTACCTTAGCGTCGAATATATTACGCCGAAATGGTTACCAGGTCATAGAAGCAGGAAACGGCGAAGAGGCATTGCGAGTTATTGAAGATTGCTCAGTTCCAATTTCGCTGGTTATCAGTGACGTGGTCATGCCGCTTATGGGCGGCCTGGAACTGAAGCGCAGACTGCGTGATATTCTTCCCTCCGCAGAAGTATTGATGGTTTCAGGCTATAGTGAGGACTATAGTGATGAGCCAGAGTTATCCTCTGATCAAGCTCACTTTCTGCAAAAACCCTTTACTGCAAATACACTCCTCGCAAGAATTAAAGAGATACTGCATAATCCTTCTTAAAAAATCAATATATTCTTATTGATTTATTGAATGCAGGCTGTTTAAGAGTTTCGAATCGGCGCCTATGGATATAAAAGATAGGGCTTGCAGCGAAGTTCGAATGATTTGATATCGTCACTCCATGAGTTCACTATTGATTTAGCGGGCATACCGTTTTTCAACTTTCTGAAGGTGCTGGAGTGGACTAGTAGCCTGTCAAATGCTCCTACTTCCCACTCATTTGGATAGATACTATACAGTACCTCTGCAATGCTCAATCCCGTTAAAACCGGCACGAACTTATCTCGCCGCTCAATAAGAATGTTCACTCCGCTGCAAAGCTCACCCGCATGCACACTCGATTTGGGTGTAAATTTTATCGGTATAAACCTCACTGCCGGCAGATGCATGTCGTTCAGCGCATTAGCCATTTTTCGGCCATCGATGAATGGCGCGCCTACGATTTCAAAGGGAGTGTCACATCCTCTGCCAACCGATACGTTCGTTGTTTCCAGCAGTCCAATCCCTGGATAGAGAAGAGCCTGGGTCAATGAGCGCATGTTTGGCGATGGATTGATCCAGGTTAGGCCCGTACGATCCCAGAATTCCGAACGATTCCATCCCTCCATTTTGATGATTTTCAGAGCCGCTCCTAATTTTTTTTCGCTATTAAAAAGTGCGGCCAGTTCACCCACTGTTAAACTATGGCGTACCGGTATAGAATGAAATGCAGTGAAACTTAACTTGTCTTTGTCCGCAGTGGGACCTTCGATTACTGTTCCATTGATCGGGTTAGGACGATCGAGCACCATGAAGGGCAGCTTAAACTTAGCAGCAGTTTCCAGACAGAGCCCGAGCGTACTGATATAGGTGTAAAATCTACAGCCAATGTCCTGAATATCATAGATCAGAATATCCAATCCCTGAAGCTGAACTGCCGATGGGTGATTGCGTTCTCCGTACAGGCTGTATACTGGCAATCCGGACTGTCTGTCCCGACCATCAGATACTTTTTCATCCAGTTGACCTCGCACTCCGTGCTCAGGGCTAAAGAGGCACTTTAATTCAATATCCGCTGCTTTATGCATGAGATCAATGCCAGAATGACCATCCACAGTTAATCCGGTGTGATTCGTTATCAGGCCTATGCGCATATTCTTCAGCGAACTAAATTCGTCTCGCAGCAGAACATCAAGCCCTGTCAACACGCTTTGTTCCATATTTTCTCACTCTCTGCGAAGGTATGGGTAAGCATTACCCGGCTGGTTAAAATTAGAGTAGAAGATATCGTAGCACATAATGTTTATGAACTGTTGAGGCAGCATCGAAGGTTAACGTCAGTATACGTACGAATAGTAGTTTCGAACCCGTCAAAAATTAAAAACGCGTTTAAAGTATGTTCAAAATTACTCTTATTAGGTGTATGCATGACTGAATATCATAGTCAATTTAATTGGAACAATTTGTTCGTGTCCAGCGTATAATTGTGTTACATTGTCTGGATTTTTGAAGTCTATCCCATCGATCGCTGAGCACTCACTATCCAGGTAATAGATGCTGGTTGAAAAGTCTCTTACTCAGGCTGTCGTCTGGAAGCGCAGTCAATTTATCAAAGGAGTGTGGGCAATGATTGCAAAGAATAAGCAGCAGGCGAATTCCCATCGGGCAGCCAATCAGAATCAAATTCCTGAAGATGATTCGGATATGATAGGTGGCAGGGGATGGCATGGTAACTCCGAAGGACATGCTGCTGCTGGAAAAAAGGGTGGGGAGACGGTCGCAAAAGATAAGAAGCATATGGCTGAAATTGGAAGAAAAGGCGGACAGGCCGTTTCTCAAGATCGGAACCATATGGCGGAAATCGGAAGAAGAGGGGGCAAATCTCGCTCACCTCAAAGTGCAAATTCTGCTCATAAGCAGGCGTGAGTTAGATAATTAGTTAGTTCAAGTGTATTTAAACCTATTTAGAGCATCTCCCTTAATTATATCTACATCAGATATAACGCATCCAGGGAGATGAAAAGCTATTTATAGAGAAATTTACATCTGATTTCGACACTTTCGTAATATTGTAGAATATCTTAGTGTTTTCGTGCCAAAATATTATATAGGTTCTATTCTGCACAAATGAATTTTAACTGGTAATTTCAGTTTAATTATAGAAATAAACTAACTTCTCACTGCTCTCGAACTTTTCATGCAGGGCTGATGAATTGTTTATTCGGCAATACCCGCAATATCGTATAACTTTGAGGTTAAATTTAGCTGATGTAGTCTGCAGCCATAATCGCCCTCCAGTTCCGCAAATATCAGTTTTAGGAGTGTTTGAAAATGGAATCATTGAAAATGTTGATTGCGGAAGATGAACAGCTGACCAGAACAATAATACGAACTCGTCTGGAAAAACTCGGGCACACTGTTATCGCTGAGGCTGAAGATGGTCAGCAAGCACTCGAAGCCTCGAGGCTTTACAAACCGGATGCAATCATCATGGATATTAAGATGCCGCGCATGGACGGCATTGAAGCTGCACGCCTCATTATTTCTGAAAAACCCTGTGCTATTCTATTTCTCAGTTCCTTTAATGAGCAGGAACTCGTGGATCAGGCCGGTCAAACGGGCGCACTCGCATTTCTTATGAAGCCTTTCAGAAAAGAAGATTTGGGACCGGCATTGGAAATGGCAGTTCGCCGATTCCGACAAATTCAGACGCAAACACATGAAATTGATGAACTGAAAGATGCTATCGAGACCAGAAAACTGATCGAACGTGCTAAAGGCATATTGATGGATCGTCATCAGATGAGTGAGGGTGAAGCCTTCAAGCGCATCCATTTCCAAGCTAGAAATCAGAATAAAAAAATGCGTGAAATTGCTCAAAGCATTATCACTGCTGCAGACCTAATTTAAATTGAATCCGATTGAGCTGCCGAATTCCCCTCGTTTGAACATTACCCTTGCTTCAGCTTCACCTCGAAGACTTGAATTGCTTGCTCTGCTGGGTATGGAATTTCATGTGCTGCCCAGCCGATACGAAGAGCCGACGAACATTTCCAGTCCGGTCGATTTAGCTGAATTTGTAAAAACACTCGCCCACCAGAAAGCATTGGAAGTTTGGAATCGAGCGTCCCCAGCAATAGTTTTAGGAGCCGATACGATCGTTGCATTTTCGGAAAATGATATCGGCATTCCTGTTGGAAAACCAGCAGATCGAGAGGATGCCCGCAGAATGCTGCGGATGTTGTCGGGGAATTGGCATTCCGTATACACAGGGATAGCGCTGATCGTATCAAAAGAAAACGGCAATGGATATGCACAGTACGATCACGCTGAACAGACGAAAGTGCTATTCAGACCGCTAAATGAGCGGCAAATTGAAGACTACCTCGATACAGGCGAACCTTTTGATAAAGCGGGAGCTTATGGTGCGCAGGGTTTTGCCTCGCCATTTATCGAAAAATACGATGGGGACTTTTATAATGTGGTGGGGCTACCCGTGTGTGCATTAGGAAAACTTCTCGAAAAAGCCGGCATTGATTGGTGGAATCATCGAGTTACCACCGAATCCAAGTGAAGAGACACTTCAATTTGTATCATGATGTTAATTTCCTCTTGACTAAATGACTATCAAGCCAGTACAATAGGGGAGTCTTGCAGTGCAGACGTCTTGTATTGATTTGCGCTCGTAGCTCAGTTGGATAGAGCGACAGGTTGCGGACCTGTAGGCCGGGGGTTCGAGTCCCTTCGAGCGTACTATGAATGTAGTTTGTGCCCTGGCTGCCGGAAGCAGGCAGGGCATATTCAGTTTCAATCTATTTATATTCCAAAATTGTATTTTCACTATGCCTTCGTAGCTCAGTGGATAGAGCGCCTCCGTCCTAAGGAGGGCGTCGGCGGTTCGATTCCGTCCGAGGGCATAATTCAAAATTGCGGAGAGATGTCCGAGTGGTCGATGGTGCGGCACTCGAAATGCCGTGGGTGTAACAGCCCCGCGGGTTCGAATCCTGCTCTCTCCGTATAAATACCCGCCCTTGTACAAGGGCGGGTATTTTAATGCATGATGATAGAGCGATCGGAACGGAAGCATAACATCACTTGACATAATTTGAAAATGATACTATAATGCTAGATAACGAATTATATCAGTTTTCTTCAGACTAAGTAGTCTGACCCGATCCATGTGAGATTGGTAGTGTTTACTTCTTTGAACAAAAGATTCCGCACTGCTTGGCCGCATGGATCATTTTGATTCAATTGTCAGTCATACGTACTAATACTGGTAAATAATATAGAGTTTAATCTGATCTAATAATCAAAATCACTTTTATCAAACCAAATAGTTTTAAAAGGAGGTCTCAAAAGGAAACTGTAAATAGTTTCCCTTAATATTCAATTTGTTCATCACGGTGTGACCGTGCGTTTGACTGCGATACGGTCATTTTTTATTTTTTTGGGAGGGTCGTTAATATGGACAGCAATAAATACCGTTCAGGAAGAAAAAGCGCATTCACCTTAATAGAACTGCTCGTGGTGATTGCAATCATCGCCATTCTTGCCGCTATCCTTTTCCCCGTTTTTGCCCAGGCTCGTGAAAAAGCTCGCGGCATTTCCTGCCTTTCAAATTCAAAACAGACTTCGCTGGCTTCCATGATGTACTCTCAGGATTATGATGAGATGTTTGTGGTCAACATCGCGCCTAATTCGGATGCAAGCGGACTTTATGATGATGGAGGCAAGTACGATAACTACTGGTGGCCCAAGCTTTTGGAACCCTATTTCAAGTCCTGGGGAATGTTGAAATGCCCCGATGGCGGCGACCCACAAGGCGTCTTCGGCTCCGGGTCGAAAGCCTGGTGGTATAACCAGATGCGACGTTCCTACATGGGCTACAACTACTCTTATCTCTCCCCGTGGCGCGATGACGATTCATCTCTTGTCTGCGTATCCGGCCATTCCGAACCAGTCAGCCTGAGTGCGGTAGCACAGCCTTCTTCAACGCTCGAATTTGTGGATTCAACCTTCGATTGGGATATCAGCTCAGGTCGCAGGGAATGGGGCTATTCCGATGTGAATGCACCAGACAGCGCTAAATGGTACCCTGATGCGCACACCTGTGTGTGGACTCCATCATGGGACTGGAGAGCAGGAGAAAAAATGCCTTATGAGTTGGGAAACGCCGCACCTCGGCATACGGATGGGCTGAATGTGGCCTGGTGTGATGGACATGTGAAGTATATGAGATGGCAGGGACTGACTGCGGGTACCGATTTTGCCGCAGGCCAGATTCAGGAGGATACAAGTTTAGGCGCCAATGTGATCGACCCTAGCCAGTATATTTGGGATCTGAACTGATGTGGCGCAGATATAAACAGTGGAAGGGAATTACCCTATTTGCTGGTTTACTTTTATCAGGCCAGCTGCTTACAGCCTGTTCCAAACAGGCAGATCCGCCGGCTGAAAGTTCCAAAAATGTCATACCCGTATCCAAACCAAAGGCCAGCGCTTCGGGAGGATCGGCCAAAATGACTGAGGAACCCGATGCCCCGCCAGGTACTAAGATGGGAATCCAGGGCGGTTTGAAGTAGCGCTCTCTACTCGGAGCAAAAAATATGAGGCAGGATGCAAATCCTGCCTCATAACCAAGTGTTTATTGAATGCACTAATATAGAATCAAATTCAAGCTATATCATTATTTAAATACATCTATCTTTTTTTGAACGATCTATACATTTTCATGATGTCACATCTGACCAGTTAATCTGGATGATTAGTATTGATAAATACAATTGTAAATGGATAAAGTTTTTATATTCTCAACTTTGAAAAATTTAAACTTTTTTGTGAAAGGAGATTATGCTGCAGCACTAATATAACTACTATTTTCTTCGTTAAATCAATAATTGATGGAGCTGACCATCCGTTCGACTACGATAACGTCATTTTTATTTTCAGGAGGGTTTTATAAATGATCACCACCACATATCGATCAGTGAAATCTCGTGGTTTCACTCTGATCGAACTTCTCGTCGTCATTGCAATTATAGCGATTCTCGCAGCAATTCTATTCCCCGTGTTTGCTCAAGCTCGCGATAAAGCCAGACAGACTTCTTGCCTATCCAACGCCAAGCAGATGGGCCTCGCAGCGATTATGTACAATCAAGATTACGATGAGACATATCCGCTCTCTGCAGGTTTCTATCCTGGCGTCAGTTGGCTGAATGAGTACTATCTAGGTATTCCAGCAAACTGGCGACCAGGTTCCTCGCAAAAACGCATCAATGCATATGGTGGCAGCTGGGCCAATACTCTTCAGAGCTATGCTAAAAATTGGGGAGTGTTTAACTGTCCCTCAGGTTCAAAATATACTGTAGGTGGGACCTGGGCAGCCGACTACTCCAACCCAGTCGTACCCCCGCAAAGTGACTCTTATACTTATAATGGCCTGCTTCACTCCTTCTCTGAAGCTGGTGTGAACCTACCGACCGAAGTGCCGCTTTTCTGGGAAGGCAACGGAAAGGCAAATCTTACGGGAGCTGCAACATCGAATCCTGCGCTGCTCTGTGATGAAGCAGATTTTAGTCACCCATGTATATATACACCTTCAACCGCGAGTTGCGACTCGACAATAAACGGTCAAGTGTCTTCAATGTATCTTACCACTGGGACTTCGTGGATACATTCTAAAGGCGCTGAATTTGTGATGGCAGACGGTCACGCGAAATGGAGACTTTTGGGAGCTTCGTTTACTCCCGGCAATGGTTCAGCGCCAGCTAATCCGGCACCCACAGATTATCACGTTGATCCAAGTCTAGGATACGATGATCAAGGTTTCTCCTGGTATTATTGGGGTTTCCAGGGTCAATCTGGTCAGGATATTTGTCATCCGTGCCTATTCAGACCGGACTACAATACCACCGATAAATGCTGGTAGATGTTAATAATATACTCATGCTCCTATACACTTAATATAAAGAGCATGAGTATTTTGGAGTGTTTCATGAAATCGAACGTCAGTCCACCAGTAATAGTAGCTTTAGTATGCATTGCGTTAGTTTTATTAATTGGATTCGGTTGGTACTCCATGAATAAAGAACCTCCGCTTCGCGTTGATGGGAGAAATACTCCTATGGCCAAAAGCCCAACATCAGCATCAGGTACAGGACGGCAAGGCAATTCACGCAGTACTAATGCCGATCCCCCCTAAGTTAGAATTCAACTCAATATTGGTGTAATTAAGAAAGATCAGGAAAATTATTTCCTGATCTTTCTGCTGTCTTCACACGTCCAATTTCTTCAATAGAAAGGTTAGAAGAAACATTGTCAATAGTCTGTATTCTTCGATAAAATAGTAAAATACATCGATAAGAAATAATTCTATTGAATCGAACGTACATATCTTTGTCATCTTGCGCTTGCTTTGCGATAGGGCTGGGAATGAAGGTTAATTCAGCATCGACCTGAACAGTTCGATTGCCTCCTCTACTGTTTTTGCACCCAGGTCGCCTTCGCCTCGTTTTCGGATACTGACGGTACCGTTTTCCAGGTCATTGTCTCCCATAATAAGCATCATAGGGATTTTCTGCATCTCCGATTCACGAATTCGTTTTCCCATTTTCTCGTTTCTATCGTCTGATTCTGCTCGAATGCCTGCTGCTTGAAGTTTTTTGAGCACTTCTTTCGCATACTCGTGATGGCGATCAGCAATGGGGATGAGAGCTACCTGCTGCGGCGCCAGCCAGAATGGGAATGCGCCAGCGTACTGCTCAATCAACAGTCCCATAAATCGTTCTGTAGAACCAGTGACTGCCCGATGCAGAACGACCGGAGTCTGTTTTGTTCCTTCTTCATCGATGTATTCACAGCCCAGGCGCGCCGGCTGAATAAAATCGACCTGGATGGTGCTCGCAGTCCATTCTCGCCCAAGGACATCCTTCGTCTGGAAATCCGCTTTAGGGCCGTAGAATGCAGCCTCACCGGGAGCCTCGTAATACTCGACATTGTTAGCAATCAAGGCACGACGAAGCGCGTCTGTCGCACGGTTCCATTTATCATCATCTGCGACGTATTTACCGCCTGGCTCCTCGCCCCGCATAGATAGGCGCACTCGATAATCGGTAAAACCATATCTGTTCAGAACTTCGTGAATAAGTTTAAGCGCCAGCCCAAACTCCGATTCTATCTGCGCTTCTGTGCAGAATATGTGGCAGTCGTCCTGAGTGAGAGAGCGAACTCTGGTCAGCCCGTTCAGTTCACCAGACTTTTCATATCGGTACAGGGTTGCAAACTCCGCATAGCGCAGCGGGAGGTCACGGTACGAATGGAACTGGCTGTTGAAGAGAGTCATATGCGATGGGCAGTTCATCGGTTTTAGTCGATAGTTGATATTAGCGTCTTCATCGCGCATCACGGGGAACATCACATCTGCATAGTTCTCAAAGTGACCACTTTTTTTATAGAGATCCTCTCGAACAAGATGGCCCGTCCAGACATGCTGATATCCGTATCGAGTCTGCACTTCGCGAACGTACGTTTCCATGGTGTGCCGCAGCATCTCGCCCTTGGGAAGGAAGAGGGGAATTCCCGAACCTACCTCTTCAGAAGCAAAAACGAACAACCCCAAGTCCTTCCCGAGCTTCCGATGGTCGCGCTTTTTGGCTTCTTCCAGGCGTTCCAGATAGTCGAACATCTCCTGCTTTGTCGGCCAGGCTGTTCCATAGATGCGAGTAAGCATCTTATTCTTCTCGCTGCCGCGCCAGTAGGCGCCAGCGATGTGCAGCAGTTTGAAATGTTTGAGATAACCGGTGGTCGGGACATGCGGCCCTCTGCATAGATCGGCCCAATCTCCCTGGCTGTAGTAGGAGATCACTTCTCCTTCTGGAAGATCGTCGATGAGCTGCACTTTGTAGTCCTGCCCCTGTGCTGCGGCTCTTGCCCTGGCATCCTCTCGTGTCAGCTCTTCTCGTACAAATGGGCTGTTGCGTTTTGTGATTTCACGCATTTTCTCTTCGATGCGTGGAAAGTCTTCCTCTTTAAGAGGGGAAGGGAGTTCGAAATCGTAGTAGTAGCCATCTTCGATAGGCGGCCCAATAGCGTATTTTACACCTG
>JBBRDM010000147.1:0-13765 GCA_038203935.1 Chthonomonadales bacterium
TTAACCTTCCAGGAGTTGAAAGCGGGATTATAATACATTGTACCGGATTCTAAGCAACACTGTTCCCAATTGCAAATCGAAGCATTTTGAGAAAATGAAAAACACCCCTAAGTCTCATGTTCGATATACTTTCATCCGACAATCTACCTGCACCTGGTGGAGACGGTAGTAGGTTTTCAGGAAACCAAACTATCGTGATCCTGTGCGAATATATGTGCCTGGCGGTGTGAGCCCATCCTATCGCCGGGCACATTTTTTAGTCTTTGAGCAATTAAATCCTACCTGCATCTTCCAATATTTTCATCAATTACAGATAATAAGTTTCGATAATACCTCATCTCTGCGTCCTCATAAACAAAGTTTACTAAATAAAAAAACAGCCTGTGAATTAATTCACAGGCTGGTGAGATTCGGATTATGTGAAAGTAAATTATGATGTGATATCTCTCTGAGGAAGTATCAACATCAACACATTCTATTTTAGAAGCTGTATTTCGAGATTTTATGATGATTCTCGAATCAGTAAAAGGAGTTTTAGTTGACTACGCAGCACCGCGGGCGGTCGTTTCTTATGGAAACGGTTCTAACTGGAGCATTGATGCTCGCCGCCAATTCATCGCTTCCGGCACAGCAGGAAGTGCCATTGCCTGATCCACTTGTACCACAATTGGATGCGTCACCGCATGTAGTTACGCCGAAAATCACGGTTCTTCCACAAAAGGGAGGAATCAAATTGCGTGATGGGTCGATATTACCGCTGACTTATCAGGATGTAAGCACAAAAGGATTTCATCGTAAAACGATTGTTGCTCCGAAGCTGATGGCAGTCCAGGGGAATTCCGGAGTCCGCCAGGGTCAGCATATTGTTCGCCCGTTCGGATCGAAAGGGCAGGTCTTCGGGCTGGCTTTTCATAATGGACTGTTCGTTCCTCCCGCTGGCGAAAAAATACAACCTGCAATCGCTTCTGCAGCACGAGCGAGTTTAAGATCATTTGTAAATTCACCCAATGGGCTTTCAGCGAACCAATCAGCAGGTGTCTATGGAATCATACAGTTCAATGGGCATGTAACCGACGAAACAAACGTAGCGCTAAAATCCTTGGGAGTGGAACTGCTAGGATACTATCCAAACGCAGCTTCTCTGGCACGGATACCTGCCAACGCGTTTTCATCACTTCAGAATCTGCCAGGAGTCCGCTGGGTGGGACATCCCACTGCAGACCAGAAAATTCATCACGATCTCAAACCGGCCCTAACTGCCATGGCGGAAATGCTGGGTAAGAAGCAGAAGGTATTAGTCTCTTTCTTCACGCATGATGCTTCAGGATCAATGCGTTCCGATCTCTCAGCGATGGGTGCTAAACTCGGTTACTACGATAAAGGCATTGCGGTTCAGGCAGTTGAGGCAGATCCTGCTACTATCAATCGGCTGCTTAACCTGAACTCAGTTCTCTTTGTCGAACCGGATCGAGAAGCGCATGCCCTTACCGAATTTGGCAGCCCTGCAATCGATGCCGACTACCTGTGGGGCAGCTTTGCCCCCGGCCCCTCAACTACTCAAGTTAAAGTTGGCCTGCTTGATTCAGGATGGTATTCCGGTCACACCGACTTTGCAAATCTTCTCTCACCGGGAGGTGGCTGGTTAGGATATAGCCTTATCTCGGGTGAACACTGGTACAACGATCTGAACCATCACGGTACCCATGTGGCAGGAACTATCGCAGGTGAAGGACGTGGGAACTATCGATATCGAGGTGTTGGAGCCGATCTTACTTCTCACGGCGACAGCAGCAATCCGGATGTTCTAGTTGCACAGGTGCTCGATTCAACAGGAAGTGGCCCTTGGTCGACTATCATGCAAGGCATGGACCTATTGGATGCAGGCAGTGGAGTTCCAGGATACAAACGTCAGGTATGGAACTGCAGCATTGGCGGCGGAGGCTATCCATCCGATGCACCTTCACGTAAAGTCGACCAGGCGTTTGCAGACGGTATTCTGCCTGTCATTGCCGCGGGAAACAGTGGGCCAGGAGCTAATACTGTAGGGGCGCCTGGCTGCGCTAAAGGCGCTCTGACTGTGGGTGCTGTTTATAGCGATGATATCAACGGGCTAAACGCCTTGGCTGACCAGATTACCGACTTCTCCTCGCGTGGTCCTGGTGATCCGGGCGTCGGCCATATCCATAAACCTGATATTGCTGCGCCAGGAGCC
The DNA here is from genome assembly GCA_038203935.1 of Chthonomonadales bacterium. Lineage (GTDB taxonomy): Bacteria > Armatimonadota > Chthonomonadetes > Chthonomonadales > Chthonomonadaceae > JANXSG01. Next base: position 2,213 of record JBBRDM010000147.1, read on the forward strand.
TATATCGATTCTGTTAAGAGCGGAACATTCAGCGACTATCTTTTCGATTGGGCTGGCACGTCCATGGCCGCACCGCATATTACTGGACTCGCAGCCGGTCTTATGGGGCACTATAATTTCCCGGCATGGAGCATAAAATCGATCATCCTTGCTAACGCGATCGATCTCGGTTATGATCGCAACACGCAGGGTTTTGGCAAAGCGGATGCTATGCTCGCACATTTCGGTATCGATGGAGGGTGGAATTCGTGGTGGTGGAGCAATGACAGGACAGGAGATATCAAGTACATTGATTTCCACCTGGATCATGCAGTAGCTCAAGCTCGTTTTGTAATGTGCTATCCAGATCCAGCAAGTGCGCCGGGTGTATCCGACGTACTGGTGAACGATCTCGATCTGGCAATTCAATATTCAGCAAACAACGCCGATCTGACTACTGACTTTAGCGGCAACTGGGGTGATCAAGACTACGACCCGACATCAAGCGTAGTCGTAAACAGTGCTCCAGCCGGTTGGTATCGTATCAAAGTACACTCATTCAACGTCTCCGGAAGCCAGCCCTGGGCCGTAACAATGAAATGGGTCGATACGAAAACTAAACCACAGTTGAATCTCTCTGAAAGCGCTCCTTATTCCGTGCAGCCGAATACTGACTTTATCGTCTACGGCAGTGCTTATCCGGATGCGTATGTTGCTTCCAGTGTGGAAGGTTATATCTTTCTGAGTACTGGTATTAATCTTGGCGCGTGGGTGGAGCGACAAAGTGATCCAGCCAGCACCACAGAGTGGATATCGCTATCAGGAGGAGCCGCGTACGAGTCGAACCATGTCAACATGGGAAGCGCCCCGCAATGGAATACCCGGAGGGCAGCGTGGGATATTTTGGCTCCCTCATCAGAAGGAAAAATGCAAATAGTCTTTGCCACAAATTCTTCAAATTCTACGAACGGAAGTTTAACTTCTGCTGTTATTGTTGATGGAACTCCTCCATCACTTACAGGAATTGAAGGCTTAAACTGGACATCTGCCAATAATCCAGATGTTCAGGCTAACGTTAAGGATGTTCTTTCCGGACTGGAACCGGCATCCGCTCAATATCGATACTCCAAAAATGGAGGTTCGACGTGGAGTGATTGGGCAACAGCTTCCTGTTCCGGTATATCCAGAACAACCACAGCTCAAACTATCACTATCCCGAGTGTTCCATTCGGGCAGAACAGCGCCTCACAGAACCTTATTCAGATATCTGTCTCAGATGTAACTGGTAATAACGTTACCAAAACGGCAGGAATCGCGAGACCAAACTTGTCGAGTGTTTCTATAACTCCGTCGGCTATCCCTGGCGGCACAACCGCTCTGGGTAAAGTAACGCTTTCGGGGCCGGCGCCTGTAGGTGGTGCGCTGATAATGCTCACCAACACGAACTCAAAGGCGTCTGTTCCTGCGTCAGTTAATATACCAGGTAACTCAACCAGCGCCACATTCTCAATTACGGCAGCTTCGGTTAATTCCACTTTTATGGGCACTTTGAACGCCAAATATGCGGGCGTAACAAAAACGAAGACATATACCGTAGTGCCTGCTTCACTGAAATCTTTGGTCATATCTCCAACCACTCTTATTGGAGGTGTGGAAAATAGCACTGGAACCATTACACTGAACGGTACAGTTTCAGTTAATACACCAGTTTCATTGAACAGCAGCATCACCTCGGCTGCATCAGTTCCATCAAGTGCGGTGGTACCTGCCGGGGCGTCCTCGGTTACTTTCCCAGTGACCTCTCGTGGAGTAACGTCTACCCAGCTTCCCATCATCAAGGCTTCTCTGGGAACTGCATCGTTCACATCCAAAATCACGGTCAAGCCGATTTCGATCTCAAGCCTGACACTCACACCCACATCCGTTAAAGGAGGAGTATTCTCCACGGCTACGATCATGTTAGCCTCACCGGCAGCAGTACCGATAACTCTGGCAATAACCAGCAGTCTCCCATCGGCTGCGAATCCCGCTGCTTCTTCAGTAACATTTGCGGCTGGAAATCAGACCAAAACTGTGAGAATCAATACATTCGTAGTCAGTTCGTCCAAAAGCTGTGTCATAAGTGCGGTAGGTTTCAACACAAAAACCGCAACTCTGAAAGTCAATCCATAACTATAATTCAGAATTTGATAAGCTAATAAGAGGGGCAGTTCATCAAAACTGCCCCTCATCTATTTTAACTATCACTTTGCTAAGCTTAGATTTCGATGGCGAGGTGAAGTAGTAAGAAATGGCAGTCAGCCACTGTAAAAGCAAAATAATTAATGGAATCATTTTTATCTGGGGTTCAGATAAATGACCAAAATTTAGCGAGATCCTGAAATAGCCTTGGTGACAATCGTCTGAGCTTCTTGCTGAACACGCTTGAGATGATCTTCTCCCAGAAAACTCTCCGCATATATTTTATAAATATCTTCTGTACCGGAAGGCCGGGCAGCAAACCAGCCATTTTCAGCAGCTACTTTCAAGCCGCTTATGTCTGCCTTATTGCCGGGAGCAGTGGTTAATATGTCTGTAATTTTTTCTCCTGCGAGTTCATGAGACTTTACCTGTTCCGGAGAGAGCTTTTTAAGAGCCGCCTTTTCTGCTGGAGATGCAGGCGCTTCAACACGATCATATACAGGATTACCGAATTGGGCTGTAAGATCGTGATAATGCTGGCCCGGATCGGATTTTGTTTTGGCAGTTATTTCAGCAGCTAACAGAGAAGGGATCAACCCGTCTTTATCCGTCGTCCATACACTTCCGTTCATTCGTAGAAACGATGCTCCTGCACTTTCTTCCCCTACAAACCCAAGAGACCCATCCAGAAGCCCTTCTACAAACCATTTGAACCCTACCGGCACTTCGTATACTTTACGTTGAATGCTATCTGAGACTCTATCGATCATGGAGCTGCTCACCAAAGTCTTACCTACCGCAGCATATGCACTCCATCCTGGCCTATTCTGAAAGAGATAGTGTATACATACCGCTAAATAGTGATTTGGAGGCAGCAGGCCATAGCTTTTTGTAACGATGCCGTGCCTATCGTGATCCGGGTCGCAGGCAAATGCGAGATCGAACTTGTCCTTTATATCGATGAGAGGTTTCATGGCATAAGACGAGGATGGATCCATGCGAATCTTTCCATCCCAATCGACTGACATGAAACGAAACGTTGGGTCCGTGTATTGATTTACCACCGTCAGATCCAGCTTATATAGATCTGCTATCCTGCCCCAGTAATGCACTCCTGCCCCACCCAGCGGATCGACGCCAAGCCTTAAACCAGAATCGCGAATAGCCGGCATATCGACCACATTTTTTAGATCAGCAACATAGTTTGTAATATAGTCATGTTTGTGTGTGGTCTGGGCGGTCAATGCCTTTTCATAAGCTATGCGGTTTACGCCATGCAAGTTCGCCTTAAGCAGCTCGTTCGCTCTCGTCTCAATCCAGCCGGTTATATCGGTATCTGCAGGGCCGCCGTTCGGAGGATTATACTTAAAGCCTCCGTCTTGAGGTGGATTATGTGAAGGTGTTATAACGATACCATCTGCAAGACCGGAGGTTCGCCCGAGATTGTAAGTGAGGATTGCGTGTGAGATAACCGGAGTTGGAGTATACTCTTCTCCGTCCGATATCATTACGTCAATACCATTTGCAGCCAGCACTTCCAGCGCGGAATAGAGCGCAGGAGTGGAGAGCGCGTGCGTATCCATCCCGATAAACAGCGGGCCATCGATTCCTTTGAGTTTTCGATATTCACATACCGCCTGGCTGATTGCCAGTATGTGATTTTCATTAAACGAACGGTCGAAAGACGATCCGCGATGCCCGGAGGTCCCGAATGCGACGCGCTGTTCCGGGATCCCTGGGTCTGGCGATTGCGTGTAGTAGGCAGAGATAAGCTTCGGCAGATTAACCAGCATCGAAGGATCTGCTGGCTTACCTGCAAGCGGACTGACAGTCATGACTTATTCTCCTCATGCATCGTTAAAACTCATCTCAACCTGGTTCTCATGAACACTTCCCAACAGGTGGGTAAATACTCAGTTAAGCCATTTTGGACTTATACCTATGTTCCTTGCAGGAGCGTATACCCAGCAGAATGCCGATTTTCTTCATTGCGAAAAAAATGGAAGTCCAGGCGGGTGCTAAGAAGGTCTTCACTCATTTTTAAGACTGGCCATGTCGATCACAAATCGGTATTTCACATCGCTTTTAATCACGCGTTCGTAGGCTGCATTAATATTTTGGATCGGGATTAATTCGATGTCTGAAACGATATTATGCTGTGCACAGTAGTCCAGCATTTCCTGAGTTTCCGCGATGCCGCCAATTTGAGAACCCGCGAGGCTGATTCTTTTTCCCGCAAGTTTGAAAGCGTCTACAAGAGATTCCTCTCCAGGCAGCCCAACCAAAACCATGCTGCCATTACGTTTCAGAAGAGATAGATACTGACCAAGATCGTGCGGAGCAGAGACAGTATCCAGAATAAAATCATAACTTGATTTCAAACTTTTCAGAGCATCTTTTTCCCGGGTTATTATCACTTCATCCGCGCCGAGCCGCTTTGCGTCCTCTTCTTTGCCCGGGGATGTAGTGAACTGGGTAACATGTGCGCCAAAAGCATGGGCAAATTTAAGCGCCATATGTCCCAGCCCGCCTAAACCAACCACGCCAACACGCTGCCCCTTTGACACCTTCCAATATTTCAGTGGAGAGTAGGTCGTAATACCGGCACACAGCAGCGGCGCGACAGCGGCCAGATTTAACTTCGGAGATATTTTCAGAGTATAACCTTCATCCACGACGATATGATCGGAGTAACCACCATAGGTTGGAGTGCCATCTTTAAAACGGCTATTGTAGGTATACACTACCTCTTCATTTTCACAATACTGTTCCTCTCCCATTTTACACGATCCACAAACCCGGCAGCTATCCACAAAAACCCCTGCCCCTGCCAGATCCCCGACGGCAAATTTTGTAACCTCACTGCCAACCTGCTGCACTCTTCCAACTATTTCGTGCCCTGGCACCATGGGAAATATCGAGCCTCCCCATTCATCCCGGCTTTGATGTATATCGGAGTGGCAGACACCGCAATAGAGTATTTCTATCTGTACGTCTTTTGGTCCAACTGCTCGCCGCTCAAAATTAAAGTATGCAAGAGGGCTTGTTTTCGAGGATGCCGCATAACCGATTGCTTTAGAGTTCAAATATCTCTCCATTCATTTCTGGATTATAAAATAGTTACGAACAGCGTGTTTATACTGTTACCGATTCACAAACCATTTCCAGGATACGCCGCAGCCCGTCGTCTCCGCCCAAGCCTCCATCATTGAAAGGAGTGCGGGCTGTTGGTTTCCAGTTATCACGAGAAGTATCTGGCGTGAAAGTCAGGGGAATTCCAGTAAGGGATGGATCGTACTGCCCATTGCTCCCACCCATTTTGTAGATCACGATATCCAGCGAAGGCACAATATAGATACAGAAGCCGCCCGCCCCCGATTTCCAATACGCATCTTTCGGCGCTCCCGCGACGTGCTGATCTGAGTTGTTTTCGAACATCAGGCTGTATGGCGAGTGTACATTGTACGGAAGCGGCTGATTACATTTTGCAGCATAGTCTGCAGGAACGAGCTGCCGATTATTCCATCTGCCCTGATGGAGGAGACAGTAACCAAATCGAAGCGCATCGGTGGCATGGACAGCGATGCTGCCTGCTCCGTTCGCATGGGGCATTAAGAAATCGCCCCGATGCAGGCAGTAGTCCCAAGCGCCCCATCCCATCGGTTTTCCTAAATGCTCGTTGATGTACTCTTTCAAATCCATCCCGGTAAGACGCCGAAGCACCATCGAAGCAATATGGGGAGCGGGAGAAGAGTAGGAGTATCCGCCTCCCGGCTCGATCCACAACGGCGTGCGCAGTGAAGATCCATCCAGATCCCGAATATCCTGGCCGGGTACAGGCTTCAGGGGAACCACTACTCCATGAACCATGCCTGGACTTCCGCCTTCGCCATGATAGCCTGCTGACATGCAGAGAAGCTGGCCAAGAGTGATGTCGGCCTTGCGCGGGTCATCCAGCGGAAATGCTTCCGGCAGATATTTCTCGGTAAAAACTTTCTGATCGAGTCCGTCTGGGATAAGGTCGTGTTTCTCTTTAAGCATGATTCCACAGGCGATACTCGTGAATGCCTTGCCGGTGGAAGCCATGTCGGGATTCGCATTTCGATTCGCACGGCCAAAATACTTTTCATAGACGAGATAGCCATGCCGCACCACGAGAAGACTTCCGTTCTGGCAGCACCTCTGAGTGAAATCATATGCCCTATCGAGACGGGTAATATCCATTCCAGCCAGTTTCTGGATAGCGGATGCGTCTGCTAGAGTTCGCCATCCTCCCTGAGAATCTGGCGGCGGGAAATAGTCAACAGGCTTAGCATGTGCATCAAGAGACGCTGCAATCGCCATAGTAAACAGGAAAAAAGCGGCAGTTATTTTCTTTAGTTTATGAGCAGAGGCAATCCTGAAGCGTGATTTAGAAGCTGGAATTTTCATCGTATCACTTTCATCGACAGCAGTTTGGGAGCAAGATACACCAATAATAATCAATATCGGCATTGATTTATTAATCGTATGAGCGTATCATTTCGACGAAGTAAAGTGTTGATCCTGCCTGAAGTTCGCACAGCCTCTGGATTTCAAACTGCATTCCATCTTGACCAACCCATGCGAGCTATGGTATAATTCCATGAAATGTCTGGGTAATGAGCGAGCATTTTGTATTACTATGGCAGCGTAGCTCAGTTGGTTAGAGCGCACGGTTCATACCCGTGTTGTCCTCGGTTCGAGTCCGAGCGCTGCTACTTTTGATCACTCCAAATAAGTTTAAATGAAAAAAACCGAACGCCTAATCTGGCGTCCGGTTTTTTTAATGTGTTATTTCAGTTTATAATTGGCGAAACAACCTATTAGCTGCCATCGTAGATGTTCGTAGGCGCCTCATCGGTCTCTTCAGTCTGCCAGTTATCGCAGTCAAGACGTTTGCAGTGCAGCATTCTCCTGCTGGAACCGCTTGCCATCTCCACCGTCGCAATCGCAGCATGGCGGCACGAAAGGCATAAAGATGGCTCAAGCAGGCGGACTATTCTTAACTTTGTGTTCTCATTCTGCATTATAGGTACCTCTACTTACTTATTTCCGCTGCCAACTTTCCTGCCATTCAAAGCTAAAAGGTTCAATAGGCCGCTGCGGTTTTCCGCGATTTATAATTGCGAACGGGTTCCAGGTGCGTTTGATAGAGCGCGTGGTAAGAACCTGTTATGTATGCAATTACTTTGTTCCATACAATGAGACAATCTGATGAAAATTCTTTAAAGCGAAAATACGCTGTTCGTATTGCCCGGACGCAAGGATAACTAAATATGCTCTTGAAGCAAATATTTCGTCAGTTAATTTTGGAACATCGGCAAGTAGATTATCGGATGGATTGCCGCTGAAAATCAGTTTTAAAATTGAGAAATTAGGAACATTTATAGTGTCCGTTTGCTTCCAAATTTTAATAAATCGTAATATTTGTCAATAATATTTCATTTTATACACCGCATAAATAATAGCAATTAATAGTTACTTACATTGGAACTAAACATATCCAATATTACCAATAGACACAAATATTTTTATAGGATTGGAGGATTGAAAAGTTTAGTTTTATCACATTTGTAACAGATGCCCTGCACAATCGTCATATCAATTGGAACAAGATTTGCGACTTACTGATCTAAATAATTTATACACTTCCATAGCTCGAGGTTCAATATGAGCCGAATTTTGTATAACTCTAAATGCTTAAAAAGATATTTCCATCCCCGAATTTTAGGAGTGGCTGTTTTATGCCTTTTCTCCTCTCATGCTGCCAAAGCCCAGAGCAATAGTTCTGACATTCCAATAAATAGCCTCAGTTCGACTGGTGGCGGAGGAGTATCCAGTCTCCTTTCGACTTTTGATAAACAGAATCTCACTCAATCAGATATTCTATTCGGCGGAGGAACTCCCGGTCCATACCGGCTTTCATGGAAAGGAATCCGGGCTGGCACAGAGAGCGTATGGAAAGATAACGCCGCTCTGCATCGTGATGCAGACTACACGATCGACCCCGACAGTGGCAGCATCACCTTCACCAAACCACTGCTTTCCGGCCAGATCGCAAGGATTGCGTATAAGTGTGACAGGCCGGTCTCCATACCCAATCCGCCGGCTGCCGGTTCGCCGTTTCAGATGAATATACTCTCCAGCGGATCAAATCAGGTAACACTTCGAAACTTTACCCTGACCGGTCAGGGAGCGAATGCTGCACCGACTTCGGTGACAGCGCTGCAATACCTTTCTGGATTAAAACTATCGCCTCAGTCCAATGTTCAGACTGGCCTGTATCTCGACTTACGTGGCGGTAATATCATGGATCGGTCTGGCTATAAACTCTCCGAAACTACCAAACTAAAATCGATGGATATTGGGTTGAAATATCAGCGGGCAGGCAGCGAGTTTCTTCAGGGAGATGTCAGCGGGCTTCATCCAGGCGAACAGCAGATAGAAGCAAATTCGAAACTGCATGTTTTTAAAAACCTTACTCTCAACGGAGTCTACAACCAGACAGATTCACTGGCCAATGCAGCCACTCTATTCGCGGGAAGCACGACGAGGACTGCCGGGGGAAACTTCGAATTATCGCTGCGAAACTCTTCCATTACGGGCGGTCGAACAGATGCTGTTACCACGACACCAGCAGGCACCAACCAGACACAGATAACTGACAGCCTCGGATTAGTTCAGACACTTCGCCCAGGAACTACTGCTTCCCTCGGTTATCAATCACAGGCTATACTTCCTACGGACAGCGCCGGCCCTCAGCCTGGCACCTACTCTCAAACCAGCTCGGTGGCAATAAAAAGCGCAGTCAATAAGCAGCTGAATGTAACTACAGGATTCAGTAATTCAGTTTCAGGAACGGGAGCGGAAGATAAGACTCAGCTTCATCTAGAAACTATCCCTATCTGGAAGTGGAAAGATCTTAAATTTCGATTCAATCTTGATGATGATTACAGAGAATCAGGGGTCTATAGTAAACGAGAAGCACTCGTCGATGTGCCTGTGCTAAAAGTGGCAAAAACGAAACTTTCTGGTGGAATACAACAGACAAATGCACCTGGACAGACAAGACTGGCAGGCCTAGTTCAAACAGATACCCAGCCTTCGAGATATCTCACCATAAAAACGGATGTTAAACTGAGGGACGGCACAGTCCAGGGTCAGCTGCCAGATCCGGATGCAGTAAACTCCTATCAGGTGAAAGCAGCGCTGACTCCCTGGAAGAAGCTTCAGTTAATAGGCAGCTATACACGAAATCCTGAAAGTTCCGATGGAGTTATTTCAAAAACCGACGCGCGGGGAATCGGTATAGAAACGGAATTCGGCTCGTTCCATGTACATGGCAACTATGGAACGGAAGCAGTCTATCTGGCCATGCAGTCGACCAATACGCTCGATCTTGGCCTCGATGTCCATCTTACCCCATGGGATGTGCTTAGCAGCGGATTACAAACCAAATATTCGCTTTCAAACAGTTTGATGTCTACGTGCACTTATCTCGTAGGATACAAACATAAACTGGGACAGTTCTTCGATCTCACATTGAGCGGCGAGATGACGCTGAACTCAGTGAACGGAACGCCTCAGAACGACCAGACCGAAATGAAGGCTACTGCTGCATTCGGTCTTCATTTCTAAGCGGCTTCTTTAATATCGTAATTCATCTCATCAGACTGCATCTGGTCGGTTATAATTTTCTTGTAGTTATATCCTGCAACGACCTCTCGAATCCGTTCAGCCCCAGAAATTATACGACCCAGCCTGATTAGTAAATCTTTAGTATCAATCCCTGGGCTCACCGGATTTTTATGTATCAGCCTTATTAATCCGTCTGCGCTTCCAGAGATTGCAAATAAGGGATTATTAATCTCGTGCCTCAGTACGGAAGCTGATTTCTCGAAAATTAAATGAGAAGCTTGTTCTATCATTTTCGAAGCCGTAATTTCTTGTGACTTCTGTTCGGATCTTAAATAATTCAGCGCATTATACCCATTGCGAATTCGCGAACTCAGTTCAAAAAGTGTAACAGGCTCTGTCAGATAGTCGTCTGGCTCCGTGCTTCTGCCGATATCTACAATATCTGATATTTTGGATACAATCAAGACAAAATGGCAGCGAGGAATAGCTTCATTCGATTTCACCTTCTGGCACAAAGTCAGCCCGTTCATGAAAGGCATATCCCTCTGCGCCAATATGATATCCGGGTAAATTCTCGCTGCAATTTCTAACGCCGAAGTTCCATCGGCGGCTGCTTGAACCTGGTATCCCAATTCAATAAGAGGATGTGCCAGACTGTCTCGCTGGGCAGAGTCATTATTTACGAGTAAAATGCGGGGTTTAGGAAATTTATCAGTCAATTTAGAATCTCCTAACTGATTTCGGGAGTAATAGCTAATACTATTTTCGGCTGAAACCCCTTATTTAAATCAGGGGAAAATCATGATGAAACTTATTCTTTGAGAAAAATTATGATAAAATAGATTCAGTTACCAACTGATTGCAATTGAGAAAAACAGCTATACATTGTGCCGATCTTTTCGCCGAAAATCAGAGTCTGTATAATTCACTCTGACGGTCGGCACTTCCAGCTTGCGATATGCTCCGTCAATTCCCGGTATTTCAGGGATGGGAGTAGTCGTAAATGGAACTCACATTACTCAGTTATCTCACCGTTCAAATACAGCAGATCATAGAATACGGTTCTTTACATACACTCACCTGGGCCTCTCGGCAAGATCTTGATCATAGACTTCAGCTTTGTGTGCATGACGGTCCGCAGGCCTACATCTCCGTTCATTTTCAAATTGGTGCGGAGGATACAAAACAGATTTTTGATCGAGCGCTGGGTGGAATCGGATGGAGCGTGACTCAGGCAGATAACAGTTTAAGCCTCTACTACTATGTCACTCCTTCCAAAAATCAGCAGCAGCTATTTTATCAGGCTGAAGATGCTGCCAAATTTTGCGAAAAAGCGATGTTTTTAATTTGGCACGCAAAAAAAGTCTGCGACATCGCTCTTTTAGGAGCGCGTGGACCCTATATACCTCTGCAAATACGAGAAAATGAGCAGTCAGCCTCGCTTCCAATAGCCGCTTAGGGTTTTAACGGTGTAGGACTGCGCTGCAAAAAAGGTGCAATCCATTGATCATCCGCCCTGCCGCTCCGCTTGATATCCCCGCTATCCTGACTATTTACAATGAATCTGTTCTCCACTCCACCGCCAGCTATGCCTACGAACCTCAGAGCCTTATAGAACAGGAACTATGGTTCGAGCGGCATAAAGCAGGAGGATATCCGGTCTTTGCAGCCGAAGATGAAGGAGAAGTAGTTGGGTGGAGTTCTCTCAGCCCTTACCACGTCCGAATCGGTTAT
>JBBRDM010000148.1:0-13694 GCA_038203935.1 Chthonomonadales bacterium
AGTCGGATGTCCCGTTACTTTAATAGTAAAATTTCCGAGTGAAGCGTTATTGCCTGCTTCGATTGAAATTTTTGCTTCCGCATCCCCATGCTTTATGAGCGCGGGTGATGGGGTAATTTTAACTCCGGTCGGAAGGTCATCAAACTTTAGTTTGACATCTTCGTCGAAATTATTTCCTCTTTTTATTCCTACAGAGGACGCGATATGTTCTCCTTGTTTGAGGGTCGTGGGAAGCATAGGCACACTCAATTCGAATGTGTCGATTGCTTCGCCTATGGGTGGTTTTTTCTGGTTGAGGTCAACCGCACCGGGTCCGCCTGGAGACCCCTGGTGACAGCCTGCCAGCACCGCGATTGCGGATACCAGCAGGCCAAATCTGATAGTTTTCATCGGAAACCGCCTGTTTTTTCTGAAGGTGTAAGGAGAAGCTGCCCTAGAGGGTAGCTCTTCCCTTCGTTACTAGATTAACGACCAGCAGAATAACAGCCACTACCAGTACGAGGTGAATAAGTGGTCCGCCAATGCTCATCACGAGGCCGGCGAGCCATAGTACAAACAATACAGTAATAACTGTCCAAAGTATACCACTCATCATAGTTTCCTTTCAATGGTGCCATCCGGGGCACAGCAATATTCCGGTCTATGTCTTACTTGCGCGCAAAATCTTATGGATTTTCGTTCAAGGTTTTCCTTGCAGCGTCTTTAGCTTTGCCCAGTGTTTCCTGAGCTTTGCCTTCCGCCTGCTTCATTTTACCTTTAATATCATCTTCAGGGCTATTGGTCAGGTCGCCTACTGCATCCTGAATTTTACCCTCTGCTTGTTTGATTTTACCTTTGATTCTATCGGAATCCATTTAATACTCACCTCTTTTCGATATTAAATTGTCAATGCGCAATAAATACCTTTCAAATCTTCATGGGATTGAAGTGGAACTAGGTGAATTCAATCCATTTCACGATATAAAAAGACATCCAGCCTGGTTCTACCTATTATGTTACTTCGTCACAATTTTAAGATTTCTATTACCGGATGCATATGCGTCTACTATTTGCGTAACAGTCAGCCAGCATGCTCAGATCCACCAGGGTTTATATACAATAATAAGAAGTCGTTATGTCATTAGACAAAACTTATACACTAATTATTACTAGTGAGCATGTATACAAAGAGGAGATAGTGCTTAATGCCATAACTCGCGAGGCTTGTTTACTATGACGAAATCCTTTTTTGAATTGTTCAGAGAAATGCTTAATTTTATATAAAAAATATTCTGATATACTAAATTAAAATATGAATTCCCATCGTGCACTTTTGGTATTTTCTCTGAAATAATAGGAATTCCTTCTTAATATTATATCACTCTATTTCCTCAATATTGACGGCAACTATTCCAGGACTGTATCCTATAACCATAATTGGATTGAGGTATCTCCTATACGCTGGAAGGAGGGTTTAAGTACTCCTGTTTAGAAAAAATTTATGGTTCGGCGGCTTAATATATGGAAGTCTAGAAGCGCAGCCAGATGTGGGACCAGGGAACATTTTTTCCACATCGAACATCTATTTTAATATAGGCTAAATCACCTGTATGGCTATCTAGTAGCCGCAGCATTTAACCTTAACATTAAGATTAGTTGATTGTAATATAACAAATCATCCCATGAAGGAAGGTTTAAGAACATGCGAATTTACACGAATGAAAATGGCGATTCAACCTGGGCACCGATCGCGATCATCATGACCGTGCTGGTAGTTGCACTCGGGCTGGGATATTTTTTATGGTATGCACCAACCCAGACAGCAGTGGTCACTCCAACTCATGAAGTAGTGGTGAATGCTCCGGCAGCTCCAACACCATCAGCGCCGACAACGGTAATAATTCCGCCGACACAAGGCGCACCTGGTCCAGCCGGTGCACCAGGGGCGCCTGGTAAAGATGGCAAAGATGCAGCGCCTGCTCCAGACCCTTCGCGAAGTGATAATACACCCAGCAGTTCAGATGATTCAAGCAAGACCGGCGGCAGTTCGACAAACAGCCAATAGGCTTTATACGACGAAAGTATAGGGTAAAAGTATGGAATATCTACTTTTCTGGATTATTGTAGGAATTGTGGCAGGCCTTTTAGCAAAAATGGCGGTACCTGGCGAAGCGCCTACGGGCGTGGTTGGTGATTTAATTGTCGTTATAGTCGGCGCATTTTTGGGAGGCTGGCTGTTCAATACATTCCTTGGGCACAGTTATGGCGGATGGATTGGAAGTACCGGAGTGGCATTTGTAGGCGCAGTAGTTTTACTGGTGATAATGCGAGCTATCTCCGGACGGAGATCTCTGCGATACTAAAGCCTGGATGTCGCCTCGTATCAGATCAAAGACCGATGAGAGAAGAACCGCAGTGCGAACCAAAATTCGCACTGCGGTTTTGTATTGTGTGGCTTCGTACTAAAAGAAGGATATTTCGTCTGGTTACTTAAAACGTTGAAAAGAAGTTAGGACGATTACTCAAATAGGAAACTATTTTGCAGGAGACCATACGAGTGGCCAATCAGAAAACATATCCACCGCAGCACATTCCGCTTTCCAGAAGAAATGCGATTGCGATTATTCTGGGCAGTACTGCAAGTGTGCTCTCAATATCGAAAACTTCTGCAGTCGGATTTCTAAGCGCTAGCCCAATGTTTGAACGGCAGTGGGGACACATGGGTAAGCAAAACGGGGAGTTCCATTACTGCATTGGCATCGCTGTAGGAAAAGACAATAATATCTACACCTGCGAGTTTGGCAATCGGCGCATTCAAATTTTTACCCCGCAGGGAGAATATCTCCGCCAGTTTCCGATCCAGGAGTTCGGTGGAGGTATTGCTGTAGATCGTAAAGGCAGCGTCTATGTTGCTCACTGGAACAGCAGCAAAATTACCGCGTACGATTCAGCAGGTAAAATTTTTTGGGAGCTTGGTATCAAAGGAACTGCAGTTGGAGAATTCCAAATTCCCGGATCGATTGCGCTCGGGCCTGATGGATTGCTGTATGTTCCAGATCAGGGAAACAGCCGCATTCAGAAATTCACAACAGCTGGAAAGTTTGTCGAAAATGGGGCTCGCTCGGTTCCGAGCCAGGGCAGTTCGGCGGAACAGAATTAGCTGGCAGTCGTTTTGCCGGCCCGCAGTTCGTCTCGTTCGACAGCCGCGGAAATGTCTACACCACGGATGCGGCTCTAGCCAGAGTCCAAAAATTTACGCATGATGGAAAATTTCTTGACATGTGGGGCTCCAGAAGTATTGAACCGGGCGGGTTCGGCCCTCCAACCACCAATAGTAATGGCACTCCTGTAATGTGCGGCCCAATAGGAATATGTGTGGATAGACACGATAATGTATGGGTCGGCGCTTCGAATAGTAAGGTGCAGCAGTTCACCAATACAGGCAAATATTTATGCAGTATCGGTGGACTCGGCACCAATATTTGCCAGCTTCATCTCCCCCACGGCCTCGCAGTAGACCGTCACAACTGCCTGTATATCGCAGATACCATGAACTCCCGCATTCAAAAATTTAAGATTTAAAAAAGAATTAAGCAGACGCTTAGTTGGCATGAATATTGCAGTTCTCAGAGGTAGCCTGTATAACATAACAGGATAGCGGCTGCCGACCCAATTTCATTGAGCAGCACACTCAGAACGATACTATTGTTTTCTATTTTTGTTTAAGGAGAATCCAATCCATGCGACCGACTCTGCGTCAAACCGTGCTGCCTATGCTATGTGTGGCAGCTGCCGCACTCTCTGTACTGCTTCCCACCTCTGCCAAGTCCCAGGCATTTTATGATGCCTATGCTGACTCTTTCATCAATAACGACACTCCAACGAACAGCGCATTGAGTATCAGTGCATTCACTTATGGTCAGGACTCCTTTTTTCTTACACTGGACAACAGTATCGGATTCACGCAGGGATTTCCCTACTCATCCGACCCCAGCGATCCTGCGAGTGGAGTATATGCGGGCAGTGTTGCAGAAGCTTTCGGAATTTCCTTTCCGAATGGCTATTCCTATTCTGAAAATATCGCTTATCTGACAGGCCTGGCATTCACAAATTCAGGCGATACTGATATTAATATCTCGACAGACTTCGATCTCTATAACTATGTTGAAGCGTTCGCGGAAAGTAACCTCTTCAACTTCAACGATAACGCCTTTGCGCTATCGTATTCTGCACTATATATTTGGGACGGATTGAGCGATCCACAACTGCTGCTTGAAAACCAGGTCAATACCACGGCCTTTCAAGAGGATTTGGTATACGACAACGAAATTCCGGGATCTCTCACCTTCACGCTTCCAGCACATACGACCATATATGCAGGCGTTTTCAATGATGTCCTAGGATATGCAAGCAGTGTGCCCGAACCAGGAAGTCTGGCGGTTCTTTTCTCGGGAGGCATCTTCGGCGCTGGATTGCTGCTGCGCCGCCGCCGCAGTTAATTTCCTGAAATTTCCTGCGCAACCGCATGGAACTATTGCAGTTAATCCGTTATTACTTCACCCCTACCCCGCAATTCGGGTAGGGGTGATGTTATTAATGTTCGTTGATTATATTCGGTCTTGGTTACCGGATTTGAAAAACACGGGCTTCGTAGGGGGCGTAGTGTGTTTGATAAATGGCTCCAATCGTTTCCACATGCGTCTCTTTGAACATCTCTGTTATTTGCGTGCAGTGAATTTTTTTAAGATTGAATGTTGCAGCTATACTCTTATTCACCGAATTTACAGTGATCATATAATATCTGCCCTGATATCGTTTCACAATGAAGTGCAGAGGAGTGTTTTTTGTACTAATTTCCACTGTTCCGATATAGTCACCTTCGAGTAAAACAGAAGAGAGAGTGCGCACCTCGCCTGCAATTTTCTTCATTCCTTCCCACATTTCATTATACTGGGGAAGTGCCCGCATATCGTAGTAGCAGTAGTATATTAACCCTTTAGCGCCGTGAACAAGGCTTAGATAGGTCATACAGCGCGATTCTGAGTATGAGGGCGCTCTTCCAGATTTGAGCTCCTCTTCCGTAGGAATACGTCCTCGATTTAAATTTTCATCGCTGTATTGATACCAGCCAAATACTTGCGGAACCACCCATGTCGGCTTGTGGTGTTTGGAAGTCGAATTACAGAAATCGAGAAACGAACTCACCTCAGTTACTGGGTTCTTCGGAATGGGATATGGGTCGATTCCCATAATATCCGTGCTATCAGCAAAATAGGGAAGTGCATAACGATTGCAGTGAACCATATAGCAAGGATGATCTGGATCCGCGCTGCGCACGCTGCGATAGTATTGTAACAGATTGGGAGCGAGTGGCGCCGGAATCTCATCATTTATATACCAGGCTAGAAGCGCTGGATGATTTTGATAAGCCTTAACAACTGCGTTCTCTATCGTTAAATTTCCAGTTAATCCTTCCCAGCTCTTCACATAATTCGCCGTAGGATAGAGATCGTTGAGGCAGTATATGAGCTTCAGTCCACGTTTTTGCATTCTGTCCATGTAAGCCAGCATGTCCGATTTAGCTCGTGTATTAGTTCCGTAGTCAAGAATACAGTTGAATGGACTATCTGCAATCTCTTCCATGTGGGAAGATGTGCCGCCGCTGTAAAATCCTAATGGGAAAAATGGCTTTCCATCCACAATTGCAGCATTTTTACGATCAAGATAGACTTTTTTATGATGAACTTCCGCACCAGTCAAACGAGAAAGCGTCCACTCCCGTTTGGACAGGATAAATCCATCCGATCTCTTTTCGATCGATGCGGTGAGTATTATGGGGCCATACGGCATTTTTTCCGGGGAGATACTCAGCTCACAATGATCTGATTTGAGTGGTGAATTTTTTGATGTTTTACGGATTCCTGAAAGTAATGTTAACGTCATCCGAAGCTGGTCAGGACGAAATCCATATTCGTTGGATTCCACATCAGCCCACACTTCGACTTTTCCTGCGTTCGGAAAGATGTATCCACGATAGTTGGGGTAGGCAAGAGAAAATTCGACAAGAGGCGGTTTTGAGCGAGGAATGAGGCGCAGATTATCCACAATCAGAGTGTACGGCTTTGGCGGACGCAATCCATATAAAACAATCTGCTGGACGTCCTGAACATTAATATCTGCCGAAGCATCTGATATTTTCAACAGCACGGTGTTCATTTTTCCCGGCACAATATCCTGCCAGGTTGTCCAGCTATCGTGGTTCTTGCTGTCTCGCAACTTTAAACCCATTCTGCCTGGCTCATTTCCAATAACCCAGACATCGACAGCTATCTGCCCGTAGGGCGCAAAATCTTTGGTGGGAAAACCTGTGCCCCCGGCAAAATCAAGAACGATGCGCGGTCTCTCCTCATCCCCCTTTTTCCAGGCAGGGATGTCGAATTTTATTCCGAAGTTTCCCTTTGAAGCCCGCGAAGATGTCTGTTCGATGGGAAGACCGCTCCAATTTTTCAGCGACGCCGCATTTTCAAAGTCTGCAATCTGCAGATATTGTTTGGCTCGGATAATGGGAGCGGACTGGCCTGAAGCCGTGCCAAAAGCGATTAGAACAATTAGTAGTGATAGTAGTGAATGATTCGAATAAGATGCTCGTGTTATTGAACTCGAAATATATTCGCGGAGCTGTACTATCATCCACTGTCCTTCTCTCTGAATACCTATTTGCTCGTAGGGAGAATGGAAATTTAACTTTATCCCTACCCAGGTCCGACAGGCCTGTACCGCGCTCGAATTGAGAAATATCCTCATTTCCCGCTCTGCTTTACCATAAAATCGAGAAATCAGAGAGAAGCAGAAAATGAGGAAGAAGTCAACTTACGGCAGCAACGGCATAAACTCGATGCAAACAGGAGCGCCTACGTGAAGCGACTGTCCGGTTGCAGAAAGAAGTCCGGTTACAGAATCTATTCGAAATATTACAACCGAATCGGAATTCTGATTTCCCGCGATCAGATATCCTCCCGTCGGATCGATACCAAAGCCGCGCGGCACTTTTCCCTGAGTAGGCTCGTGCCCGACTAGAGTGAGCATTCCAGTATTTTGATCTATCGAATAGATAACAATACTATCGTGCCCACGGTTCGAACCATATAGAAATTTGCCATTCGGCGCAATCTGAATTTCGGAAGTAGTCGTATCACCCTTGTAGTCCGCTGGAATGCTCGAGATCGTCTGCAGTGTTTTTAAAAGTCCAGCTTTATCATCATAGGCAAACGCAGTTACTGTAGATCCCATCTCGTTGATGCCGTATCCAAATTTTCCGCTGGGATGAAAAACGAAATGGCGCGGGCCAGATCCCGGAGCTATATCCGCTGCGGGAGGATCGTTCGGAACCAGAGTGCCTTTATCGGAATCGTAGTGATAGACGAAGATCTTGTCCAGGCCTAGATCTGCGACAAGAGCAAAGTGGTTTGCAGCATCAAGATTGGCAGAATGTGCGTGCGCCCCTTCCTGCCGGGACGGATTCGCACCCTTGCCGGTATGCTGAACAAATGCGCTGGCCGGCTCGAGATATCCATTTGGCTTGAGTGGAAGAACACATGCGCTTCCGCTTCCATAGTTGGCAATCAGCACATTCTTACCCGCTTTATCCACGATAACATGGCAGGGAACCGTGCCTATCGAAGGCTCTTGATTGAGCTGAGTTAGTAACCCATTTTTTGGATTTATGGAAAAAGCGGTCACCGAACCACTTTTCTTACCCTTATATTCCTCGATCTCATTTACGGCGTACAGGAAGTGTCTATTGGGATGGATGGCAAGGAAAGATGGATTGGGAGTTTCCCCTGCAAGCACAGGCTGAGTCATCTCCCCTGTTTTCGTATCGAGCTGCGAGAGATAAATTCCTTTGCTGTTTTTTCCGGTATAAGTGCCGATATAGACCCAGAATTTTGATGCAGAAGCGTCAATTTTGGCTGGCTCCGAAGCATCTGCAGTAGTATTAATCGCGCCTGATCCAGCAAATATCAACACAAGAATCAGGAGTGCGCTGAACGAATTTGTCAGTGAGATCATAGAAAGTCCTCGCAGAAAAAAGATTGGCCGTGTTGTCGACGGCAGACTCTGCTTGCGTAGTGATCGAGTGATCATCTTATCCATTTGCCCTTGAACGGCTGGCTGTCGGCATCCAGAATCTGAAACTCGTGAATTCCATGCGGGCGGCCTGTGTAGAGTGTCCATACGAGCTTTTTATCCGGAGTGATTTCGAACAACTTGATATCATCCGGTCCGCCAGCTCCGTAACTGGTGATAACTGTGTTTCCATTTTCGAGCCGCTGCGCGCCGCATGCATCCTTAATCGGCGCTCCGGGAAGATCGTCATTAGTGAGCTGCCAGACTGTTTTACCAGCCTTGTCGACTTCGATAACCGTATTCCCGCGCGTACAGGTGATCAAAGTATGGCTGTTATCCAGCCTTCGGACTTGAAATGGCCAGTTGGGAGTTTTAACTTCCCACACTACTTTTCCATCACGATCGTACTCTTTCACCGCCATATCAATAAGGTGCGGCACGAGATAGTGACCGTTGCGGAGTTTGCGCGCCATTCTTGTCTGCATGTGGAAATCTTTGGTCTGGCACTGCAGGGGGAATTCGACGACGATTTTACCTGTTTTATCGAGTTCTAAGAGGCGTGGCTTCGGGCCGGATTCTGTGAGCATGATATGCCCGCCAGGAAGCGGCTGGGAGGTATCGACTTCGCTCTGAGTGCCTTTATATTCAAAAAGAATTTTTTTATCACGGTTTACAATCACGGCCCCGCCCCCGGGATACCGATCACATCTAGTGATGGTGAGTAAAAAATTTCCATCCGGGAGCATCCAGCCATCGCGCGTTCCGAGAGGATATGTCCAGACTTCTTTCCCGTCGGCAGACATCATAAAAGTATCTGCCCCGAAAGCCATTACGGGATGCGTTATTCCAGTCGAGGAGACCTGCCTGATCGGCGAAGGAGTCTGCCCGGGAGTGCCAATCATGAGCAGCGTACAAATCAGTTTAACAAACGATATGGACATCAAATTCTCCAGTAGAAATAGTGTTGCTTACAACCCGCTTATTCACCTAACCCGCTGTTTTCCCCTTCCTCGAACTCTTATTTTATAGCCATAAGCAGGATATGGTGGATAAAAACATATAATTTCACACTGTCTCTGTAAAGCAGAGAGTTTCAATTCCACGGCAGCATTATAATGTGGAGATTTTATTCAGCCGCAAAAAGCGCAAAAGACGCAGAAAGCTGATTGATATAGATCGCTTAAGATTCAAATAAGGTGCACAGCAGATCTGTCCAAGCGTAAAAATTAACTTCTGCCAAATATCATTGTTAGCTCTAAGCTATGATTGCCATTCAACAAAGGGAAATACCGATGAAAGTAAACGTTCTATCTCTCCTCACAGAGCAGCATATTCTGACAGTTTTTCGAGATGGGATATGGGAGCAGCTAAATCAAACATACTCTGTAAAATCTCCTGATAACGACCAAGCAGCGGAAGCGATATTAAAGGAGTGCAGCGCTGTGTTGACCGGGTGGGGCACTAACTTTGAGTTTACTCCGGAAAGGCTTCGCAGTGCGCAGAATCTGAAGATCATTGCACACACAGCTGGCACGGTGAAGATGTTCTTCCCAAATCCCGAGTCTCGTGAGATACTTCTGAGCCGAAAAATTACCGTTTTCGCCGGGCTGGAAGGTATGGGAAGGAACGTGGCGGAGGCTGCCATCGGCCTGCTGATTCTCACGATGCGCCGCTGGCCGCAGCTCATCGAGGAAACCAGTGCGCAAAGAGAGAAGCGCCAGTCTGAGAACCCGGATAGGGTGCAGCGAAACGACCAGTTCCTTACCAAAGCGACCGTCGGTCTTGTCGGACTTTCTACGGTGGCACGCATGACCATTCCTCTTTTGAAAGCATTCGAGTGCCATATCTTGGCCTATGATCCATTTTGCTCATCGGAGGAAGCGGCCAGTCTAGGAGTCGAATTGGTCGCGCTAAACGACCTCTTTCGCAGAAGCGATGCAGTCAGCCTGCATGCCCCTGCAGTTCCTTCAACGAGAAATATGATTGGTGCAGAACAGCTCAATCTGCTGCGCGAGGGAGCAGCGCTCATCAATACGGCCAGAGGAATGATCATCGACCACGACGCCCTCTATGAAAAATGCCGAACCAGTCGAATCAATGTGGCGCTGGATGTCACCGACCCTGAACCGCTGCCTACAGACTCTCCGCTGTTCGATCTGCCAAATGTCACTATTTTGCCGCACGTGGCTGGTTTGGGATACGCTGGATTATTGCAGATTGGTGATCAGGCTTTCGAGGCAATCGGGCAAGCCATGGCAGGCAATAATGTGCACGGGGCAATCCCTATTGAACGCTGGGATTTCAACGCCTGATTGGTGTTGTAGACTTGGAGGATCAGATATTATAATAGATAGAGAGGTTCGTGGCCGATGTATCGGTCGAGCTGGCCAAGAGGCTTTGAACTCATGTAGGTATAGTGGAACATCAGTTTCCATCCGGAATTCACGAGCCATTTGAGCATGGTCTCATTGATGCCCGCAACCGAGCAGTATATCTCTTTCGTGACCGCAAAAAAGCCGTTTTTCTCCTGCGCTAATGATGCACGCAGAGAGGTCACATGTATCAGCATCCAGGGCTGATACTGCGGATCCAGCGATAATATCGGCCCGCAGAAGTGATCGCCGATATATCCATACCCCGCTATTTTTCCTGTCTCCCGATATCGAAACAGCCTTCCCGATCCTGCCTCTCCGCCTGATTCATGAATCCAGAAAGCATGCTCGTCTGGCCGGGCAAATCCCACCACTCTCTGATCAATTTGATTTAGCTCCTCGATAAGCTCCGGGGTGAGATGGATTGCTTCGGCGGTAAACAGCGCACTTGCTGCAGCGTTTGAACTGAGCTGATCCTGCACCGATGTATTGCTAAGATCCTGAATGATGTGCGAGGTATCCTCAATCACAAACGATTCTGGTGCCGAGAACATCATCATCGGAATTCTTGGAAAACATGCTGCGCGCTGAATATAGAGTCTTTGTGCCGCGGGAGACTGCGACGCCAGAACCATTCTAGTTTTCGCACCGGCCATTCCTGCAGCATGCAAAATATGATTCAGTAGTCCAGACCCAATTCCAGTCCCATGATGATTGGGGAGTACGAAGCACTCTGTAATACACATCACCTCGTCACGAACCAGTGCGCGAGCGTAACCCAGCAGTTTAGCCGCCCCCAGGAGCGACCGCTCCTCCGCCACCCAGAAACTACAGCCCACGGCATTGCGAATATAGTTTCTGGTGGGAGCGTGGTAATCCCAGGTGATATCAAAACCCATCGCCCGGCGCATCACTTCGAACGAGGGCAGTTCATCCGATTCCCGCCCGCGCCGAATATGTACTCCTTTTGGCAGCACTCTTTCCGATCGTACAGGAAAATCCATTTAGAATAGTTTTCCCAGAAAGAATGTTCGTCCCAAAAGCACCTGGAACGTCGAACCGTCACCATGCAGTCCCCATTGAGCCGCTATATCGTAGACTTCATAACGATGTGCGGCATAGGTAAGGCCATGCATCATAGTAACTGCAGACCGCTGTCCGTAGATTGGTGAGGAATAAGTCAGCTCATTCGTATATCCCCACCGACCACCTCTTATCGGGATGGTGAAAGAGGCGGATAGAAATAACTGAGCATCCGTTCCTCCTACTCCCTGTCTGCTGAGTGATGAGAAGCCGGCGTTGAAATCGCCATGGATAGTTGGCGAGAAATCACGGCTCGCGAGCAGCAGCACATTATAGTCAAATTTTTTCGTGCCAAGCGCAGCTCTTGCGGTAGGAATTTTGATTGTGGTTCGCGCTGCGATATCAAATCCAGCCTTATCCTGCGTTGCTGCCAGATAGTTCAAACCCGCGTAAGTATCCCCAAAACCGTCAGTTCTATCACCGAGACGAACATATCCATCCATACCAATTCTATATTGCAGCCTTTTATTCCCAGACGTAAGTTTAAAGAGAATTGGAGAACCAAAATTGCGGTCTCGGTCCATATCCTGCTGCAGGCCGAACTCCGTTTCCAGCCAGCCAGGAGCAGTAAGGGAAGCTGGATCGGTAAGAGTGGGACGGCCCGGGTTCACAGCAGGCGGACTGGTGTCCTCTTTATCTGTGGGAGCAGCTTTAGCAGCCACTTTTGCCTCCGCTCCAGCTTTCTTTGTATCTGATGAGGACTGGGCCATGCCTGGAGATGAGAGCGCTAACATTAAACTGACTATTAGAAACCAGGAATCTATTTTTCGGATGTCTGGCAACGTTTCCTCATTTCTTTCCCAGGATATGCATCTGAGTGGAGAGTGTAAATGTCTTGCCATTCATCGAGTAAGTAACCTCGCCGAATATTGCTGCAAAACCTTTTTCAGGAGTATCGAAATGCCCTTTGAAACCGCCAGCGCTCTCCGTCATTGGTTCGGAAGTCCATTTTGAGTCTCGAAAATCCTGGGTAGGAGCGTAGCATCGGAAAAGCTTTGCTGAAGTTCCCGTGACGTTGCTGCCGACGAACAGATCCACTCCATTGGTCACTTCGGAGTACTGCCACTTCATTTTTGGCAGCGGACGTTTGCTGGCTATCGAATCGATATAGGCCGCCATCACATTGAACACGTGCATACGATCTTCCAGGCCGTGTCCACTGTTGGGGGTATAGGATACCCATTTCGGGCCTTTAAGATCGTCCCAGTAGAGATTTAGCGCATCCTGCGCCCAGTAGCGGTCATTCGTGCCAAGCACTGAAAGTTTAGGAAGTGTAAGAATATCTTTGTAGCTGATTGGATCTTCGATTTCGAGCAGTCGCTTGCCGCGTGGAGTCTGGAGTTTGTGGAGCATATTTGCTGCAGTATAGTCCCCCACCTGTTCACTCGGAGTCCCGCTGAACGCTTCCAGCTGGTGCGGCATCTGTTTTACCACGTTAAGTGTATCAATCACCATAGGCGCAATCGCCTTTATTCTTTTATCCTGGCTGGCGCCTGCGAGCCAGGTTGTCCATCCACGTTTCGACTCGCCGGTAACCATGAAGTCTGTGAGAGCCGGAAGATTCTCTTGTTTTGTGTAAGCCTGAACCGCGTCCATCGCTTTGATAACCGCTTTGCACATCGGCAGGTGGAGCGGCCATGTTTCATCGCCGGTCTGCAGGAATCTATCCCAGGTGTAGACAATCAAAGCGTCTTCGGTGCGGCCATCATATAAGGGCTGGTTAGGATTATTGTAGACACAGGCATAGACAGCGCCGCTTCCCTTGGCGATAAGTTTACCGACTTGTTCCCACTCCGGCCCTCCATTACCTCCCATATTCCGCATGGTGCAGAAGTGCGGATATGGCAGGCTGTCCGGACGGAATACCTGAAGGTGGTGCTCCCACTTGATATTATGCCAGACCTGCGAAACCAGGTGAAGATCGGTTATGGTGACACCATCTTCCTTTTTTTCTCCAACTTTTTCCCACTTATAGGCTGGTTCGGGTTTTGCAAGATAGGTGGCGAGGTCGGCTTTAGACATTGTAATGGCTCCCAGCAGCAGCAGAGCAGCAGCGGAAAACCTCAAAATTCGCTGGTTCAAGAGTCTACCATCCTTAATTAATAGTAAGAATCGATTCGACACGGCAGATCA
>JBBRDM010000149.1:0-13683 GCA_038203935.1 Chthonomonadales bacterium
GGGATTCGAGAGATTGATGCTCTATCTCACAGGAATGAAAAACATTCGCGATGTCATTCCATTTCCAAGATCCCCAAGTTCCGCAGATTTTTAATATTTCCAACGATGAAATTCACGACTAAAAATATTCACTTTGAGGCAACTATGCATTCTTTCAAAACGATACTGCTTACTCTGGCTGTGCTTACTTTATCTAGCTTTTCTCACGCCAACGATAACTATCCACTTGGGCCTGATTCACAAAAACAGACAGGTGTACCCCATGGAAACCTGACACATTTCAAATGGTCCAGCAAAATATTTCCAGGCACCGAAAGAGACTGCTGGGTGTACGCTCCGGCACAGGTCGATCAAGCGAAACCTTCGTGTGTGATGATTTTTCAGGATGGCGGCGGCTTTCAGGGTGTGGATGGCCAGTTTCGAGTACCAATTGTTTTCGACAATCTGATAGCCAAAAAACAGATGCCGGTTACCATCGGAATATTTTTGAATCCAGGAGTAGTACCTTCAGCGAAACCCGATTCGCTGCCCCGCTATAACCGAAGCTTTGAATACGATGCCATTTCTGATCGATACGCGCAGTTCCTGCTGGATGAGATAATTCCCGAAGTCGCAAAAAAATATAATCTCAGTTCTAATCCAGCGGATCGAGGGCTGTGCGGCGCGAGTTCCGGCGGGATATGTTCCTTCGTAGCTGCCTGGGAACGCCCGGATCAGTTCAGCAGGGTTATCAGTTTTGTGGGCAGCTTTACCAACCTGCGTGGAGGGCACAACCTTGCGCTCGATATTCGAAAGTTCGAACCGAAACCGATCCGGGTCTACCTGCAGGATGGAACTGCCGACCAGGATATCTATGGCGGAAGCTGGTTTCAGGGTAATTCCGAGATGGCCTCTGCGCTGAAGTTCGCTGGTTACGACTATCATTTTGAAGTCGGCGATGGCGGCCATTCCGGAACTCATGGCGCCATGCTGCTTCCCGATGCGCTTCGATGGATCTGGCGAGACTATCCCGCACCACTGCCGCCCGCGAGTCCCAGGAACACCCCCGTCAATGAGGTTATTCTATCTGGCGAAGGTTGGCAGCCGGTTTCTTCGGGAGGTGATAAAATTGCTGCAATTACTGCAGGAAGCAGCGGAAGCATCTATGCGGCAGTTCCTGCACTAAATCATATTCTGCAGATACAAGCCAATGGTGAAACAACCCCGCGAAAAGAAGAGGTATTAGGCGTTGAATCGCTTGCCTTAGATCCGGAAGGAATTCTGTGCATATCCCAGCCGAAGGAACGAACAGTTTCCGCACTGACTCCCGATGGAAAATCCTTTATAGTTGAGCGACGCATCAGGCCGACAGGACTTGCGATCAGCTCCAAGAGTGATCTATATATCGCTGATGCTTCCAGACAGAGAATTGTGGTGAGGACGAAATCCGGTAAGTCGATGAGTTTTCCTTTAGGCGAAATGATTCCATCGGGCATCGCTCTCACACCCGATCAGAGTCTACTCGTTGTGACCTCGGCCTCTCCTGGTGTTCCTGGATGTTCATTTTCAGTGTTACCGGACGGATCATTAGCGAATATGCAGGAGTATTTTGATCTCTATATACCGTATGGCAGCGGAAACAGCGGCGCTGGCGGCATAGCGACAGATAGACAGGGCAGGCTATACGCGGCGAGTATCAGTGGAATACAAGTGCTGGATCAGGCAGGCCGGGTAATCGCAATTCTCGACTCTCCTACGCGCAGCGGCACTGCTTCCATTGCCTTTGGCGGTGAAAAACGCGATTGGCTCTTTGCGGTTAGTGATGGAAAGTTGTTCAAGCGTCATCTAAAAACAACTGGCGTTTTCTCCTTCGAATCGCCAATCAAGCCGCCTGAGCCGCACTTATAATTTACCGCCGGATAACCACTTTCCAGTTGCAGGGATGCGTACAGCTGGAAAGTGGTTAACACTTGTAAGTCATCTTTTATTGCAGCCTCTTATTTACCACTTCGGCTTGCTACCGGTGTCATTAAAACCACAAATTCAGTTGCACTGCCATTGGTAAGCACAGGATTTACCTCAGCGTTTCGCCATATCTGGCGACCTTTGCGTGTGATCACCGCCTGCAGCACATAGTTATGCCGGGCATTGAATGAACCACCTTTTACTATCAGATCAAATGGGATAGGTAACTGATGTGGTATACGGGCAGTTCGCTGCGCGATTACTGAATTTGGACCCTTAGGCGTGGTAGCATCCAGTATGCGGACTGAAATCACAGCGTCTTTTGGAAGGACAGATTTGCCCCGAGACGTAACCACGCCCGTAACTTCCTGACTCGGCTGCTGATTTTTTAATCTGTTTGCGTCCGACTTCATTGTAATCAAAGGAACAAATAAAATTATTGTCAAGGCAGTTAGCATCTTTTTCATAAGTTGCATCCTTTCTAAATTCAGCAGTGAACACCTGCTTTGAATCCTTATATTTATTAGATTAAGTCGTAATTGATGTGGTTCCATGCGTCAATACCACGAAATCACTTATGAACAGACCATAAAAAGTCCCGGCTCCATTTCGAAGCCGGGACTTTTTATTTTATTATACATTTCTGCAAACTTGAACGCAGAAATATTTTAACTTTGATGTAAGGACAGGATGTCGAACTATTTCCTGCGGCGCATACCAACTGGGGCGAGCATAACCTGCATCTCACTGGGATTACCATTTGTGAGGACGGGATTACTGTTCGCATTGTGCCAGATGGGTCGGCCATTCAGCTTGACCACTGCATCCAGCAGATACTTATGCGGTGAATCTATCTTGTTGGGATCGTATTTCACAGTAAAAGCGATCGGCACCTGATGCGTTATTGGAAATGTCTTTTGCGCTATCACAGCATTTGCTCGATCGGTAGTGGTAACGTCTATAATCTTGATAGTCAGCATAGCGCCTTGCGGAATGGCAATACGCTGAAAATAGGTAACCGTACCTTCGACTTCCATGGTAGCGGCAGCATCTTCCGCTCCGCTCATTTTAGCTCCAGCATCTGGGCTTAGCAAAGCTCCGGGATGGGCATTTACCATCGGAAGCACTCTTCGGGCTGCTTCCGCCCAAATCTCTGCCTGTTTGCGAGAAGTGATGCCGTTTATCTTGCCATCTGCCGCGGTCACCGTTATCAGCAGATGCTGTTTTACCATGATTTTAAACTCATTGCGCTGCGTGGGCACCACTTTGATATCGGATGCGCTCAGCGCTGAGTCGCCTAATATTTCTGGCAGTCGTTCCGTCACCATATCGGCACGCTGATCTGGTGAAGATCCATGTGCTGTTGCGTGAATAATGAACAGCGATTCGCCGCCAATTGCCACTTCTCCCTCGACAGCATGTGAGGTCAGCGGTGTCAGCAGCAGTCCTCCAAAAAATATAGCCAACAGTGGCTGAGTAAACTTCATAATTTTGTTCCCTTTCAAGGAGAATTTTAGAGATTTAGGATTTGAGGCTGAAAGGTCTCGGTCTCTTTTTGCACATCTTAGTATATCAGATACTCTCTCTAGAATGGTTGTTCCCGTGCAGGTACATGCCCCTTCTTCAATCGAAAAACGCTTTTAAAATGGATTTGTCGGCTCGATTTTCCAGAATTTTATAGTTTCGAATTGAGCGGAGCCACCTTCCGCCGTCAGGAATACACCCAGACTGTCCAAACGCCCGGGATAGACTCGCCTCCCAATTGCCTGGCGGTCGTTCGCAAAAACTTCGATTATGGAGCAGTCGATGAAGACGCGCAGATGCAGTTTCTCATCCAACGCTAAATGCAAGGGAGCCCGTTCCACAATCTTTCGACCAGCCACTCCACTCTGTTCTGCATCGAAGACAAGTTCGTGTGCCGCTGTATCGAAATAGATCGACGTATATTCGCTCTCGTCTGGCGAACATCGCACTTTCAGGCCGACGCGAACTGCATCACCAGGCTGAATGATGAGTTCGATCTCGCAGGCATCCCCTATCACACCGTTCAGCTCAGACGGCGAATTCTGCGTGATGAAAATTGGTGCGAAACTATGGGGATGTGAGCGAAGGATTTCGATCTCTTGTACCGGCCGCATCCGAAGTGAACCGTCTTCACCCAGCCAGAGAGTGCGAGGCAGCCCATATACACCCGACCAGCCTTTTTCCTTTTCACCACCAGGATTATCTGTAAGCCATGCCCACATAATCTGGCGCCCCTGCCCATCTATGAGAGCCTCCGGTGCAAAATAGGTATTATCCATCCAGGTCATTCTGCCATGCTTTTCGGGCAGGAAATGATCGTTTGCATAGGTGCCTATATAGTATTGGCATCCTCGATTATGGCTGATGAATAGAAGCAGATATTTCCCGCTTGGATAACCACCTTCCGGGCTGGAAGGAAGCGGCAGAAAACTGGGGCACATGTTGTCTTCGCTCGCTTCTGTCCACGTAAGATCC
The DNA here is from genome assembly GCA_038203935.1 of Chthonomonadales bacterium. GTDB lineage: Bacteria > Armatimonadota > Chthonomonadetes > Chthonomonadales > Chthonomonadaceae > JANXSG01. The sequence continues at coordinate 4,444 of JBBRDM010000149.1, forward strand.
CTCTCGTAGAAGATATGCCGGTAGTTCCAATTTTGCAAATCGGCTGATTCGAAAAGATACAGCCGATCTCCCTGTTCTGATACGGGAGCCTCTGGTTCGCGGCCAATTTTGTTTAAAACCAGCAGGTTGCCTGTCAGCATATAGTACAGACCGTCTTTTTTCCAGATATTGGAAGGGTCTGCTGAGCCGATTAACTTCGCTTTGCCATGCTCATCGAGAATTTCTGTAATGCCGAATTCAGTGGATTTGATGATGGGGTTAGCTTCGAACTTGATCCATGAATTAAAATCAGGATCTGCACTGCGGGCTAAGCCGATGCCGCGCGCCCCCCAGAGCATCCAGTAGGAGAGATAGGCCGTACCTTCCTCATCCACGAACCCGCCGCCACTGAAACACCCTTCATCACCATCGCCCGGACCGATGCTGTCTGGATGATGACGCCAGTGAAGGAGATCAGAACTGGAGATATGCCCCCAGCAGAAGCCTGATCCTTTGCGATTATAGAGATACATCAAGTGATAACGGCCGTCGCTGTAGAATGCACCATTCGGGTCGCCCGGCTCCGCTATATCCTCTGGCGGGCAGAAATGATATTTTGGCCTCCAGGGATCTGCCAGGAGCCGCTCTCGCAGCAGGCGAGCCGACTGTACGGCGGCATCCGGAACATCGCCTTCAAATTCCCAAATTTCCGGAATAGGAACGGAGCTATTTTGGTTACTTTTGATTTCAGAATCTGTCAAGCTGCTTATCCATTCATCAACCTATAAAACACAAATGATCCTAATTGCTGAGTAAAATAAACTGCAATCTTGAGTTTTAATTTAGCCGAAAAAAAGCAAAAAAGGCGCAAAAAAATATATCAGAAAATTTGTATATCGATTAAAATTCATTTACTCTGCTATCGCCTTTTTGTGCCTTTTTGTGCCTTTTTTGCTTTTGGGGCTTTTGTGCTTTTTTGCGGCTAAAACCTGACCATCGAACTACGCACGGCCTTCCTGCTCCAGCGTCAGCAGTGGATTTCCGGGTTTCATCTCTTTACGCACGGTTGTTTCGGCATCCTGTTTTTCCCAGAGTGAACGCGATAACGATCTTCTTACTGCCGCGATTTGATAAGCGACTTCAACATATTCGTTCTGCGTAGAATGATGCTCCACTCCCCAGCAGCCGGTGTATCCTGCATCTAGAAGCAGCTTCATCTTCGCCTCCAAACAAGTGCGGGTGACGTTCGCATCGACATGGGTGTGTGCAGTCCACGGCGCGAGTCTGCGGTCTCCTTCGTCCGGATCTCCCAGTTCCCAATGACCAATATGGAGTAGAATACCATAGGAGAGATGATCGACGGCACGTGCAATTTTCTCCATATTATCTGCTACCAGTGAGAATCCCCAGTGAGTTTCTGGCCCGACTTTAAATCCATGTTCCTGACCGAATTGGCAGTACTCTTTATATTTTGAGACCACATACTCGAACTGTTCCTCGTTCATCGGCCCGACAGTTCCGCCTGTGTCGAATCGCACTGTTTTCGCTCCCAATGTGGCAGCAGCCTGCAAGTGTTCCATGGCGAGCTCGTAATTTTTTTTACGGGCTTCAGGGTCGTCTTCCCAGAGATGCGGACCATCGACATGGTAATTAACTATCGTAAGCTCACGTTCTTCGGCTGCCTGGCGAACTTTGATGAGATAATCGGTATCGGTGGTGCCGATCAGGCCGTTCCAAAAATCAGCGGTATCCAGACCATAGCGATATCTGCATGATTCCAGATATCCGAACGCATCTATTTTTCCCTCTGCAAGCAGCCCATGAAAACTATACGAAGCAATCGAAATATTCATCTTTCCCCCCGAACAAGATTCTTTTCCAAATTATAGCACAGCACAATACCAGGCCGATATGGAATCTGGAGTGATTAATCACAGGTATACTATCTAATCGCAGCATAAGTGCGTTAAACTCTACAAAAGGATCGTAATGTGGGGCTGAGCATCGAAGGTACTGAAGTTCTATTGCTGGTTGCCGCCATTGTTTCGATGCTGGCGCGAAGACTACGCCTGCCATACACGGTAGGGCCGGTACTAGCCGGTATTGCGTTTGCGCTGCATCCTATCGGCGGAGAGTTTCACCTTACCAAAGAGTTGATCTTTAATGCACTGCTTCCCCCGCTTATCTTCGAGGCCTCACTTCAAATTCACTGGAAAGACCTGAAGAAAGATCTCCCTGTTACCATAACCCTCGCTACTATGGGTCTTGTGTTATCCGCAGTTGTGGTTGCATTTGGCCTGCATCTGCTCTTGCTCTGGCCGTGGAGGACATCGCTGCTTTTTGCAATACTCATATCTGCTACCGATCCAGTGTCTGTAATCGCCACTTTCAAAGAGCAGGGCATTAAAGGGCGTGTGCAGCTTCTGGTGGAGGCAGAAAGTCTTTTCAACGATGGAACGGCAGCAGTCCTATTTGCAGTCACGCTTTCTGCGCTTGGGATTGGCTCCATCACTGCATCCTATCTCACAATGAATTTTTTAGTCACTATCGTTGGAGGTCTTATTTGCGGCGGAGTAGTGGGCGGTCTTTGCCTGCTTTTAGCAGGCCGGACGGAAGATCATCTCGTAGAAATATGTTTTACATGTGTTTCCGCATATGGGTCTTTTTTACTTGCTGAGCACTACCATCTCTACGGTATATTAGCCACAATGACCGCTGGAATTCTGATAGGCAATGTCGGTTTTCTGGGAATAATTACGGATAAGGGGCGTGAAGAGGTAGAGGGGTTCTGGGAGTTTTTCGCATTCGTTGCCAACTCGCTCATATTCCTGCTCATGGGAATACGCATGGCACATCAGCCATTTATTCCTCTGTGGCTCGCCGCCATGCTTTCCATAATACTTGTGCTGGCAGGCCGTGCATTGGCGGTATACGGCTGCTGTGCGCTATTCGTTCGTTCAAAAACTAAAGTGGGCTGGCCGCTGCAGCATGTCCTTTTTTGGGGCGGACTTCGCGGCGCTCTAGGTCTGGCGCTGGTATTAGGACTGCCACCCTCGCTTCCTCATCGTCAGGAGCTATTAACCTGCACCTACGCTGTAGTTGCGTTTTCAGTGATAGTGCAGGGTCTGAGCATGAATGTGCTGTTGAAAAAACTAAATCTCGCCCCAAAGGTTATGTCTGAACTATGATTTGCAGAAATAAATAATGGACTACAAGTCAAGCTGCATAATCTTAATAAATCCGCAAATCCTATACATCAAAATTCAGACATGAACCTCTCAGCCTCTGCGCAGTTTCGCGATTCTAACTACGGTATTGGTACCATAGGGATAACCGGTGGTATCCAAAGTGAGCTGCTGAGAACCCCCATCATATTCCGAATTGAGTGCATTCCCGTTATCAAGCCAGATCGCAGAGCCGTATTTTTGATCGATTCCTTTGAATAGCCGCCTGCCCGGTCCGCGAGAACTGCTGGCTGCCCGTGTATCGCTGACCGCCGTTAATTGAAAAATAAATAGATAGAGGTCGCCATTCAGTTCCAGCGCGAAGTCGTCTCCCTCACCTACTATGGTTGTCGGACGCCCCTGATAGATTGGTCCGGCATCGCCGCCCATAAGTCGAATCCAGTCACCTGCCTTGTGCAGGGCAGCGCCTTCATATTCCGGAATGCCGCCGGTGGCGGTCGGGCCGAAATTCATGAGCAGGTTCGCTCCCGCTCTGCGCGCGTAACAGAGTTCTTCGATAACGTGTGCCGGTGAAAGATAGTTAAAATCCTTCGCGGCGGTTCCCCAGTGAAAGTTGAGAGTATGGCACATCTCACCTACCACATATTTCGGATGTCCGCGTCGGTCCAAAGAAGTGGGTCGACCGCGCTCAAACGTGACGACATCGATCTCCGGGTTACCTACCTTGCCGCCCGCCCCGATTCCAGTGTTGTTGATAATGAGTGCGTCAGGCTGATGTTTTCGGATTACACCGTAGAGTTTGTCCTCCTGCCAGTCCGCATTTGGCTTGCTCCAGTTTCCATCGAACCACAGTCCGCCGATCTTTCCATAGTGCGTGCATAAAATCTCCACACTGTCTCTCAGATACTGCAGATAAGCAGGAAAGTCGGCATTGAAACGCGCGTCGTTCCAGTCGAGGGTAGTGTGATAAAAGACCGGCATAATCCCTTCAGCCCGACATCCATCCGCAAAATCTTTGATAAGGTCCCGTCCACAGGGAGTGTGCATCACATCCAGAGTTGATAGTCCGCGGGTGTCGTAGAGGCTGAACCCTTCGTGGTGGCGAGAGGTAAGCGTGATGTATTTTGCGCCGGCTCGTTTCGCCAGGCGTGCAAAATTACGTCCATGGAAATCCTTAGCAGTGAAGGTTTTCATCAGTTCGAGATATTTATCGCGCGGAATACCCTGATTATTCTCTGCCCACTCACCAGCCTCTAACTGCGAATAGAGCCCGAAGTGCATGAAGAGACCCAATCCCATACGCTCGAACCTGGCGATTCGCGGCAAAGGCGTGGGAATATCGTTGTTTTCAGCGGCAAATGATCGAGGCGCTGCGGTAAATGCGATCGTCGATGCTGCAGTTCGAGTAATTAGCTCACGTCGTGTAATCATATCCCTCATCCCCCGACCCCTTCTCTCAAATACAGAAGAAGAAGAGCCTAATCAATGCATTATTTGTTATTTTGTTCATTAAATATCTATGAGCATTCGACTAGAAATGCTGGTAAGTGCGCATACCGTTGGCATTAAGCCCCCTTCTCCTGGTTTGAGAGAAGGAAAGAGGGGATGAGGGCTAATTACTAATCCATCATAGCTCTCTATTAATTTTCGCTCTCTGCAAGTATGGCTAGGTAAGCTTCGCGGGCATGCTGATACGCGGCTAGCGCGTCCTGCATCTCGGCGGGAGCGATAAACTGCCGCTTCTCTTTCCAGCACTGGTCGACAGACTTGAGACACCACTCCGCGCTGCTGCGAGCGGCGCGAATGGGCTTATCGCCTACCAGGATAAATACCGGATTGGTATGAGAGGCTCCTAGAATGCGCGCCGCCACCCAGCTGCTGTGCGTTATATCCACGTCACACGCGATGTCCTGCACCTTACCGTCCGCCACAATCTTCCTCTGCGCTACAGGGTTCCCATTCTGAATTATCTCCACCGTAACCTCTCGCGTCTCTCCAATGCGGGCACGTTCGATATTCCAGTAGATGCCATTCTTAATAGCATTATGGATTGGGATTTCCGGCAGAAGTGCAGCCACTTTGAGCGTCGTATGCACCATTCCAGGTTTGGTAAGGCGAATTTCGCTCTCCTTCTCACCCACTCCCTGTCCGTTCACCGCGAAATCCATCAGGTGGCTCCGCCCATCGCTCACATAGCATCTTCCCTGCCGAATCCCCTCGCACCAGTTGTCGAAATCGAGCTTGCCCTCCAGTTTTACGTAGGAACGGCCTTTTCCCACGCGCTCGCTGGAAATGCACGGAAAGTCGGTCTCGCCGCTAATGCGCGTTCGATAGCCGCAGTTAAGCGTATGATACCAGATATTCAGTTCTGCTCTGAAAAAAGTATCCACCGTTGACATGAAGTCGACAGCCGGTACCAGAGTTCCATCAGGCCCCGGAACTTTATGAGTTACATCTACAATATACTCCATCGCCCCAATACTATTGAAAGGCGGAATTACCGTATTCGGAAGATCGGACGTCGGAACTTCCAATCCAAATCCGCTGTGAGCGGGCCCACAGACAGCGCCCTGCTTTTTCGCCCAGCGTAAGGTGTTCAGACAAAGCGTGGGCCAGTGTTTGTCCGAGTCACCCCCTGGGTACATCTGATCTTTAAGCCGGAGCAGGCAGAGATGCCCTGATTGATGTGAGCCGAAACCTGAAACCTCGATATCGTATCGGATAAGGTACGGGTATTGAGAGGCAGGGTCTATTTTGCCCGTAAAAAACTGTTCTTGGTAATCGAAACAGGGACCCCAGGTCAGATTGCAGCCTACCTTCAGATCGTCCCCCTGACATTGGCGCGACATGTCCGAAGCAAGAACACCCTAAGTAGGATCCTTGTAGTGTGCGCAGCCAGCCGCATGGATATGATGGTCGCCCGACCACCACCCTGACATGGAAGGATCGATCCAGCGCTCCAGCTTGAAACTTAGCGTCTGAGGTTTACTGCCGATAGACGCCTGGATGGTGTGCACAGTGTACTCGGGTCCACGTGTGCATTCAATGGTGTAATCACCAGGCGGAAGTGAAAGCTTCTCGCCATCGACACGATATATTTGCGACTGAAAGAAAAAATCGGGTGCGAGCCGCTGCGCCTGCGCAGGATAGATACGATCTTGCTTGTCGTGGATGCTGAGCATGGCGGTGCTGGGCCGCTGGTTTTCATCGAGGATATGGAAAGTTACAGGCGTCGATTTGGAGATGTTGAATAGGATGTCCACATCGTTTCGAAAACCGATGTCCTGCGTTCCCTGCCCCACATTGAATGATATCTTCGCCTCGCGCCGCCCTGCCGCGCCGCTATAAAGCAGGATAATTCGATATTCAATCCCCAGCCCGCTAAGGCGCGGCATTAATGGCTGCGAGTTAAACATCACCATATCGAGCCAATGGTCACGGACTAACGCCCGCGGAGAGTTTGCAAGCGGAATTGCATTTGGGCTGGATGCCTTCAGTTCAGCAGTTACCCCGGCTTGATTATCGACACGCACCAGAAAGACGCGCCAGCCATTGACAAGGAGAAGTGGCGAAGCTGCACCCTGGTTCACCTTAACGCGGGATTCGGGATTGATATTCACCGAAAACAGGCAGAGAGGATTGAAAGCGCTTTGTACTTCCTGAATCGCCTTGGTCTCATCTGTCTCGCTCGCTGCCTGCTCCAGCAGTTTGCGATTGCGGTCTGGCAGGGGGCTTCCCAACGCGCTGAGCGCCTCCTCCACTCTTCTCGCCTGGGCAATAAAAGGCTGCGCAGAGAGGTTCTGCAGCAGAGGCAGCGGTGAAGAATTCTGAGGCGCAGCTTTAGCCCATAGAGGCATGCAGCATAACACCGTCGCAAAGATTGCATTCAGTATCAGATGGTGTCGTGAAATCATGGCCCTCACCCCAAGCCCCTCTCCCAAAAACAGGAGAGGGGTGACTTATGTATGGAATTTTCATTCTTATAGTAACTGTCGTATAATTTGTAAATTCGTTTAAGTTGACTGAGATAGGCAGTTCAACATATTAACTCTCCCCTCTCCTGTTTTTGGGAGAGGGGCCGGGGTGAGGACATGGGGTAATCGCTCTATTACTTGAATGGAGTTTTCCCGGGAACAGCCATAGGGGCAATTGCCAGAGGCCCATTCCAATCGAGGTTCTCCGGAAAGATGTTATGGTCTGACTTCAGCATCTGCTCCCAGGTTACCTGTTCTCCGGAGTAAGCCGCTTCACGTCCCATGAGGCCGGCGAGAGTGCTCTGTGCCATCTTTTCCGCATCGTTGATAGCAACACCTTTACGTATCGCAGCAAACAACGCATCGTGCTCCAGATGATACATGCTCTTTTTAGGTGGTTCGGCGGACCATTTTGAGTCGCCCATCATTTCGGCAGCTGCAAAATGTACTTTTCCAGTTCCTTTCGCGCCAATAACATAATCGGTATTATCATTATGCTGGCAGTCTGGAATCTGTCGCTGTGCCATAACTGCGCGCGTGCCATCCGCCCACTCGTAAAAAACATCGATATGGTCGAAAATATTGCCCTCATTATTCGGAAGGTCGCGTCCGCCGGTTCCGACGGCGCGAATCGGAGGAACATCTTTCATCGCCCATAAGATTTTATCGATACTGTGGCAGGCCTGCTCGATAAGCCCATCACCCGAGAGCCACACGAAGTTATACCAGTTCTTTATCTGCCATTCCGTATCGCTCATTCCTGCAGGTCGCTCGGAAGCTGGAGGCATTGGCTTGACCGGGCCGGTGAGATAGGTGGCGTGTACGTGTCGCACGGAGCCGATAGCTCCTTCGTGCAGCCGATTGTAGAAAGCACGGTGTGTGGAAGCGTATCGGTAGCAGAATCCGGAGACAAAGCAGAGATTTTTCGACTGCGCCGCTTTAACGGCTGCAAGAGCGGAATGCACTCCGGCTGCATCCGTGCCCATCGGTTTTTCAGCAAATATATGCTTACCTGCCGCAACAGCTGCTTTGATGTGCAGGGGCCTGAAGCCTGGTGGGGTTGTGAGCAATACAACATCGACACCACTGGCTAACACTTTTTGATAGGCATCGAGCCCGACAAACTGATTATCTGCTGTGACCTGCACCTTCGCTTTGACATCATCCTGTTCCAGCAGCGTTTTGAGGCTGCTGTCGATCTTAGCCTTATAGACGTCGCCCATCGCCACCAGCACAGCGCCAGGATCAGCCTGCAGGGCATCTGCGGCTGCGCCGGTTCCGCGTCCACCGCAGCCAATGAGGCCGACTCGAATTTTACCGCTGCTCTGAGCATGAGCGTAGTTGCCTGTGGCTAATAGCGCCGCGGCCGCTCCAGTTACTGCAGAGGTTTTGATAAACTCTCGTCTCGAGGGACTTATTGATTTATCACTTTGAATGTCGCTCATTTTATCTCCTTCTTGCCAGTCTATATGTTGTAAAGTTGATTCAGTTTGAATTGCGAAGCGTATTTTCTACACCGGGTTAAAACCCATGTCTGGAATTGCGAAGCCCATAGGTGAACTCGGCACTAAAGTACCGGTCTGGAATTGCGAAGCCCATCTCCGGTCGCAAGCTCCCTGCATGGGCTGAATATTGAATTGAATTACAGCCCGAAGGACTGATATTCCGTCTGAAAGACGACCGCTTTTTCCAGACGGGGGGTTTTTACCTCCGGAACAATTCGGCAAATGATACAGACAAGCGTCCTCTGGGCGAGAATTCATTTTTGTTCTGACCACGCCAGCTCAAAATGTAGTTTACCTAAAGCATATTTATACAAGCCAGTCGTAATTCCCTGTTATAGGGTACAGATTACTCGAAATCCAACGAACATTCCGTCCGAGAGCCACCATCTGCTTTTCGGCAGCTGCGGATCCGTGGCCTGCCAGGCTGAAGTCTGCTTTTTGCGCGTGGTGGGATTGATCAGCGCAGCTTTGTCTTTGAAAGTACCGCCGCACAAAATCGGTTTATTCTCAGCATCCGTTGCCCACTCGCCTACACTTCCAAACATATCATAGAGTTTCCATGCGTTCGGCAATTTTTTTGCGACCGGGTGTGTTACC
>JBBRDM010000150.1:0-13622 GCA_038203935.1 Chthonomonadales bacterium
AAGATGGGGAGATAATTCATAGAGCGCGTCTGGCCCGGCGGAAAACGCATGGTTCTGTGAATATACTTCCTGCCACGGTGACAACTTCCGATATGGATTATGGAGATCAGTTCGGTCTGGGCTATTTCGATAACGCGGATGGATCGCTCTCACACTGTATCTGGGTTAACCCGGAAAAGAGGGACCATGGTACGTATGATATCAAGTGGGTAATCTGGAACACGCCAGAGCAGTATATGGAGCTTCTTCAGGTGATTAAATCGCTTGATGATCAGGTGCATAGAGTCAAAATGATGGAGCAGGCAGGAATTCAGCTGCAGGATTTTATCAGCTATCCGCTGCGCCAGCATAATCTAACTCGCAGAAGTGAATGGGAATCGGCTAACCACGCTATCGCCTACTGGCAAATTCGCATGAATGATATTCCTGCATGTCTCGCAAGAACGCATACCAAGACGAAAACTATACAGTTCAACCTGGAGCTCACCGACCCGATTGAGAAGTATTTGGATACCGATTCGAGCTGGCGAGGAACCAAGGGCGAATACATTGTGACCGTGGGAGAAGAATCGGCAGCCAGGCGAGGCTCGAACCCGTCACTGCCAACTCTCAAAAGCAGTGTCAATGCGTTCTCTCGGTTCTGGCTCGGCGTTCGCCCTGCCTCCGGTCTGGCAATTACCGACGACTTTACCGCTCCTCCAGATCTTCTTGCTCATCTAGACCAAGCTCTGCCACTGCCACAACCGATGCCCGACTGGGATTACTAGCAGGAATTAAGGAGAAGACGCATAAGCTTTTCCTCAATCCCTGCTGTTTGATGTCGGTGAAAGAAAAGATTGTATTCTAGCAGTGATCAAATGGCATGTATCTCAAACTTCTCAACTGCGTTTTCGGCGGCCCAAGAGAACGCCAGCTCCCAACAGACCGACGCTCGAAATAAACGCAACACTACCTGGCTCGGGAACGGTATTAATCCGGACGCTGTTGACCATGTAGTAGGCGTTCGTGTCGAAGAACCGATACGGGTCGACGCCGTTTTCGATGTCTCCGTCCCCATACGACACCTGAACGTTGAACTGCCTCTCCGGGAAAGACAGATACGTGGAGGGATCCGTCGGAAGCGAAAAGTCGGACAGATAAGTATGCAGCGGGTCCGTATAGTTCGAGAAATTGAATTGAACGATCTTACCCAGATCAGAGGTTCCCTGAGGCGGGGTAACCCCGAGCACGTCAAAGCTGCCGAAAGTTGTGTAGACGAACTGGTTCGCGTTCCCTCCACCATATGGGAAGCGGTAGACGTTCCCCTGTACAAACGCTGCCGACCCGCTGCTCTGGTACTTGACCTGACCGGCAGCATCAAAGAGCGTGAACTGAATGGACGACGCCGGGCCGAAGTCATAAGTCGCCTTTCTGCTCGTCTGGCTGCTGGGCGTCAGTGCCGCTGGAACGGTGAACGACGCGGTGAACGTGCCGCCTTCCAGCGCCCCAAGATCCAGGGTGGGCGGTAGATTCGTATAGTTTGTGCCATCGAAGGCCTGTCCGTCGCTGTAACTCAAGTTTGGATCGTAACTTCCTCTGAAGGTGAACTTCAGCATCTGAGCGGCGGCAGGTCGGGACAACAAGGGAAGCAGACAGGAAATCCAGAGGGCACAGACAAGAAGCCGCCTGCAGCGAGTGAGTGTGTTCATTTAACTTTTCCTTTCGAGAAAACAGACTGCAGCAAACGACAAGTTATTTACGAATGCGGCGGCGTATGATCAGTCCCGCACCGCTGATCGATGTTCCCAGAAGGAGGGCAGATACGCCGGGTTCGGGAACATCGATGAGGTTAAACGAGGAATGACCGTAGGTTACCCCATCGTTTCGGACGCGGAGGATCGTGTTATTCAGTGTATTTCCGTCTTCCAGCGTGCCAGAGAGTGAGTACAGGCTGTAGCCGTTCCCGAAGGAGGGATTGAACAGTGTGGCAACAAGGTCATTGCCGTATATATTGATAGTTCCACCTTCCGCGGCGCGCAGGACGCTGCCTAGTTTCCCCCCATATAGATTGAGAATGCCATCGTTATAGGCTGAAGATTCATTAATATCGCCACCAAATACATTCACAATGCAGCTGCCAAAAGAATTGCCGAAAGGATCGCTATCGACATTCGCAACCAGATTATTTATCGTCCCTCCACTGACATTGATTCCGCGGCCTTGCCCCTCCAGATCATTTGCAGATCCGCTTTTCATATTTATGAAAGAATGATCAAATCCGAGAATAAATGGGGTAGAGCCGCCAGTGATATGGATGGTGCTGTTATCGTAGAGGATCGCGGAGACGGTGCCGCCGGAGACACGCACATTGCTTTGATGGAAGATTTCCATATCCGGGATATCTGCACCATCCACCACGTCGATGGTTGGCGACGACGGACCGCTGAAGTTGCGCGTAAAATCGTCGTTATAACTCCCGCTCACATACCCTACAATGGCAAAATCCGTACTGACCCCGCTATTTACAGTGGCATTGTTAGGGAAAAACGTGTAGGTGAATTGAGCCTGGGCAGAGGACAGGACGTTCAGGCTGAGACCGGCGATCAATGTCGCGGAAAGCATCGAACTAAAGTTTGTTTTCAATCGAATTCTCCTTATCAGATAATTACAAAGCCTGCAAAGCTATTTAAACAAGCATAGTGTACTAAGCCTTCGTTACATCTTCCGTTACATTTCGAGAGGTATTTTGCCCTCGATGCCGAAAATATGCCCATGCAAGACGATTTCCAGGAAAACCCGGAACAGAACACCGAGGCGGCACCGCCTCTCCAGCTCTTTCTATTCGGCACGTTCTTACTAAAGGTGCATGGGGAAGCGCCGATACTTCCTCGCCCTGCTCGATGGCTCCTGGCGCTGCTCATCCTGCGACGCCAGACTCCCCTCTCTCGTGAATGGCTGGCAGAGGCACTCTGGCCTGAAGCCACTCAGGAACGCTCCGCTTTTTATCTGCGCCGTGCCCTGTCCGAGCTGCGGAATGCGCTCGGATCCGAACGTCATCGCCTTCTCTCGCCGACACGCGCAACCATCACCTTCGACTTCACCGACGCCTTCTGCGACGTGATCGACTTCGACCGATTCGTGGAAGCCGAAGATGCAGTCTCTCTCGAAAAGGCGGTCGCACTCTACAAAGGCAGCTTATTGGAAGGATGCGATACGGAATGGGCGTTGTTGGAACGAGCACGGCGGATGGAGGGATATATTGACGCACTGGAGAGATTGGCAGAAGATCGATTTGCGCTAGGAGAGAGGTCGGAGGCAATACAATTTCTTCGCCATGTGACGGAAACGGATCCCTCGCGTGAGACAGCGCATCGCCAGATAATTCAAGCATTGGGGCAGGCGGGCGACTATACCGGTGTCGAGCGTCAATACCGTGAACTGCGCCGTGCATTGCGAGATGAACTCAACATCGAACCCGCACAAGAGACAGTCGTGCTCTATAAGAAATGGTTGCAGGAAGCAAGACAACCTGTCACATTATCCACACAACCGCCTCACTCCGCAGTACGAGATACTATCCGTTACGATAATGTTCCGCGTCCGCTTGCAGATTTGATTGGAAGAGTGCGGGAGCAGGAAGAGATTGCAGTGTCACTGCAGGGAAGTCGACTCGTGACGCTGACAGGTACGGGCGGAGTTGGTAAGACGCGCCTTGCGATGGCGGCAGCGGCAGAGCAGCAGAAAGCGTTCGCGCAGGGCGTTGTCTGGGTCGAACTGGTGGCACTCTATTCAGGGGAACAAATAGCGCAGGCGATCTCAGTGGCACTGCGCCTCAGTGAGCGAAGCGGAGAGTCCACACTTCAGACTGTGACGGACTATCTGCGTCCAAAGCATCTACTGCTCGTTTTGAATAACTGCGAACATCTGCTGGAGAACTGCGCGGAACTGGTTCATGTTCTGCTGGAATCGTGTGCCGGGCTGCATATTCTCACAACCAGTCGGCAGGCGTTGGGGCTGTTTGGAGAGAGCATCTGGAACGTCCCCTCGCTCGCCACACCGCAGACGGTTGTCAAGAATGCTATGCAGCAGAATCTGTTGCAGCAGGTGCGCGAATCCGATGCTGCCCGCCTATTTTTGACACGCGCAAACGCCGTCTCGGCTGACTTTCAGCTGACAGAATCGAATGCCGACTCAGTCGCACAAATCTGCTGGAAACTGGAGGGCATCCCTCTGGCGCTGGAACTGGCGGCGGTCTGGGTACGCTCCCTTTCTGTGGGACAGATCGCGCAGCGTCTGGACAACTCGCTTACATTACTGGAGCGTGGAGACCGGACGGCAGACCCACGCCATAAGACTCTTCGCAGTATGCTGGACTGGAGTTACAGTCTGCTAAATGTGGAGGAACGCACACTCCTTTCGCGCCTCGCCCTGTTTGCGGGCGGCTGGACTCTGGAGGCCGCCAGCGCCATCTGCTTTGAAAAAGACAAAGACGAAACTCAAGCGCTAACGCTTCTAGAATCGCTCATTCAGAAATCGCTGGTGGAGGTTGCCGAACGTAATGGAGAAGTGCGGTATCGCCTCCTGGAACCAATACGACAGTATGCTCTGGAACGGTTAGTGGAATCGGGAGAGGACGAAAGGTACCATCAGCTGCACCAGGGCTATTTTGAGGAACTTGTGGAACGGCTGGCCCAACAGCTTGAAAGCCCACGGATCGTCGAGTCGCTGCTGCAGATAGAAGCAGATTACGATAATTTTCGTGCGGCATTACGCTGCAGTCTGGATGCTGCCTCTGATGGAACGATGGGAGAGCACGCTCTGCGAATGGCGATTGCATTGAGTCGGTTTCAGACTATACGCGGCTACTATCAGGAGGGATTGACGTGGCTTGAAGAGGCGCTGGCACATTATGGCGCCCCGGAGGACGCACCTCTGCGTGGTGAGGCATTACTGAGTGCTGGTCTGATCGGGCTGCGCATGGGAGATATGAGTATATCGCGCAACTATGGCGAGGCGACAGAAGCGTTCTACCGTCGTCTCCCTGTCTCTCCTGGTCTGGTGAAATCGCTGCGCATCCGGGCAATCGCTACAGCGTTGGAAGGCAAATTCGAATCGGCAAAGGCGCTCTACGAAGAGGCGATTGAGTTGGCGCGTCAGATTAGTGACTGGGACGGGGAAGCGCGCCTGCAAATTGGGCTTGGTAACCTCTTACGGGAACGCGGGGAAACAACTCGACCGCTGGAGCTGCACGCGAAGGCCGCACGTCATTTTCAGGCGGCTGGCCTCATTGTGGACGAAGCGGTCGCACAGCATAATTTTGGACTTACCACTAAAATAGTCGTTTCAGCGGCGGAGGCGAAAGCCCACTTTTTGCGCTCGCTGGAAATTCACCGCATGCTGGACAATCGTCCCTGGTTAGGCATCAATCTGTATGAGCTGGGCAACGTCGCACTTGTTGAAGGGAACCTCACAGATGCAAGCGCTTTCGGCAAGGAGGCGCTGACGCTATGCAGAGTAGGTGATCGAAACTTTGTGCCTCTATGTCTCGAACTGCTTGCCCGGGTGGAATGGGGGATGAGCAATTTCGCCGCGGTGCGCGACTATCTGGTCGAGGCCATTGCCGTAAAACTCCAGATGGAGGTGCAATACAACATGGTCGAAAGCATGACCTTCATGTGTGCTCTCCTCCGCGAGGAGAAGCGTTATGTTGAGGGTGCAAAGCTGCTTGCCGCAATCGCAGCGTCACATGGAATGAAAAATATCTGGTTGGTTCCCAACAACTATACGCAAATTGAAGAGTTATGGGCATACTTCAAGGAAATGCTGGGTGAAGAAGCCGTTAGTGAAATTCAGAGCACCACCGAAGCGACGATACTGGACGAACTCCTCGCCGCCGCCCTGAAATAAAATGAGTAATGTTAATGCTGCACTTCCTGCATCCAGTGAACTGACAGCAAATAGCTCTGGTATATAAACTGTCAAAATCAAATGCGTTTGGGGGCATTTCGTAATTTCTGTGCCGAGTTGGCGTACCGCTGTGCAGTTCGCTGGCGCTCGATAGGAGATAGCGAGAGCATCCAACGGATAAGAGTAAGATCTACTCCGTCAGCGCTATAGATCGGCAGTTTGCCTTGGGACGCGCCCTTAACATCTTCCGAGCAGAGAGGAAGCTGTTGCGCTTTCAGCGATTCGTGTGATGCTTTGACCTTTGGCATTTTCTATTCCAGAGCGAAGAGTAGTGTTTCCAATGCTCACGTAGACCTCAAAGAACTCCGTGGTTTATTGCGACTATTATATCATACCAAACAGTTTCCCTCAATACAGTTCGTGATCCTTATAAACCCGCCCGACCCACCGTTTTCCTCATTACAATAACTTCAGTGCCTGAACTTCTTACACAACTCGGCCGAGTTCTGCTTTTGCAGCAGCCAATCTCTGGCTAGGATTATTAAGTGTTTATTTCTATTTGTTTCCAGCTTTTTTATTGACATTTATGTTTTTAAGATTCTAGTATTTTTTCCTGAAGTGCCATTGCGATAGCATTTTGCCTAGAGGCCAACTTCCTTAATATGCGTTTGTAGCAATCGAATGTGTCGTGTGATCTGCGTAGTTCTCTTTCATGTTCTGCCCAACAAGTTACGGCAAGTTCGGCTAATGCCTCCTCTGTAAGCGTATATCTATCTTCAAATTGATAATCTTCTAATTTCGGTTCTACCCAGAAAAGTGCTTTGAGACGTATGAGTTTCGCAGCGGGACAGTAAAGGAATCTGAGATATTTCTCGGTTGTATCAGAATTAGTGAGTCTCTTAGAACAAAATATTTTATGCAATGGAGATATTGTCAAAATTAATTTTTGATGTTTTTCATTCCATGGGCTAGGCGCATACCAACTTATCCCGATCATTTTTTGCCAGAGTGTGTCTAAAGGTCTGAATCTGTTAGATGCTGTTCTATTCCAACCAGATGACTGATCTGCGTATTTGAACATTGAGGTCCAGAGATTTGCAAATTTCTCACTAAAAGTCTCATTCTCGAGTTTATCAAAGTTGTACACTAGGAAGGAAAAAAGGAAATGCTCGATATAATCGTTTGCTTGCCATCCCAAATCTAAGATGGGTCTCCAGAATAATTCAGGATTTTCGCTTGGTTCCATTTGGACAATAAGGGATGCAATCCTCTCGAGCAACCATCTGTCTTCTTTATAAAAGTCTCCTTCAATTTCCAAGTCCGATTCTGCAGAAACTCGAGGTTTCATTGTTTCCAGAAAGCACTCCAATAATTCTTGCCAGAGTACAAGACATTCCTGCCGATCTACGATATCAATGGGTAAAGGATGTTCATTCCAAAAAGAATAAATATTTTTTAAGCTAGTAATACATACAACATAATTTTGGCGTCGTCTTCTATTGTCAGGGCGGCGCGGAACGTCTGATACCCCCTCTGAAGATGGTTCTACCTCTGAAAGAGAAGGTGACTTAATGGGTAATTCCCCTTTAATAAAACCTTGAACGACTTCTTGAAAATTCTTAGAAAGCATAGCATCCAACGCGGGTTTTTCAAAGTTGAGAATCTCGCCTATATTCAGTCTTTCATGCGACCTCAAACAGAATCCATCGTTCGCAAAATCCTGGCGAATCAATAACTGGGGCCTTTCTATAACCCAATGTCTCCATAACGCCACCAACTGCGAGTAGGCATGGCCTAATTCTGCTCGTAATTCGTAGCAGCGTTTACTAAAGGTACTCACAACTTTATCGTGTGGGGAAAGAGCAAGTAGTAAAATACTCAGCCGTATGTGTTCTGATTCTAAATCTTCTAACCACACGGAGGGCAAAGCAACAGCACAAAAAATTTGCCAATTATCTATAACACCAGTAATATTACGATACATAACTGGCGGATTAACTATAGTTTCTGTAATTTGTTGTTTGCACCATATTTCTCTATCGGGAAAGTGTTTGAGCCATTCAGAATATTTTATCAACAGAACTGCTGCGATGCCTGATGAGATATCTTCAATGCAGATCATACTACCAGAATCTGACTTATAATTTGAAAGTATTTGTTGCCCTTCTTCCCAAAAAGCTTCTAACTGCACTTCATTTTCAAGCACATTTTTGCCATCCAATATTTGGCGACATCGAAGCGGAAAGTACATTTGAAGTGTTTCAACATTATTTTGCCGTCTTTTTAGCTCAATTTTTTCTTCAATATCTTGCGGAGCTTGGTAATGAATAGATATTTGGCCATCTTCATTTTGAGTTTGGTAGTAATTATCTAGATTATAAACATTGATTCGGAATCCCAAATAGTCGGCAATGTCGATTTGCCCGATAGCTCGTCTTTCTGCTTCGGCATTTTTCCAGCGTTCACATACTTCCTCAAAAAATGGACGCAATTCTCCTTCTGTCAGGAATATCTGCTGAGATATTTGTTGAAAAGATAACTTTCTATGAGGCATAGAATGCCATTCGTACGCAGTTTTTATATCGCTCTGGTGATGGCCAGTCCATGCAATCATCGGTGTAGAAGCTACGGAATCCTGTACGTAACGCTGGTTGTCCCATCGCAATAACTCCCAGGATGAAAGTAGAAACTTGAGCGGTCCTTTAAGTAACACTAGATGTTTAGATGCTACGGCAGCAAGTAATCCAGCGAACGCAAGTGATGATGAGTTGTCCCGAATACGAGTTAAATAATCTATTACTGGCACGCCCTGTTCAAGGAGCTCGTACAGCCAATGTTCTAGACTCATTAAAACACTGGAGACAGCATGAGGGCCCCAACTCGCACGATACCACATATAAACTTGCATATCACCGAACCAAGTGTAGGTATTCTGATCATCGAAGAATGTGATTGATAATGACGATCTGTCTTGTATTGGCAATGCTTCGCGTCGTCGTTCAGAAGCAAAATTGACCAATTTTAAAATCGTGTCGATAGCTATTTCAGGTTTTGTGCGGAGAAAAATAAACCAGGACGAATGCCACCAAAAAGGCGGGTAGTGACTTGAGTGATTCTTAATCTGGCATTCTTCTCCAGGCAATCGTATTGTTCGGCCATAGTCCTCCTGATATTCTGTGGGTGTCTCAATGAGTAAAGCTAGTAAAATTTCAGCAGCCAGTTCTGGATTTGAGAGGATCAATGGTAATAATGATTGTTCTTTCAAGCATATTTTTTCAAAGTGTTTATTGCCCACCACCACAGGACCATCAGTCCATGTTAATACGTTTTCTAACTTCTTGCGATACCTTCCCGGTATACTAAGCATTGGGCGGTAAGTCGAATGTTTTTGAGGGTTTCCGGGGAAAATATTCTCGCGTTTTTTGCGTTCAATTCGCCCCGAGGCTTTTAAAACAAAATTACGTACTCGATCGGGAAACTGTTCGTAAGACATTAAAGCGGATTTGAAAGCTGTTGGACTAACCTCTTCCGTATTTAATTTATAACTCTCTTCATTGTCAAGCATCATTTCTGCAAGAGTAATAGCCATGTCTGCAGCTTCTTTTATGCTTGTGAGTTCATTCTGTTGTAAATAGATGCGTGCGAAACTTAGCCACGTATAAGCGATTTCTGCTAGAAGTGCTGGCACGAGTTCGAGTACTTGGGTCTTGTGCTCATACAGCAATGAAATCATTGGCTGCCAGAACGTCCAGTAAGGTAAACGGTTTTTCGTCGCATAACGCATTTTTTGAATTTCAGACTCACCCAGAGCGACTAAAGATTGATTTGAAATAGTTCCAGTATGTAAAAATCTTCTTAGCATACGTTTCAGAAGTTCGCCATCATTCGCCACCAAATAGGTCCAAGTTCTCTCAAAAAGTGGCTTTGGATTAGAAGCATGAAATACCGCTTCAAGCATAAGATCTTGAGCATCTGATCCATTTTCCGCAACACTTAAATCAGATATTGTTTTAAACCAACACTCCCCGGTTGCATCTAATTCCAATAGGTGAAGTCCATACAATCGTACAGAGCGATTCCAGAATGGCGAGGCGAGTTTAAGATTCACAAATGTGGCGAAATCATTTACATGTTGCTTTAAGCTCTGGAGACGCGTCCAATCTCCGAAGAGATCGTGCTGAAAGGAAATCCTGTTATCTCGTACAATGAGCAGATCACAGGATAAAAGCTCATCTGAACCAATTGGTGCTTCACTGAGACCTATATCGGGGAGAATTGAATCTGCTTGCATCTCCGCGATGTGCATCATTGCCTGACCACGAATAATTTGATTATTGCCCGTCGCTACTTGCGTTCGCCAGTGCCAGTCTGCAATACTCGCCTCACCTAACCAGTCAGGCAAATTGATAGAGGTATTCGCCAGTAGACCTTTTACTATAACATCAACAATTTTGGGACGGCGTAGTATTGTATTCAAGTTTTTTTGAATAGATAATGCACCAAGCTGTGGAAATGCTTGATAAACTTCGGTGTATTCTTGGTGAGACGGAGATTCTACGGTCAGACTTTCTATGCATTTGTCCAATTCGAGATATATTTCTAAATTAGCGGAACTGTGGAGCCATTCTTCAGTCTGACAAATAAGTAAAAGCCGCCAGCGTGTGTTCACTTGGCCAATTTTTAAAGTATGAACAATTGATTTTACTATTTTCAAAGATTCTTCATTAACAATATTCTCAACACCGTCTATGACGCAGTAAGCATATTGTGTCGTTACCGCTCCGCCAAGTTCTTCCAATGAATGGTTCAAGTGTAACTTAGTTTCAAAGTCGTAGAAATTTTGATGAGACAAATCTTTTGCATGAATCCATAGAATGGGATGTATATTTACGCCAGCTTCAGCCCATTTTCTCGTAATAACACTTTTTCCACACCCTGATTCTACGAGTATAGCAAAAAGGCTATTTGTATTCACATTTATTTGGATTTGCTCGATTAGCTGCTCACGTGGAATATGGATACTTTGCCCGATTTTATCTGGAATCGCTTCGAGTTCCCGACGCGTATGCCGGATTATGGTCTCGAAATCATGTTCATATTGTGGCCATGATTTTAATTCGAATTTGAAATTCAGTTCACTTAGTAAACGCTCCAAATCAATATATCCGCCGTTACTACGAAAGCGTTTCGCAATATGCAGCAATTTCTGCCACAATGAGTTTGCTTCTTCCGTATCGCCACTTCTAAGCAAAGCGCGACAATTGGTAAGAGCTTGTTTCCGATCTTGAGAAGGAAGGTTACGGAAATCTAGTTGAAGGAATTGAAGACGACGCAGCATTCTCACTGCATCTTCTTTTGTGAAGTTATTCTGTGTTTCTATGTTAGGTGGACATTGTAAACTTCCCCATATTGCACGTTTGATAACATTACTGGAATCTTTTGATTCAACTTCTGCAATAAATCGCACCTCATCCATTACACTTGCATACTGTTGTATCTCAGACAAGGAGTTCATTGTTTCTGCATCCAATGGTGCAGAAATTATGCCCATATAATCCTTCGAAGTATCGAACGGATTGTCAGCGTTTGTGGAATATTGTTCCCAAGCATCCTTAACAAATGAGGGATTTATTCCTGAAGCAGTTATTTGTATATTGCTTTTGACGGAAAGTGCAAGGCGACTGTTGATTTGAAATGTTAATAGGAGATCATCTAAGAACCAACCGTGAACACGAGTATTGAATTCGAGGCGGATCAAGCCTCCTAATTCCTCTGTCAAAGGCGGATCATTTTTTAGCAAACATACCATTAAATAGGCGGCAACTTGATCTTCATAGTCATATCCGATACCTGATGTTTGAGCAAGCGTTGCAAGTTTTCGCGCCATGAATTATCCTTCTGTCAATCACAAATCATCCCACCGCCTAGAACTCGCTTCAAATACTGGCCGGTATGACTCTTTGCTACTTTCGCGACTTGTTCCGGAGTACCTTCTGCGACTATCAGGCCGCCGCCGTCGCCGCCTTCCGGCCCCATGTCGATGATCCAGTCGGCGGTTTTGATCACGTCCAGGTTGTGCTCGATCACGAGAACGGTATTGCCTGCAGTGACCAGTCGGTTCAGCACGCCGATGAGCTTCTCCACGTCCGCAAAATGGAGACCGGTCGTCGGTTCGTCGAGGATGTAGATCGTACGGCCGGTTGGGCGTTTCGCCAGCTCCGAGGCCAGTTTCACGCGCTGCGCTTCGCCGCCGGAAAGCGTCGTTGCAGGCTGCCCCAATCGAATATAGTCCAGCCCCACATCGTGCATCGTCTGGAACTTCCGCGCGATATTCGGCATCTGCGAAAAAAACTCCACCGCTTCGCTGATCGTCATATCCAGCACATCCGCAATCGATTTGCCTTTAAATTTAATCTCCAGCGTCTCCCGATTATACCGTTTCCCCTTGCACACCTCACACGGCACATACACATCCGGCAGAAAGTGCATCTCAATCTTCAGAATGCCATCACCGTGGCAGCTCTCGCACCGCCCGCCCTTCACATTGAACGAGAATCGGCCTGCCTGATAGCCTCGTACCCGTGCGTCCTGAGTCTTCGAAAACAGGTCACGGATAAGATCGAAAACCCCTGTATACGTCGCCGGGTTCGAGCGGGGAGTCCGCCCGATAGGACTTTGATCGATATCTATTATTTTGTCCAGATGCTCCAGCCCAGATATCGATTCATGCTTGCCCCATACCGCCCGGGTACCGTAGATGTTGTACATCAGAAGCGGAAACAGTGTCTCCTGAATGAGCGTCGATTTCCCCGACCCCGACACCCCCGTCACCACCACGAACATCCCCAGCGGAATACGCGCCGTCACATTTCGCAGGTTATGCTGATTGGCGCCAGCCAGTACCAAAAACTTATCGGTCGGAACCCGACGCACCGCTGGGACTTCTATGCTCCTCGTCCCGTTCAAAAACTGACCGGTAATACTGTTCTTGTTCGCCTTGACCTGATCGACTGTGCCCTGCGCTACCACATGACCGCCATGCTCGCCTGCTCCCGGTCCAATATCGATCAGCCAGTCTGCCGCCTCCATGGTGTCGGCATCGTGCTCCACTACCAGAACCGTGTTACCCAGTTCGCGCAGGCGTTCCAGTGTCGTGATCAGTTTCGTATTATCACGCTGATGCAGTCCAATACTCGGCTCATCCAGGATGTAGAGCACGCCCATCAGCCCTGATCCGATCTGAGTCGCCAGGCGAATACGCTGCGCCTCCCCGCCCGCCAGAGTTGCCGCCGCCCGATCCAGCGTGAGATAGGAAAGCCCGACATTCAGGAGAAATCCCAGCCGTGTTTTGATCTCCTTCACGATCTGCCGCGCGATAATCATCTCCCGATCTGTCAGCTGCAGATCGTCGAAAAAATTCGCGATCTTCTTGAGCGAATACGAACAGAGATCGGATATATCGGTATTGTTGACGGTCACTGCGAGCGCTTCCGGTTTGAGCCGCTTTCCTTTGCAGACCGCGCACGGACGGGTGGATTGGTACTGTTCCAGATCCTCTTTCACATAATTGCTGGTTGTCTCCGAGTACTGGCGGGACATAATTTTCAGAACGCCTGGGAAATCGGTATTGAACTCGCGATTTCTCCCCCACTTACTCTGAAATGTGACTGTTACATTTCCTTTGATACCATTCATCAATGAATCGAACTGCAGCGGTGAGAGGTCCTTAATGGGGG
>JBBRDM010000151.1:0-13539 GCA_038203935.1 Chthonomonadales bacterium
AACTGCCCCGCTTGCTATGCCTGCCTGGGCAGCAGCCATCAAAATATCGGGCTTATTGTCCTGGGAGGAAGCATCGTCAGCAGTGCCAGTGAAAGGCTTCGATCGGTCCATCTGCAGGCGCTGATAGACCAAATATCTTTAACATTTGAAAATCATCAGCTTCAGCGTGAACTCAGGTTGACCCTGGACCGGCTGCGTGCAGCACAGCAGGGAATGGTAGAAATTGAAAAACTGCACACTGCGGGAACGCTTGCTGCCAGCGTTGCGCATGATATTCGCAATATACTAACCACCATGCAGTTTGAACTGGAAAATGAGCCCCTTCTGGCATCTTCTGAGATGCGTTTTCAGGTAAATCGATTTGCGTCGCTGACACATCGGCTGCTTGCGTTCTCCCGTCCCGCCTCGTTAAATACGGTTCCAACTCAACTTTCCGATGTCATCGGCAAGGTCATTCCGCTTATTGAAGGCCAGGCAGCAATCAACAATGTAAAAATCAACGTTGATATTCCTGATGATCTGCCCCCGATTGAAGCCGATTCCAGTCAGCTGGATCATCTATTTGTTAATCTTTGCATGAATGCGATACAGGCGATGACCACGAGCGGCGGCACTTTGGAAATAACGGGATATTTAGAAAATGGGGTTCAAATATTAGAATTTAAGGATTCTGGGGTAGGTGTCTCGAATGAAGCCATGGAAAAACTTTTCAATCCATTTTTCACCACAAGGGCAACTGGCGTGGGGCTTGGTTTATTTAGCTGTAAGCGGATAGTGGAAGAGCATGGTGGAACTATTAGTGTGGTGAGTGAGCCAGGTCAGGGCGCAAACTTCAGAATTTCTTTTCCGAAGAATGAATAAGACTTCTGCAATGAAGGAGAGCTTCTATTATGCCGCGGCTGCTGCTGGTGGATGATGATAGGTTTATTTTAAGAGCCATAGAGAAACTGCTTTCAACGGAAGGCTACTACTGTCAAACTGCAGTGAACGCGGAAGAGGCTAGGCGGGCGCTGGATGGCGAACCGTTTGATATGCTGGTACTGGATGTGAGCCTTCCTGACCAAGATGGATACAGCCTTTGCCGCCAGATCAGGGCCAAACACAATATGCCCATTCTATTTCTAACGGCGCGTGACGATAACGCTGATAAGGTGATCGGGCTGGAAGTAGGCGGAGATGACTACCTGACGAAACCCTTCGCCCCTCGCGAACTTGTCGCACGAGTTCGAGCGCACCTGCGCAGAGCCATGGAGTACAGCAACCCGCACGAAAAAAATAATCAGATTATTGTCGGGGAGCTTGTAGTGGATGTGGACAGGCGCGATGTAACAAGATCGGGTATTCCTGCCAAGCTGACGGAACGAGAATTCGAACTGATGCTGCTGATGGCCAGGAATCGAGAAAAAGCGCTCGCAATGGATTGGATATTTCAAAACATATGGGGATACGAAAGCGAATTAGGTGTTAAAACGCTCGCTGTTTATGTACGTAGGCTGCGACGTAAAATTGAAATTGATCCCGATAATCCTGTATCACTCGTCACCGTACGCGGATTTGGATATAAACTCACTTCGAATCCACTTTGAAACAGCTCTTCTGAGATATTCGGACTCTGTCTGCATTTATTAGTGCTCTTCAATTCAGGCAAGTAAATCGGCTTACTTATGTTCAAAAGTATAGTTGGCGAGCAGATCTATAATATGATCTTGTGTTTGCGTACAGATTTTGTTAGGGCAAAGATGATTGTTCATCAGTATTGAAAAACCCAGCAGTATTCCGTCTTTGGAGGTGACATATCCGCTAAGGCTGCTGGCATGGGATACGTAACCTGTTTTAGCATGGCAGTTCTTTTCCGCCGCCGTACCTTTCATTCTATTTTTCAAAGTGCCATCGACACCAGCTATGGGCAGGGAGTTATAGAAAACTGGAAAATCAGGGCGAGTGGAGAGTTCCGCGAGCAGTTTCAATATATTAGATGGGGAGACATAGTTTGTTCTGGATAGGCCAGAACCGTCGGATTGATTTAGTTCACTCATATCCAGCCCGATTTTTTTAAAGAGATCCCGTGCAGCCTGTGCGCCTGTTCCAGTTTCGCCGCCAGTGCCTTGCTTATTCATCTTAGCTCCCACTGTTTTCAGGAGACACTCGGCCATCAGGTTATCGCTTGGTTTATTCAGCCGGCGCAGGAGTGCAGAAAGCGGTTCTGAAACGTGTTCGGCAATAATTATTGGGGATAAAAGTGGTGATTGTGCTTCAAATATGTTTTGACGAATATGCACACCATCTGCCAGCAGGTACTTCTGCAGCATATAAGCCGCATACCTGGAAGGATTTTCAACCGTTACCCCAACGGGAAGATTTTTGTCGGGTTTAATATCTACCGGGATCGATCCAGAAATTAATAT
Organism: Chthonomonadales bacterium; assembly: GCA_038203935.1. Taxonomy (GTDB): domain Bacteria; phylum Armatimonadota; class Chthonomonadetes; order Chthonomonadales; family Chthonomonadaceae; genus JANXSG01. The sequence continues at coordinate 2,406 of JBBRDM010000151.1, forward strand.
CGTATTTAAACCCGGCAATCGCGTGATATTAAGGGAAGATTTCGAACCTGCGCTTCCGGTTGTTGCAGTATTTTTAATCTGGACGTAACCTGTGACGGGACCGACATCAAACCGCAGGGGATACCCATTAGATTTTCCTGGGTGCGGCTGTATAAAAATCATGTTTTCATTGATATTCAGAGCGCTGATCTGAGCAGAATAGTAAAAATCCATATCATCCCACGCCCAGGTATCGCCATATCTCTGACGATCGAATAGCAAATCGTCATAATATAGTGCTCCGGTGATTTTCCGAATTCCGGATTTACGAACGCGCTGAGCTATCTCTTTTAAATTATTAGGAGATAAGAGTGGGTCTCCAGAGCCGATCAAAACGAGATTTCCATGCAGTACACCATTTTGAGATACTTTTGAAGCTGCACAGAGACGCGTTTTATATTTAAAATCTTTACCCAGAATTTCCAACGCCGCAGCTGACGTTAAAATTTTATTATTTGATGCGGGAAGGAAAACATGATGCGCATCATGTTCGTATAGTATTTTAGAATCACTAAGTCTCATAATCATAACACCCTGCCAACCGGCCCTTAATTCGGTTCGCTGGAGCTCGGAATTGATAGCATTCGATAGAATTGGGTCAAATTCTGTACCTGGTGGTTCTGATCGGGCAGCCACATTAGTCAAGATTATAAGGAAGCACGGCAGCAATCTTTTTAAAGCGGAATATTTCAAGAACAGATCGTGTTTAAATGCGTCTAATTCCATATGATATTATCTCCTGATGGTGTGATGCGTCTCACTAAATAGTCCTGGTAAGCTTACTCAGTAATTGATTACTGTTTCAGCGCATTCTCATCCGATAATGTGAATAGTTCGTTTTGAATTACTTTCTAGCTGCTGCATTGAAGTGGAGTCATGGCATTATGAAAAAATTAAGTATTCCGTATACCTCGCTGATTTTAGCAGGCTGCTCAATATGCTCTGCTTTAGCGCAATCGCCTAAGCCAGATGCTCAAAAACCGACAGCCCCTCCAAATACAACGACGGCTCCTGCCAAGCCCAAATCCGACCCGGTTGGCCCGCCTGTTAAACCTTCTGCGGAAGAACTGAATAAAAAAGGTGCCGAACTATTTAATACCGGGAAACTCGAAGAGAGTGTCGCAGCATACAAACAGGTGATTCTCGCCTATCCAAAAGATATTCAGGGAATTGTAGGGCTGGCAAATGTCTATGCGAAAATGAAAAAATATGATGAAGGCGCTGCTGCGTACCGAAAAGCCATTGAACTAAATCCAGCTTTTCCCGATTTTTATGCTGGTCTGGCGACATTCTACGGCCTCGGAAAGCATTACGACGAAGCAGCGAAAGCATTTGAGGGCGCTATTCAATTAAACCCTAAATTCCCAGGTTACTATGCAGGCTTGGGCAGCACCTATCTGGAAGCGGAAAAATACGATGATGCAGGCCATGCTTACGAACGTGCCATCGAATTAAAACCGGATGATCTTGCTTTAAGACTTTCTCTGGCAGACGTCGATCTAAAAGCCAGAGATTATGTGCATGCTCGAAAAGCATTATTGGAAGCGCTCGGTTTTGCGCCAGATAATGGGACAGTCCATAATGCATTGGGAAATCTGGACGAACAGGAAAGCATGCATGCAGAAGCATTGGAAGAGTTTGAAACGGCGCTTCGTATTAACCCTGCAGATATATCCGCATCTATCGGTAAAGCGACTTCCCTTGCCAGCTTAAAAAGACTGCCTGAAGCCGAATCGCTTTTGCGAGATCTTATCGTAAAAGCGCCAAAAGAGCCATCCCTTCATTCGAGCCTTGCACAGGCCCTGGATACAGGTGGGAAGCATTTGGAAGCAATTACCGAATATCAGACTGCTATTTCACTATCGCCGGACGATCCTTATCTGTGGGGAAATATGGGCTGGGCACAGTACAATGCGAAACAGTACGATGATTCGATAAAAAGCGGCAGAAAAGCGCTTCTGCTGGAAGCTAAACTTCCCTATGTGAAGTTCAACCTTGGACTGGCGTATGCTGTTCAAGATCGCTGGAAAGAAGCCGAAAAAGAGTATAAAGAGGCATTGAACATTTCTATGCCTGCAGATATACGCTCTGGTATTTCCGATCTGAACGAGGCAATGACGAAGCTTCCTAATGTGAAAGCGATTCCTCGCAGCCTCGACTTCCTGACGGAATCAGAATGGAAAGCACTGGGTATCAATGCGCAATAGTATTGAGCATAATTACTAATTCTCGCCGATGAGTAATAGCTCTTTCATCACCATGTTTGCAGCGGAATTTAATAAAATCTCGCGCACTTCAGGCAGTTTCTCACGCATTACTTCTGAAACCTCAAGGTGATTGACCGGGGCAGGCGTCAGGCCTGCTCCCAAATTTGTTACTATTGCAAGCGCCGCATAATCGATACCCGCTTCTCTAGCGAAGATTGCTTCCGGGATACCGGTCATTCCAACAACATCTCCACCCCAGCTTGCGAACAGCTTCACTTCGGCAGGAGATTCAAATCGCGGGCCGTCGCAGCACACGTAGGTTGCCTTTTTATGTATGACTATTCCCATATTCAGCGCTGCTTCCACAATTGCATTTTGGAGTTTTGGGCTGTAAGGTTCAGAAAAATCTGTATGTTCCCAGCGCTCGTCCTCCTCAAAAATGGTTATCGGTCGTGCACGTGTGAAGTCAATGAAATCTGTTAAAAGTACGAACTGGCCAGGTTGAAATTCCTCCTGTAAAGATCCTACCGCGTTGGAAGCAAATATCGATCCCACATCCAGAATCTTGAGCGCTGAGATGTTGGCGCGATAATTTATCTGGTGGGGAGCAAGATGATGCGAAGCGCCATGCCGTGGTAAAAAATAAAGTTTATATGGCTCTACGTAATTAAAAGAGACACTAAGCACCGGCACCGTTCCATATTTTGTCTGAACCAGCATCTCATCAGAAAAGATTTCGGGTGGCAGCTCTTCGAAACCAGTACCACCGATAATTGCTATGTTTACTCCGCTCATAATATCTCATTTCAATGCTGGAATTGAGGTGCGAATCTTGACAAACCACTAATGAAGTGCTAAACTGCGAAGGTTAACACACGTTCCATAATCCAATATAAGTGCCCCTGTATAACACGAACAGTCAATATCCATGCCTTTAAAATCTACCAAGCAGATAGGTTCCCGCATCTTCGAGCGTATGGCAGTAAAAACTCATATGGTTTCCATAGGAGAATCGCTGACAGATACCATACAGAGATACGCCGCCGCTGATATTACTCCCTCCTCGATTATCTGCCTGTCTGAAAAGTTTGTTACTATATGCCAGGGAAACGTCCGCCACATTAGTGAGGTGCATGATTCGGCGCTGGCAAGACTCATTGTGAAATATGTTACCAAGCACAAGAACGATATTGGTTACTCGCATCCGAAAAAAATGCAGGTTGCCATCGAGCTTGCAGGTTATCCCCGAATGGTCGCAGCAATGATTCTAGGCGGGCTGTCTAAATTGATTCTGCGCCGAAAAGGTGATTTCTATCGGATAGCCGGACATAGAATATCTGAAATAGATGGTTTTAATCCGGAAGCAATGAAGCCTTTTGATGAGTATGCTATGCTGCCTCCGCTTCGTCCCAACGAAACCTGCGATGAGCTTGCTGCTAAATTTAACTGCGGCTGTTACATCATCGATGGAAACAATATCAATGTGGAAGTCATTGGCGCCAGCAAAAATCTGCAGCAGTTGGGTCTTGATAGGGCTATTGCCCGTGAACTGATGCTCGATAACCCCATGGGACAAAACGACGAACTTACCCCCATTTTCATCCTTAGCGAAATATCGCAGAACTCAAACTCATCTTCGAAAGTTCATGATTCTTCTCTGGCGGCACAGTAACACGGATGAGGCCGCAGCCAAGCCACTATTTTAACTACTGTGTGCTAACGATCTTCTCTCTCGTACTGCTCGCTCCCTTAATGCTCGGAAGGACCCTCTATTGGGGTGATATCTCACTCTACTTCGAGCCCATGGCAGCGTTCGCCAGGAATGAGTTCCTTCAGGGTCACATTCCACTTTGGAATCCCTACGTGTTGTCTGGACAGCCTTATCTCGGCAACCCACAGATGGCAGTATTCTACCCTCCTGCCTGGCTGCTTGCTTGTTTCCCTTCACGGCTTTTCTTATCAGTAATGAGTGTCACTCATCTTACACTATGCGGGCTATTCACCTACAAATATCTATGCCACTGGAGCCGTCATCGATTGTCAGCGTTGGTTGGGGGCATTCTGTATATGGGCAGCTCATGCCTTGTTAGCCGGCTGCAGTTTCCGTCGATGACACAGACGGCAGCCTATTTCCCTCTGATGCTTCTGGCAATCGATAGATGTATCGAAAGGCCGGGACGTAAGAATACGCTGATGCTTGCTGGGATAGTCGCCTTTACGGTGCTGGCTGGTCATCCACAAATGGCGTATCTCATACTGCTGAGTGCGCTTTTCTACTCGATAATCAGAGTGCTGCATCATTTTAGAAATATCCGTAAGCAGAGCTTAACGATACGAAAAAGGAGTATAGTGGCGACGCTTTCGAGCGGATTCCTGCTGGGACTTGCGCTCACTTCCGCTCAAATATTGCCTTGTATCCAGCTTTTGTTAGTAAGCCCTCGGGGTGAAATGACAGCCGCTCAGGCGAACCGATTTGTATTTGAACCCTCCCATCTGCTGACTTTGATATTTCCCAATTTTTTTGGGCATCCGGCCAATGCAGATTATTGGGGTGGGGGAAATGCCTGGGAACCGTCGATATTTATGGGATGGCTTCCGCTGGTTCTTACCATCGTTGGCGTAAAATGGACGTGGAGAAGAAGGCGAACTCGTTTCTGGACTATATTAGGTCTGTTCGGAATTTGGACATCATTCGGAAATAGCGGAGGTCTCTACTGGCTGGCGTTCAAACTCATACCAGGAATCTCCAGTTTTCATGACCCTGCAAGGTTTCTATTTCTGACTACCTTTTCGATTGTGATTCTGAGCGCTGCGGGACTGGATCGTTATCTCGAATATCTGAATAGGGATATACCCACACTTCGATGGGCCGTGCTGTTAATCACTATCCTGCCATTATGGTGGTATGGCAAGGATTGGAATCCAACGCAAAGCCAGAAGAAGAATTTAATGCAGCCACAGATAATTACTTCTCTGAAAAGGTCAATTCCAGCAGACACCAGAATCTATCTCCCTGCACATGATCTGCTATGGAGGCGGTTCATAACCGATGGATACAATGACTACGAGACCATCGATATAGATAATCCGAAAGGATATCTCAGTACGCTTATTCCTAATCTTAACATGAACTGGAAGCTGCCATCAGCCAGCGGATACGAACCTGTTCCGATATTAGCTCCTTGCGCGATAGACGGCCTTGCCAGAACGGCAATGCGCCGAAACGAGCCGAATTTTTCGCGTCTCGTTGGATTGATGCATGGTGGGGTAATCTTGCTTCCTGCTTCCAGCCATCTCTACGATCCAAGAATGAACCTGATGCAGATATACGATGCCTCGGGCAAACAGCTTAGAGGTCAGCTAAATATCAGCCTGAACAAAGACGTTGCGCCTCTTGCCTGGATCGTACGCCATGAGAGGCATGTGGATGGGAAAATGCGGATCGAAGCTGCACTTTGCGCTCCCGATTTTTTCCCGCAAAGTACTGTGATAATATCTGGTCAGCAAAATCCGAAGCTGTTGGAACTGGAATGGGGACAAGAGTTAGAGACGAGTCGTCATTATCATCCAGCGGTTGTACATAACGTGAGTAATACATCGCTTTCAATCGATGCTGATTGTGGACCAAATCCTGGAATACTGGTGATATCGATTACAGATTATCCGGGGTGGCATGCCGCTATTGATGGGCATCCAGCCACTATTTCTCGAGCCGACGGCGCCTATATGGCCGTTTATACTCCCGCCGGCAAAAGCCATATAGAACTGAATTACAGCCCGGATATTTATAGGATCGGCCTCTATTTGACATGTCTGGCAGCCGCTCTAACTATATTTTTATGGCTGAGCATAAATGGATTTGGTTACAAACTGAACCGTGCGTACAGGGCAGGAGGGAACGATTGAGCCCTATCACCATAAAATATTCTGGAAGGCGTGCATTACTTTTAATATGTTTGCTATTGATAATCGGTCTGCGTGTGGTTGCGCTCAGCTCGGATGCCTATCCGAAGCTTTCATGGAGTTCTGCCCTATTAACAGACGAGGGATTTTATATTCACAATGCCAGGAATCTAATTCTTTTTGGGCGGGAGAAAACAGATGGTTTCAACAATGCCTTAATTATGCCGACTTTGCACTATCTTCAGATAGCTGTCTTTAAAATATTTGGTGTCGGGGTAGTTCAAGCCCGTATGATTTCCGTCGTATTAAGCCTTCTTACACTGATAATATTTTATCGTGCCATCCTGCTCGTTTTTGGGATGAACGCAGCCGTGCTTTCAACACTATTTCTAGGTCTTGACCATATTAATCTGCTTTATAATCGCATGGCGCTAATGGATACCCCGGCAGCGTTTGTAATGACTGTCACCTTCTATTTATTTTGCAGCGCCTACCAAAAAAGTCTTTTAAGAGAGGGCGATTTAAATCAGCAAACAGCAGCAAATTCTGTGAGTATTCCTAAATTATCATTCTGGTGGATGCTTTGTGGAATCATGCTGATATTATGTTATGCTACACGAGGCGTGGCTGCAATTCTATTTCCAGCTCCTATAATTGCTTTATGGTACTGCAAAGATATTCCACTTAAACGAAGTATTGCACCACTGATAGCAGGCATATTAGCTGGATATCTGCTCTACAAGTTAACCTGGATAAATTCTCATCAGGATGAAATGATGAGGATGAGCCATTACTATTTCAGCGTACAACTCATACCACATCGATTCATAACACTGTATTTTAACATCCGCCGTGCTTTGATGGATTCTGGAGGATTGTTTCCTTATCTGTTCAAGCACAGCGCAATACAGTTCCTGCTCACGATCCTATCATTAATGGTACTGCCTACTAATTATTGCCGCGCGCGGCTCACTAAAATGCAGTATGCATTGCTCACTTTTTGCGCGGCCTGGGTATTAACTGCCTGGATAGCTTTTTTCTGCATCAACTATGCTCCAAGTCGATACTATGTTCTTTTTTATCCAGCGATGGCTGCGATAGCGGGGATTGCTCTATCGCAGCCAGAAGTCATTAGTGAGCATCTCCGAAATTCGCGATCGACGAGGGCGAGTATCTGCTTTCTCTTTTTCTTTTATCTTCTCCGTGCTGCAGATATTATGCAGATTGGAATAGCTCAGGCTGCTGGTTTTACGATTTGTGTGCTTGTTTTTGGTATAATGTGGAAAAAGCAGATTCCCGTTAAATTTGAGAAGCCAAAAAAACTCTACTATATTCTGTTATCGATCTGGTTTATATTAAATGGCTGCTGGACTTTCGACTGGCTTTATCATCTCTCTTACAGGCAGATTCAGGCAGATCACTGGCTTGAAGCGAATCTTCCTGCGAACAGCGTCCTTTTTGGGGCTGTTGCCCCGGGCCTGTGTATGGATAATCACTTTCAGGCAGTCAGCGTTATAGCTAAACTATGCAATGATGATCATCCTGTCGAGCGTGCGCAGCATGTTCCAAGATATATAATTATATTAGATGACAATCGATTCAATTCGCGGTGGAAAGAGCAGTGGTGGGTTAAAAACTATCCCTCCGTGATGCAGCAGAAGAATAGAATCCATAGCTTTACAGGACTCATGCGCCCATTTTTCACTATTGGAATCTATCCTGTGCCAAATAATGAGTTCACGGAAATACCTGTTAAATGAGTATAATGATAGTTCTACAGTTGATGAAAACGCATGTGGTCAAAGTTTCTGAGAATGCTTCCATTAGTGAAGCAATAGATCTCATGGATCTCTATCAAGTGCGCGGACTGCCGGTAGTTGATTCAGAGGGGATTTTATGCGGATATCTGAGTGAAAAAGATATTTACAAACATTTGACAAAAGATTTCAATAGCTCTGCGTCTTCAATTATTGATTGTTCAGTGAGCGTTTCCGCCTATGGTGAACATATAGTTAAGGAATGGATGACTGCTCCCGCGATTACAATAAATGAAAATAGTCCGGCTATGGATGTATTTGATCTCATGTTGTGCAAAAATCTCAAACGAATACCAGTAATTTCTGATGATCGACAGCTTATTGGAACAATAAATCGAATCGATATTATGCGTGCTTTAATTGAAAATACATTGACCTGATGCCATTTATTCCATCAAAACAACTATTGGATCGGGTACTAAAAGGGGAGCGATTTCTTTCTGATGGAGCAGTTGGCACAGAACTGATTCGCCAGGGTATCGATAAAAACGACATACTTCGAACCAATCTTTTTGATTATGAAAAAGTGATCGATCTCCATCGAAACTATCTGATTGCTGGTTCCCAGATAATAACAACGAATACCTTCGGGCTTAGAACGCATGAAGATTGGGCAAATGCGATTCAAGCAGGAATCTCAGCCGCAATGCTGGCAGTTCAGGGCAGCAGCCAGGAAGCCGGCGTGTGGGTTTCTATGATACCAGCGGTCGCGCTGTTAGAAATAGAAGGCTTGCAGATGTTAGCTGAGAATTCGATGCATTGGCCAGGTGCTGTATTTCTGGAAACTTGCACTGGCCTTCAAACTGGCTTGGATGCTCTGAAAGCCTTGCAGGTTCTTAATCTCGATTTAACCGCGATCACTTGCCATTTTAACGAAGACGGTTTAATGGCGGATGGATCGACTCCAGAAACTGCTGCAGCCGCTTTTGCGGATGCAGGCGCAGACCTGGTGGGTGCAAACTGCGGTGAGAACCCGTTCTCATTTGTTAATATCGCCAGCAGCATGCGTTCTGTAACAGATTTGCCAGTAATTATGCAGCCAAATGCAGGTACTCCGCGGTATCTGAAAAACGGAACAGTTGAATATCCGATAAGTGATCAGGAGTTTGCAGAGGCAGCAAAGCAGCTGTACGACGTCGGCGTCAATATCATCGGCGGATGCTGTGGGACAAGCCCGGCTGCTATCGAGGCGGTAAGCAAAAAGCTATTCCATCAATCCATTTACTAATATTCTTTTCCTGGAGGAAAACTACGTGGTAAGTCATCAATTCAAGATAGACAAATCCTTTAAGATGAAAAGTCTCCGGCTTATGGCCTCAGCAGGAGCAGCAGTGATAATATCGGGGTCGCTGCTCTCCGGCTGTAAAGATAAAACCACAACAGCTCCTGCAGTGAACAGTGAGATTATGGTTGGTGAATATGCTTCCCTGACAGGCGGTACCGCTACTTTTGGCACATCGACACATAATGGGATCCAGCTCGCAATTGATGAAGTGAACGCTGCTGGAGGCGTCAAGGGAAAAAAATTAAAACTCGTAACCGAAGATGATGCCAGCAAACCGGACAATGCGCGAACTGTGGTGACCAAGCTGATCACTCGTGATAAAGTGGTGGCTGTGCTTGGAGAAGTAGCCAGTACCAGAAGCATGGCGGCAGCGCCAGTGTGCCAGCAAAACAAAGTCCCTATGATAAGTCCGTCTTCTACAAATCCCGAGGTTACCAAAAAGGGTGACTATATATTCAGAGTCTGCTTTACCGATGACTTCCAGGCTGCCGTTGCAGGCAAGTTTGCATACGACCAGGGATTCAAAAAAGTCGCGGTATTTACAGATATGAAAAACGATTACAGTGTCGCATTTGGTAAATTTTTCAGCGAAATGTTTATCAAATCGGGCGGTAAAATCTCAGGAGAACAGACTTACCAGGAAGGCGATACCGATTTTAAAGCCCAGCTGAATTCGCTGAAGGCAACTAACCCGGATGCAATTCTGGTTCCTGGATACTACACGGAAGTCGGGACCATTGCCCGGCAGGCAAAAGAGATCGGACTGAACGTTCCGCTGATCGGAGGAGATGGCTGGGATTCTCCGCAATTGGTGCCAGGTGCAGGAACTGCGCTTGAAGGATCTTTTTTCAGTGACCACTATTTTTCCACATCGCTCAAAGAGGCGAACACGCAAAGCTTCATAACCGCCTTCAAAGCGAAATACAAACAGGAACCGGATGCTCTGGCTGCGCTTGGATATGATGCCGCGAAGATGCTCATCGATGCTATGGGACGCGCTGGTTCGCTCGATGGGACGGGGATTCGTGATGCACTGGCGACTACCAAAGATTTCCCTGGTGTGACTGGTAAAATCACAATGGATGCTAATCGGAATGCCCGAAAAGCAGCGGTCATATTCCAGATTAAAGGCACTGAATTCAACGTATTCAAATCGTATACCCCTGATCAGGTCGGCTTGTAGATGCAGGCACTCCTGCAAAATCTTATCTATGGAGTTCAGTTAGGAAGCCTTTATGCGCTCATTGCCCTCGGTTATACGATGGTCTACGGTGTTTTGGGCCTCATCAACTTTGCCCATGGTGATGTCTATATGGTGGGGGCTTATGTAGGTTTTTACGCCTGCACAAAGTGGCTGCCATTTCAGGATATTACCGCTCACCCAGAGGCAGCCAATCATAATTTGATGCTTGCATTCGCTGCCCTGCTTCTCGCTATAATTCTTTGTGCACTGCTGGGGATGGTCATAGAGAGATTTGCATATCGGCCATTGCGGAACGGCTTAAAAAATGCAGATGCCCACTTTTGGGGATTTGTAATCGCTCTTCCTATTACGGCTCATTTTACAGAGATTTTATCAATTTCTGGCGCCGTTACACTGCTCATCACCGGGCTATTGGCGGGATATTTGCTGCGGCCAGTGATAAAACACATGGCGTCCAGAATCAAGCTCACTTCTTCCCGCCTCAATGCACTTATTACCGCCATTGGAGTATCGCTGCTCCTTGAAAATGGCGGTATTCGGTTGTTTGGGGCAAATCCTAATTTTATTCCCAATCTGCTTCCTGAGCGCAAGTTCAATTTGCCGGGCGGCGTCTCCATGCAGAGTGGTCAGCTGGCTATACTTCTGGTATCTTTAGTACTTATGGGGCTGCTGAGATATA
>JBBRDM010000152.1:0-13519 GCA_038203935.1 Chthonomonadales bacterium
GCCGTTGTACCCTGCTCTTTTCCCCTGGGCGATTGGTTTGAATGTTGGCAGCCTGCCGGATGCTATCTCCGCCGCACAAAGCGGCGGTTTTAAAGGCGTCGAGTTTTCAGCCGACGATGCAGCAGCGCTTATAGAAAATCACGATGCAGATTATCTAAATGGACTTTTCCACGCAGCAAGTATCAAACCCTCTGCATTCTTCCTTCCTACTGACTGGCGAACGACCGATGAGAACTGGTTAACCGGGCTGGAACAGCTTCCCAGACAGGCAAAAGCTGCAGCAGATATCGGATGTTTTCGTGCTATTACCTGGGTGATGCCCGCCGATGATGATCGCCCTCTGGAAGAGAACCGCCGGTTCCACATCGATCGTTTTACTCCCATTGCACGCGTACTTGCAGATTATAACATTCATCTGGGGCTCGAATTTATTGGCCCGAAAACTGTTCGTGATAAGTTCAAGTATGAGTTCCTCTGGAAAATGGAAGACATGCTGGAATTGGGGCACGAAATGGGATCAAACGTAGGAGTCCTCCTCGACTGCTGGCACTGGTACACTTCTCACGGTACGCTTGAAGATCTGCAGCGTCTAAAACCTGAACAGGTCGTCTATGTGCATGTTAACGACGCTCCGGCAGGTATTCCCATAGATGAGCAGCAGGATCTAACACGCTGCCTGCCGGGTGAGACGGGCATCATCGACATAGCAGGATTTTTACAATCGCTGCAGAAGATTGGATACAATGGTCCTGTTACCCCGGAACCATTCAAACAAGAACTCAACGACCTGCCGGATGATAATGCCAGGCTGATGGCCGCAGGCGATTCGATGCGAGACATATTCAGGAAGGCCGGCCTTCCAATTTAGGAGCAGGCATATGATATCAGAAGTTCAAAGAAACCAAGCCCATTGGGCTGATTCAGAAACGGTGCACCACGCAACTCCGGAACAGGTTGCATTCTTCCGAAAAGAGGGTTATCTCAAGTTTGGCCGTATTTTCACAGAAAAAGAGATGAACGAGCTCACTGTACATGTCGATGAAATGATTGCGGCTCTGCCTGAGGGAAAACGCCCCGAATCTATGGATGTGCCCCACTTTGAAGATCCCTGGCTTTTCCGTTATCTGGCGGACGAGAGGGTGCTCGACGTGATTGAAGATTTTATCGGGCCGGATATTGTACTCTGGTCCAGCCATTTCATTGCCAAGCCAAAAGGGGATGGGCGGGCGGTGCCCTGGCATACCGATGGAGCGTACTGGGGAAACAGGCTCAGCCCGATGGAAGTGATCACACTTTGGCTGGCTGTCGATGAGTCATCCGTCGAAAATGGCTGTATGCGGGTGCTGCCGGAGTCGCACACGGCGTTCAAACACCATATCGATAACTACGTTCCAGTAGATACAAATTCCAATGTATTTCATAACAGAATTCCAGCAGAACTGATTGATGAAAACACAGCCGTCGACCTGGATCTGGCCGTCGGTGAATGCCATTTTCACGACGCCTGGACCATCCATGGATCCAATCCGAATCATTCAGATAAGCGGCGATGCGGCTACACCATGCGCTATATGCCGGCGCACGTAGTGCTGCACCGGGAAGGCTGGAACAGCGGACATAAGGTTTATCTGCTGCGTGGTGAAGATCGAACCGGCGGTAAAACCGAGTACACTCCCATTCCTGACAGCGGAAAATGATTCCCAATCATTCGGACATATCAAATAAAGAAAAAGTAGTTCTGGATACGCATTTCCGGCACGTGTCAGAAACATTCTCTCCAGAAGATCTCAGCCGTTTATATAGTATGGCTGAGATCGTTTGGGGCCGGGATGAACAGATGCCTCTGGATGCTATTGAGGAGTGCCGAGAAGAAGTAAGTGTGATTATTTCTGCGAATTGGCGCCACGGGGATGTCCGGCGTTTCCCAAAACTTCGCGCCATTCTGGAAGTCTCCGGGCGCTTTCCGGATATCGATACCCTCGACTATAACGCCTGCTTTGAAAAAGGCATCCGAGTGCTTAGCTGCGCCCCCTCATTCGCACCTGCCGTCTCTGAGATGGCTCTGGGATTGGCTCTTGCCGCAGCAAGAGGGATAGCAAGCGGCGATGAATCGCTCAGAGCGGGCAACGAAAGTTGGTTCCTGGCGGGAAATAGCAGTACCTTCACGCTGTTCGATCAGCCGGTTGGCATCATCGGATTTGGCAGTATCGCGAGAACGCTTCGGCCGCTTCTTGCTCCATTCAGATGTCCGATTAAAGTTTATGACCCATGGCTGACTCCCGGATATATTCGTACTCACGAAGTGGAGCCTGCTGATCTCGATACGGTATTGAGAACTTCGCAGATAATTTTTGTACTGGCAGCGCCCACAGAAAAAAATGAGGCGATGATCAGCCGGGAAAAATTAGAGCTTATGCAGCAGGGAGCTTTGATGGTGCTGGTGAGCAGGGCACATGTCGTAGATTTCGAGGCGCTCACAGAATTGCTGTATGCTGGAAGAATCCGAGCGGCAATCGATGTGTTTCCTCAGGAACCGCTTCCATTAGATCATCCCATCCGAAAAGCTCCCAACACGGTACTATCAGCGCATCGTGCCGGCGGCTTTGGCAGCGGCTATACGTTTATAGGGAAAATGGTTACGGATGATACGGAAGCGATTCTCTCCGGATTTCCACCCCAGCAAATGCAGTCAGCGCAGCCAGAATCTATTCGGGGCCGCGGAGCCGTACGAAAATAGTTCAAGCTTAAGCGATTACAATCAAAATAGTTGCTTCTGCCCTTGACATTGAAGCAACTGTTTGTTATATTAAAGTAGGTGAACCGATTTACCTTTGAGTGGAGATGGAATGAACAGACGGTCTACTCTGGCAGATGTGGCGCGGGCGGCTCAAGTTTCTAAAACTACGGCTTCCATGGCAGTCAACGGAAAAGGCGACGGAAAAATTCCACTGGTAACCAGGCAGCGTGTCATGGAGGCAGCTAATGCGCTCCACTTTCGACCGCATGCAGTAGCTCGCGCTCTTGTAAACCGCTGTGCCAATGTACTGGGAATTGTCTGGACACTCGATCCATTTCGCCGGGCAGCTAATCATCCTTTCGAGCAGGCGCTGCTCTCGGCCATTTTCTATGAAGCGCTGGAGCGTGGATTCAACCCCATGGTCTACGCTTATCCTGGCAGCTCCTGTAGTGAAATCGATTTTATGCGGTTTGTGGACGGAAGAAGCGATGCATTTCTGATGCTGTATCCACCGGTAGACTGCCCGTTAGTGCGCTATCTGGGAGATCGAGATATACCCGTTGTTTCCCTGTGTTCCCGCGTTCGGGACAGCCGGGCGCGATGGGTCGACAGCGATCACCAAGCAGGAATCGAAGCTCTTGTAGAGCACCTCGCATCACTGGGCCACCGGCGAATCGCCTATTTTATCGGCCCAGATGCAGAAGACGCGGTGCATACACGTGTTCAGACATTTCAGCAGGCATTAGAATCACGCGGTTTGCCATTCCATCAAAACTGGGTTCTGCCCTATACCTGGCAGACCGATATAACAGATCAGCAGATTGAGACGCTTATGAGTGATCCTGAGCCGCCAAGCGCACTGCTGACCTGGTATGACTTTGCAGCAGAAGAGATCTATCGTGTATTGCGAGGGCGCGGTTTATGCGTTCCAGAGGATATCTCTGTGGTGGGTTTTGATGATGTACACCCGGCAAGTACGCTGGAGCCGCCCCTCACGACCGTCCGGCAGGATGTATCTTTTCTTGCCCAATCAGCAGTTGAAATGGCGATCTCTGCTGTCACCAACAAGGATGATGGAGAAGATTTACCGCGGCATAGGATCTGCCCGGTAGAGTTGGTGGTGAGGCGTTCTACACAATATGTCGTTTAGTCGAAACGAAACGGAGGTTACATTTGCCGGAGGTTGAAAACCCCCGTCTGGAAAAAGCGGTCGTCTTTCAGACGGAATTCCGTCCTTTGGAATGGGAATTCAATTTAATATTCAGCCCATGCAGGGAGCTTGCGACCGGAGATGGGCTTCGCAATTCCAGACACGGGCTTCAGCCCGGGGTTTAAGCGTCTGGAAAAAGCGGTCGTCATTCAGACGGAATGCCCGTCCTCAGGACGGTTGGCCGCTGGCCTTTTGGAGAGGTCATTCATGGCCTGGAAGTAGTATTAACTTATACTCTAATTCATATCACCTGAGGAGCAGGTAAAGTTTCAATACCTCCTCTTCGCTATCAATCGGCGCCGTTTTATTGCGGCAGCCAACACCCTATAAGGAGAATGCATCGTGTCCAATTCAGCAAAGTTGCAGGCCACCCGCAATCGCAACGGTTTTACGCTTATTGAGCTGCTCGTAGTAATAGCAATTATCGCCATACTGGCAGCTATTCTGTTTCCGGTATTTGCACAGGCCCGTGAAAAGGCTAGAGCCATTTCCTGCCTTTCGAACTTGAACCAGTTGGGAAAAGGAATCATCATGTACGTTCAGGACTATGATGAAACACTCCCTTACTGGAACTTCTCCCTCAGTGCCGATGGATTTGGCGGTAATCAGAACGGTGTTTTCACCAGCTGGTGGTTCAACGCCACCTATCCTTACTACAAAAGCGTCGCCGTACTGAAATGCCCGGACGACAACGTAACTGGAATGACACCTGCGGCGTTCTGGCCTGGAGTCTGGACTAACAAACCTATCGACAAAGTGGGTATCGATCCAGCTCTATACAACGCGCAGATCTCTTACGGGATGACTGAGACGATGATGTGCGGTGAGGCTAACGGCAATTGGGGATCTGCCAGCAGTGCGGTGACACTAGCTTCACTCAACAAGCCGTCTGAGACTATGGTGCTTGCTGACGCGGCTATTATGAGTGCAGGTACGATCTATGATGGTGATGGTAACTGGGGAAACCTGCCTGATCCTAGTAATCCAAACGATCCGCGCCATAGCTGCATACTATACAAAGCGGCTTACGCTAATATGGGTGCATCCAGCGCATTGAGCGTATATGGCAATGAAGATCCATGTAACTCAGCGCTTCCAGAATGGAATTCGCTGTCTCGCCACACACAGGGGTCCAATCTGACTTTCTCTGATGGCCATTCCAAATGGCTGCGCAATAGCAAGATCACCATTGATTACGCTATGGGCACATTCGCTAATTAGATTCACGAGTGGGCGACGTGCAAGGCACGCTGCCCACTTCTATTTATCAAGGATAGTCCTATGAAGCAGAAGGTAAGTCCACCCGTGGCGGTGGCCATAGTCGTTGTTATTTCGTTAGCTGTAATTGGCTTGCTGTACAAAAAATTTATGTATCAGCCTACCTATTCAATCGAAGATGTAAAAGCGAACTATCTGAAAGCCTCGAAGAATGTTAAAGCTCCACCAAATCGTCCTCAGTGAATTTCATTGAATGATTTGTTGTAACAAGATGTAATTAGATTGTATGGAGGTTAGATATATGAAGGCCGTTCGCGCCAGTATTGTGGCGGAACAGAAAGTCTGTTTTGAACAGTTTGATCTGCCAGATGATCTTCAGGGTCATCAAGTGCTCGTTAAAGTAGACCGAACTGTGGTCAGTGCAGGAACTGAGCTCGCCAACTACATCGGCCTTGATCCTGACACGCGGATTCCAGGCCGGTGGTGCGCCTACCCCTGGTGCCCCGGTTATGGCGGTATCGGAAAAGTGGTGAAGGTCGGGCCCTACGTACAGAATCTTACTGCAGGTCAGCGTGTTTACGGCATATTCAACCATGCGTCGTATGCATTAGAAGATACCTCCTGGAGGATGCTGGTTCCCGTACCGGACAATCTCGATTCAACTACAGCCATCATGGCACGCATGGCGGGAGTTTCCATAACAGCGCTCCGCCGGACTCGATGCAGTTTCGGAGATACGATTGTGATGATCGGATTGGGTCTGGTGGGAAATCTTGCAGGGCAGTTCTTTGAAAATGCCGGGCAGCGAGTGATCGGACTCGATTATTCTGCTAAGAGGCGTGATCTGGCAATGCAGGTCGGCTTCTCAAAAGTACTCGATCCAGGCTCTCTATCGGAAGATCTGCTGCTGGAAGAGATAAAATCGTTCAATGGAGGCTTGCTGCCCCCGGTGGTGGTCGATGCAGTCGGCGACTCGCGGATTGTGGAGAGGGCTGTGCACATGGCTGCTGACAACGGGCAGGTAATCATGCTGGGAACGCCGCGTGACCCTTACCAGGGTGACTGCACGGTAACACTCAAGCGCGCGCATTTCCATGGCATCGAAATCATCGGGGCGCTCGAATGGACTATTCCACTTCTCAAGCGGCAGTCGCCAGGAGTGACCACAGAAGCAAATGCTGAACTGATTCTGCGTATGATTTCCGATGGTTCTTTAGCGGTTACCTCCTTGATTTCCCATGTTCTGCCTCCAGCCGACCTCAATCGTGCCTATCAGGGACTGCTGCATGAGAAGGATGCCTATCTAGGCGTCATTCTAGACTGGGAAAATAGTCCGCCTCCTATGGCAGATTGAAAGCAAACTTCCTGCCCATGGCGCTTCCTCTTTTCAAATCTGGTAACGGCCCTCAAAATAGGGCCGAGTCTGAAATCCAGCAGCCTCCGCTAATTCGAACCGTTACCCTGCGTTCTGTGGTGATCGGTGCGCTGCTGGTACCCGTTCTCTGTGCATGGACACTCTATTCTGAGATCGTCGCACAATCTACCGAACTAGCCGTAATGTCTTTGAGCGTCGCAGCAGTCTTCGCACTCTTGATGCTGCTCCTCCTAAATGCATTATTGAAAAGGTTTTTACCACGTTTTGCCCTCACCCGTGCAGAGCTGCTGGTGGTCTATACGATGCAGTCGACCTCCATAGCTATCAGCGGTGTCGGGATGATGCAGTTTCTGCATATCAGCCTGTCCAATGTGTTTCATTTCGCCACCGACGAGAACGGATGGAAACAGTATTTCCCGTATTTTCAAAGACTGGCATTTCCAGATCCTTCCGCTCTGAAAGCCTACTACATAGGAAAATCGAGTTTTTTCCTGACCGATCATATCCGAGCCTGGATCGGGCCGATCTGCGTATGGAGTCTGTTTCTGCTGGCGCTTATGGGAACAATGCTCTGCCTGAACGTTATTTTGAGAAGGCGGTGGGTAGATCAAGAACGGCTCACGTTCCCTATCACTGCGCTTCCCCTGGAGCTCACTAGAGAAGGTGGAGGACGATCCTTTTTTACTAATAAAGCCATGCTCAGTGGTCTTGCAATAGCATTCCTTTTGCAGGCGGCCGCAGGCATAGCTTATCTCTATCCTTCTATTCCCTTTTTTCCAATCAAACCGAGTGATTCGCGATTAAATCTAACGGCTCCGCCATTCGGACTGCTATCGCCCTTTGTAGCCTCTTCCCCATGGAATGCTATCGGAGATTTGCAGATGGGATTCTACCCAATGGTCATCGGGCTGACCTATCTGCTGCCGCTGGATATCTCTTTCTCCTGCTGGTTCTTCTTTTTCCTGCGAAAGTTCGAAGATGTGGGCGCAACCGCTCTCGGGTTTCGTGATCCCGGCGCGAGCGCAGCCATGGCCAGAATTCCCTACTATGGGGAGCAGTCGTTCGGTGCATTCATCGGATTTGCGATATTCTCGCTTTGGAGTATGCGAGGCTATTTGAAACAGGTCTGGCAGGCTGCCTTACAGCGAAAATCTGAGTTTGACGATAGCGGGGAACCGCTATCCTATCGCGCAGCGCTGATAGGGCTTTCACTCGGTTTTTTGTTTATGGTTGGATTTGCTGTCTGGCTGGGACTGGCAGCATGGATGGCTGTTCTCTTTTTTCTGCTCTATCTGCTCGTCGTAATCACCTATACACGTATTCGCGCCGAAGCCGGAATGCCCTGGGTTTTCGGGCCGGATATGACTCCGCATCAGTTCCTGGCCGCTATGCAGGGCACTCAATCTATGGGCATGGGGAATATGGTCGCGCTGACTCAGTTCCAGTGGATGGATTTAGACTACAGGCCGACTCTGATGCCGCATCAGCTCGAAGCGTTCAAAATTGCTGCGGAATCACGTGTTAATCAGCGCAGGCTGTTCGGCGCGATTCTTTTGGCGACTGCTCTGGGGATAATCTGCGCGTGGATAGGCGTTTTAGCCTGTTATTATAAATACGGAGCCGCGACTTCACATGTCGATTCCTGGCGGACTTCGATGGGAAGTTCGCCCTGGTACCTGCTCGACTCGTGGAATCAGAATCCCACTAAGTTCGATGGGCCGCGAATGGAAGGCGTCGGATTCGGTATACTGCTGACAGGTGCATTAATGCTGGCTCGCACCAAACTGATGTGGTGGCCGCTGCATCCTATAGGATATGCCGTTGCAGGAACCTTCACGATGCCCTGGCTCTGGTGCCCGACCATGATAGGCTGGCTAATTAAGATATTGGTGCTAAGATGGGGAGGCATGAAATTGAATCGGATTGTGATGCCATTCTTTATCGGGCTTATTTTAGGCGACTATATCAGCGGGAGTATCTGGGCGCTTATAGGCTGTTTCGGGGGCATCTCTACCTATAAAGTCATCCCTATATAAGTATATTATCAGTGTGCCAAATGGATTAATTCAGCTTGATTTGGAACGGGCCTGTTCTTCAGCAAGCATCTCTTTCTGGCGCTGAATACGAAGGGGCGTAACCCTTTCTCGTACGCCGGCAATCTGAAAATCCAGGTTTGAAACTCCCAGTGCGTTGAGTATAACTTGTTCGATCGGAGAGTATTCAGCGGGGTCTGCTCGGTTCAGGCAAAGAGGGGTTTTCAGGGATATTGGGGGGTTCGTAAGGAAACGTGGTTTGCCGGACACATTGCTGGAGGAGGCGTGCAGCATCAACGGATGCGCAAATACTACATCCCCTGCCTGTGCAGTCAGCGCTTCGAAATCTTGGCAATGATGAATCAGATCACCAAAATTATAGTCATCCAGCACCACGCCCTCCGGATGGGCAGCGAGATATCGAGCGACGGGAGCCACCGAATCGCACGCTAAAAATGTTCCGCCTCCTTTTGCAGGCGTATCTGTCCAGTAGACGAGCGCTATAAGGCCCTGCTCTGGGCTGTCTAGAAAACTCCGAAAAAAATCGCCGTCCTTATGCCATCCGGGAGATTCAGGCGATGGCGGCTGCCATTCGGTATCTGCTCGCAAACGAAAGTTAATATTAAATCCATCGCCCATCCAGACCGGGCTGGAAATGCGGTCTGTTCCACCGACCAAATCACAGGCGGCAGCAAAAGCTTTCGGCGCAGCCTCTTCCATATGAAAAAAGGATTCGTTGGGCAAGAACGCGCTGGCTCGGTTCCATGTCTCGGGGTCAGAAGGATCGTATCCGAGGCGTTTAAAAGCGTGTTCGATTTTCTCCTGTGCGAATGCGCGGGTAAAACATTCGGAAACACGAACAAATCCTCGCTGCAGGAAGTGATCTATATCGGCGTCTTGAAGTATCTGGTATCTTTTTAACATGGCTGACATTCTCCAGTAAAGGATACCTAAATGTTCGTCGTTCGGAATCGATATCCTGCTATTTTTCTGGCCACTTTCGGCCTTCTTTTGAACTTAAAGATAAGGAGCATATTATAATGAAAAAGGTTTCAATTCTAGGAGAGCGTAAAGCGGCGCTCATCGATACTCCTGATCTTGTGCCATATGATGACTGGGCTGTAGTGAAAATCCATACCGCTCCAATGTGTACGGAATACAAGAACTTTATTTCAGGAGAAAACCCACAGGTGATGGGACATGAAGCTGCCGGCGAAGTCGTGGAAGTCGCGAATCCTGGAGCAGTAATGGTGGGTGATCGCGTCGCAGTGATGCCGCTGGCCGGGTGCGGCCAATGCCCACTTTGCAGATCAGGCGACTATATCTACTGCGACCAGGCATTCGCACTCAGTGGATTTGCCAGTCCGCGAGAAGGCATGGATACTATGGCGGAATATATACTGAAGCCAGCATGGCTGCTGCCGAGAATTCCAGACGATGTGTCTTATGAAGCGGCGTCGCTAACCTGCTGCGGATTAGGACCGTCCTTTGGAGCATTTCAGGCGATGGCGCTGCGAGCGGGAGAAACAGTTCTGATTACAGGGGCAGGCCCTGTTGGATTAGGAGCAGTGATCAATGCTGTATTCCGAGGCGCTCGACCGATTGTTATC
Organism: Chthonomonadales bacterium; assembly: GCA_038203935.1. GTDB lineage: Bacteria > Armatimonadota > Chthonomonadetes > Chthonomonadales > Chthonomonadaceae > JANXSG01. The sequence continues at coordinate 10,184 of JBBRDM010000152.1, forward strand.
GAGTCGATACCTTACCGTGTGGAGCGCGCACTAACTCTGGGAGCATATAAAGTGATCGACCCGCGTGATCCTGATGCTCTGGCACAGATTATGGCTGAGACGAACGGACTGGGAGTCGATGCTGCTCTGGACTGTTCGGGGAATGCTCAGGCGGAACGAATATGCGTGGATGCCCTGAGAAAACGAGGAAGAGCGGCTTTCATCGGAGAGTGTTACGATCCATTGCAGATTAAAATCAGCCCGGATATGATCCGAAAAGGGATCACGCTAATGGGTTCGTGGCACTATAACCGGAACGATTTTCCAGCCGTTATGAATGTAGTGCGGCATGCGCCAGGAGTTAAGGAGCTTATCAGCCATCGATTTGCTTTTGCCGATATCCAACAGGCTTTCGAACAGAGCGCATCTCAGCAGACTGGTAAGGTGATATTACAAATAATTGAAGGTTAACCTGAAAAAAGATTTACAACGAGGACACGTAATGTTCAAAATTAAAAAGATCTCCGGCTATAATCAGCCGGAGATCTTTTACTTGATCTTAAATCTGTGCTGCTTCTCCAACATTACTTTCCTATGTTCACACTCAATTGAGTGCATGTAAGCAAATTTATGAAAGCGAAACGAAATCTTGTAAATTGGAGTAGTGCAATCAGAGATATCTATTTTTTGTGGCGCATAGATTTCTTGGTGAGCTCTTTCGGCAGAGGCTTTACACCTGTGAGGTAATCCTGGAAATTTCTGCTGGTCATGACACTGGTAGAGACTTTCAGGCGTACTTTCCCTTCCGGAGTGTTCACAGTGACGGTCTGCAGGTTGGGCAGAAAGGTATGGTTCTTTTTAGGAGCGCGCAGGTTCCATGCTCCAGAGTGAGGGTGGCGTCTGCGGTGGCCCTTGAGCGGGCCTATCCCGGAAATCTGGCAAATACGAGACATCGAACTTTCTCCTTGAATAGTATCTTACTGGCAGAACAGGCTGCCGATTTAAAATTTATGTGAAAATTTACCGGGAGCTAAGAGCGCTCAACCGACAAAACAACCGTGGCAGTGTACCCCAGGTGGAGGCGTATTGTCAAGGAAAAATATGCATGGCACCCACGCTGGCAGTATCTCTGGAAGATACTGCGGCGAAAGTCTTGACGGAGATGCCTACAACAGCTATAATGCGGAACAGTTCAGAGCAGATCTATGTGGAAGGGATGCAAGGAATGGCTGGTTTGACATTGGAACGAGAAATTTACCGCGACAGAGTACTTGGAGCCTGGTTCGGAAAATGCGCAGGAATCACGCTGGGAGCTCCCTACCGGGGCAGCATGATCCCTGCACACCTCAACTTCTATCAGCCCATACCAGGCCAGCCAACGCACAGCCTCGGACTCGATTTTCCACTGGTATGGCTGGATGCCATGGAAGAACATGGCCCGGATATTGGGGCAGAAGATCTGGCGGTCGCCTGGCTGGAACATCTGGATACTCCCCAGGACGAACTAGCCTACGCAGTTTTGAATTTGCGGCGCGGGCTGGCCCCGCCTTCTTCCGGCGCACATTCCAACTGGTTTTCAAATGGGACAGCCGGCGTCTCCCGCGCCGATTTTTGGGCTTGCATCGCGCCTGGTTCGCCGCAAACAGCTGCTGCCTATGCCTATCATGACGCCTCGATAGATCACGCGGCAGAAGGTGTATGGGCGGCCATGTTCCTGGCGGCTCTTGGCAGCGCTGCAGTTTTCCTCTCCGATTCCTTTGTTCTCGTCACCATCGGTCTAGCGATGATACCTCGAACCTGCCGTGTAGCCAGATCGGTGAAGGCGGCGCTTTCTGCGGCCCAGCGCGGAGCCGGCTGGCTCGAAGCCCGCGAGAGTGTCAATAAAGAGGTTAAGAGCGATAACTTTTCGGATTCCCCTCAGAATATGGGCTACATCACTATCGGCCTGCTCTATGGAATCGGTGATTTTGGCGCATCACTATGTGCGGGCGTGAACTGTGGCGGCGATTCTGAAGTTGTCGGCGGCGCTATCGGGGCTATTCTCGGGCTGCAAAAAGGGAAAAATGCTCTGCCCGATGCCTGGCTGAAACCACTCGGAGATGTCTATATCCCTACCTCTGCGCTGCGAGACATTCCTTTTCCAGATACGATTAGCGAAGTGGCCCAGCGAACTTATGAACTAGGCTTGAAAGTTATTGCTGCAAAGTGTGCAGAGCTAACGCTTATCGAAACGCCTGCGCCGCCAACCGAAACCACTACGCAGGTTACAGTCGAATCAGAACAAGAAAATCCATCTGAAACCCCGGCAGATGTATCGCCAGTTGCCATGAACGATGCGGTCGCAAACGATGTTTCCGTTCCAGAGCTGGAGATTTCACCTCCCGTTCCTCTGCCGCCTGCAGTACCGGAAATTGTCCCTCCGGCTGTGCCCGAAGTCCCGGCTCAGCCAGTTATAGAATCCCAATATTCTGATTCAGCCCTCAGTGTCAGCTCAATCCTTACTCCGCAGCCCTCGGCCCAGCCTGGCGAGACAGCAGATATACCAGCCGCTCCAGCAAGCCCAGCTGCCCCGCAGATATTCACTCCTGCGCCTCCGAATCTGCTGGATGCAATCGCCTGGGCGGACAGCACCCTCGTCAAGCCGCTGCTGGTAACATCTGCCCACGCTATCGATACGCAGGTCGGACAGTTCGAAGTAGTGATGGATCCGGGGGATTCACCCGCAATTGCATTCGGCACTCCGAAACGAATGGCTTTCACGATTATCAATCGAGCTGACACCAATTTTACCGGCAGAATATCTCTGCTCGCTCCTGCAGGATGGCGAGTTGCCGAACCCTCAGGAGTTGGTCAGCGTCAATTTATAGCAGCAAACCAGGGAGTTTTCCGAGTAGAGTTTACCCTGCATGTCATCGAGGGCGCTGGAAGAATTGAACTGGCGAACTCTGTCACGCTGCGTATCCAGCCGGAATCCGCAGGCGCTCCCGTCGAGACGAGTTTCCTGCTTCTGGGAGCCTCCTGCTGGTGGACAGTGGGGCCGTTTGCTAATTTCGATGGAGAGGGTTTCGACCGTACCTACGGCCCGGAAGATCGCCCGGGTCTGCGCGAAACCTACGTGGATCGCACCTCGCAGAGCTGCACCTGGCAAAAGCAGAGTTATCCTGAAAGTGTCATGGAGATGGAACCGCTTTTCAAACATAGCTCTGGTATCGTGTACGGACAGACTATCCTTCGCAGCCCTACTTCGCGTGATGCCGTGCTGACTGCAAATTCAAACTGTGGCGTGAAAGTGTGGCTGAATGGAGTGCTGATTTTCCGACGCCATAACCGACAGCCGTTCCGACCCGAGCTTGGCAA
>JBBRDM010000153.1:0-13493 GCA_038203935.1 Chthonomonadales bacterium
GCTCCCTCTGGCCTTTCCAGATCATAATTCTAGCCACCAGCCCGATCAGAGGCGTATCATCGCTCAGGCCGATTTTACTGCGCAATATCCCGTGTTTTGTTTTTGCCGGATCAAATCTGACGGGATCCGTCGAGTTCAGCACCGTTCCTATTTTGCTCGCCGGGATGCCTCCTTCGATCAGAGACTGGCGCGTGAACTGTGAAATTGCCAGCACACTTGTACATTGGGATACGGCCCAAGTAGTAGCGCGCCCGATCTCGGGGTACCACTTGATGTGAACGTGGATGACATTCTTACAGCCTGCCAGCTTGGCCAGCACTGTTGAAAAAAGGGCATCGCGAGGCCGGTCTGTAGAGTGCAAAACGTCGATTTTATGCTTGCGTATGTAAAGCAGCAGTCGAAACATCGAAGCTAGCGCTCCAAAGTTCTTCGCCGCGCTCAACAGCTTGCCCAGCTTTCCCGCTCCGCCTCCGCTGAGTTCGTGGCCCAGGTCACATACGATGATTTTTAGGTTAGGAACGGATTTTAGCTGATCGAGGGTAGCGTCTAGATCCACTGAGTTTTGATTCGTTGCAATATGGACATCAATCTTGTCGGGGTCGAAATTCTGGATGAGAGTTAAATGAACCGCGACATCCGCTCCCAGAGCGCTGCGTGTATTGACAAAGAGGACTCGCGGTTTGCGAGATAAAATTTCCGTATTTAGAGGCACTGAAATCATCCTTAAATGAGAACACATTATTTTTCAAACCAGGCGAGTATGTTGTTCCATGTTGCATGTGATTCATCACAAAGGGCACATAACCCTTTGTATTTTCTGAATTGCCCTGATCTCCCTGATAAATGCAACTCACCCCAACCGCTGTACTGCCCGCTCGTTCCTCGCTATTAGAGGGGCAAATGCCTGCAAATTCCCTCGGCAGACGACGGAGCATCTGCCCTACAGAAATGCACCTCACCGCAGCCCCTCTCCTTCCCGCTCGTTCCTCGTTAAGAGAGGGGCAAATACCTGCAAATTCCCTCGGCAGACGACGGAGCATCTGCCCTACAGAAGTGCACCTCACCGCAGATCTCTCCTTCCCGCTCTTTCCTCGTTAAGAGAGGGGCAAATGCTTTATTACACGTGATATCCTGACTTGGTACTCACAATCTGCTTCATTCTTAGCGTGTGCACCGAAGCAGGCGTTGAAGCGTAGTCGAAGCTGGCTGCAGCAACGAAGCTTTGTCAGGCGATCTTTTGGCGCTGACCAGATTTTCAATAATGCAGGAATTCCAGGAAACAATTTCGAAGAACAGATTAGAAAAAAATCTTCAGGGAAACTGCTGCTATATGAAAAATGTGATACTCATCAGCCTCGATACTATGCGCGCAGACCGGCTGAGCTGCTATGGGCATTTTCGGAAAACCAGCCCGCATTTGGATAAAATTGCCGCGGAAGGTGTCGTTTTTACCGATTTCTTCAGTCCGCATATTCCCACTTTTCCCGGCCACACCACAATGATGACAGGCAAAGACGTCTATGCGCATCAAATCACTTCTCAATCCGGCTCTCCTGAGCCTGCGGAGGGAGTGAAAATGATTGCGGAACTGCTGAAAGAGCAAGGCTATTTTACAGCTTCTGCGGATAATTTGGGCCGGTGGTTTTTGCGCGGAGTAGATCATACCGAGGACTACAAATGGGAAATCAGTCAACCGAGCGCCTGGCGCAAAGCCGAGGCAGTGAACAATGCTGCCATTAAAGCGCTTACGCACTGTGCTGATCAAGATAGTCCATTCTTTCTCTTTCTGCACTACTGGGATCCGCATACCCCTTATCTGCCGCCCGCTCCATTCGATCGGATGTTCTACGCCGGTAACGAATACGATCCGGATAATGATAGTATGGATGAACTATGGGATTTTGAAAACTTCAAGCACTACTTTGCTGAGTGGATGCCGGGAGTAACCGATATAGAATTTCCGAAAGCCCAGTACGATGCCAGTATCGCTTACCTGGACACCTGCCTGTCGCATCTTTTTGCACACATTGATGAGCTTGGACTGACTTCGGATACACTGCTGGTTATTACTGCCGACCATGGCGAGGAGCTGGATGAACACGGCTGCTGGTTCGATCATCATGGGCTGTACGACACCAATCTGCATATTCCGCTTATTCTGCACTGCCCTGGTGAGCTGCCCGCAGGCAGGCGAGTACACGGTTTGACCCAGACCCCGGACATAACACCGACAATACTAGATTTTCTCGAATTCTCGGAAATCGCAAAAAGAGAGGGAATGACTGGGAAGAGCTTATTGCCGCTAATAAACGACCTTTCAAAAACAACACGAGGTACGACAGATATCCTGCACATCACAGAAAACACCTGGATGAAGAAACGCGGAGTGCGTACTTCGACATGGAAACTGATTGTGCCTCTCGAAATACCCGATATCCATGGCCGATCCGATGTCGAACTCTACAATCTGTGCGATGACCCCGGTGAACTCAATAATCTGGCAGAGGCCCGGCCAGAGGTCGTAAGCGAGCTTAAAGAACGCATGGATCGTCATCTCGCTAAACGAGTGGAGGAAACCTCCCTGCCTGATCCGCTTCCGCTTCAGCCGATTCCATTGCACAGAGTGGGGAATATGGAAGCAGCGATTCCTCGAGACCATCGTGCTGAGCGAGCAGCTGCTCAAAAATCTAAAGCTGCAAAAGACGAAAAGTTAGAATCCGGAGATTTCATTGGCTACGATAGAGAGCCCTGATAAAATAAACTGGTTGCTATTCCCTCCCTGTTTTGATATTTCCAGAATAGTTTGATCGCCTTTCGTTAGGAATTATCAGGAGTTTACGCAGGAAAATGAGTACCTTGTATGGAAAATTGAAAAGAATTGATATCGTAATGAGATGAATTTTTGCGTCTCAAAAAATTAAACCGAGACTGCACGCATTATTCATCGATCAGGAGGTTCTATGAACAAGGTGTTCGCTGACCAGCGCACTCTAAAAAGTTACATTCGAAGAATGAGTATCGCTGCTGCAGGAATAGCTCTGCTTTCGCAGGGAGGTCATGTCAGCGGTGCGCAATCGAGAGGAAAAGCGCCTGATGGAGCGATTATACTCTTTAACGGGAAACAGGAACAGTTGGATTCGATGTGGGAGATGCAGGGTTCCCATGCAAAGCCAAACTGGCCCATAATAGATGGCGCTATCGAGAGCAAGGATGATAATATCATCACGAAGCAGGAGTACCAGGATGCCCAGATCCATGTGGAGTTCAAAGTGCCCTACATGCCGAAAGAAAAAGGTCAGGGACGGGGAAATAGCGGTGTCATTATACAGGGATGCTACGAAATTCAGGTTCTCGATTCATTCGGTATAGCAGACCCGGGATCAGGCGATTGCGGCGCTGTATACAGCCAGGCGGCCCCACTCTTCAATGCCTGCAAAGCGCCAAAGACCTGGCAGACCTACGATATCGTCTTCCGGGCTCCGCGCTTTGATGCCAGCGGCGCTAAAACCGAGAATGCCCGAGTCACTGTATTCCTGAATGGGGTGCTGGTGCAGAACAACACGGAAATCAAAGGATCCACCGGCCTCAACAAGAAAACATCTTATGATAAGCCAGGCCCGCTGCTGCTTCAATATCACCATAACACGGTTCAGTTCCGTAATGTATGGATTGTGCCTCTGCCGCTGCACGGCGCGCTGCACTACTAAACCTATCTCAAAAACAGTCCTTTCCTAATTTGGAAAGGACTGACTTTTTTTAACTGTTTCTAAAAGAAAGGCTGGGGACATTGCTGCCCATGTTAATTAGCATGACACTGGCGTCCGGCATCACCGCGCTTCCACCGAAACCAGTCCTCTGGTACGACAAGCCTACCACAGAATACATGAGTGGTTTGCCGATAGGGAATGGCCTGATAGGGGCAATGTCGCTCGGGCTTCCGGGCCAGGAAAGAGTAGCGCTCAATCATCAGTGGCTCTGGCGTGGAAAATACAAGGACAGAAAAAATCCCGTAGTTGCCCAAAATCTGGCGGCTATACGCCAGCAGTTTTTTGAAGGGAAAACTATCGAAGCTAGCGAGCAGGTGGTCTCCAATCTTGGTGTTTTTCCAAATACTGGCGTTGATGCGTATCAGCCTTTCGGGGATATCCTTTTTCATTTTGCCAATAAGGATCACGCCTCGGATTACAAACGATCTCTCGATCTCTCCACTGGCCTCACCCGAACAGAATTTACGTCCGACGGCAGCACTAAAGTTCTGGAAGTGTTCACATCCCGTGCCGATGGTGTGTTGGTTGTTTCTCTTACCTCCAGCAAAACGGGCGGGCTCACCGGCGATATTGAACTTTCGAGAATAGAAGATAAAGAGTGTGCGCTAACTTCAATTACGACGAACGATCATTTTGGATACAAAGGTAAATTCATTGAAGGCCTCTCTTTTGCAGCCGTTGCCCGAGCAAAAAATATAGAGGGAACTCTTTCGATTTCGGCATCTGCCTCACGTCCGAATGGGGCAGTTCTCCATCTCAACGGCTGTACAAAAGTTTTGCTGACTTTGGGAATGGCAACCTACCATGAAGCAGGTTTGAAGCATCGTGAACCGGAGGATATTGCCCGTGAACTGGTAGATAACGCCTTCAAGCGGTCGAGCGGTAATTTTGACAGGCTGCTGTCTGCTCATATAAAAAAGCATCAGGCGTTGTTCAATCGTGTAAAACTGGCTCTAGGAGATAGCGACGATTCCAAACTGACGACAGATGTCCGTCTCGCAAATTTGAAAGCCGGCAAAAACGATCCCTCGATGGAGGCGCTGTACTTCGACTATGGCAGGTATCTCCTCATCTGCTGCAGCGCTCCAGGCGGACTGCCAGCCAACCTCCAGGGACTATGGAACCAGGATTTGCAGCCTCCCTGGGATTCGGATCTCCATATGGATATCAACCTCCAGATGAACTACTGGCCCGCAGAAGTCACCAATCTTTCTGAATGCCAGGATCCTATCTTCGATTTGGGAGACCGTCTTGCCGCCAATGGGCATTCGGCAGCGAAGAACCTTTATGGATGCGGCGGAAGTTTTGTTCCCATCGTATGTGACCCGTGGGCGATCCCCGTTAAAAGCCAGGGCCGATGGAGCGAATGGACGGGTGCAGGCGCCTGGCTTGCGCAGCACTACTGGTGGCGATATGAGTATACGGGAGATAAAGAGTTTCTTGAAAAACGCGCCTATCCTTATATGAAACAGATCGCGGATTTTTATAAAGACTATCTCGTTGCAGATCCGCGGCCGGAAAGTAAATGGCATGGCCGGCTGGTAACAGTTCCTTCCTACTCTCCGGAAAACTATTTCGTTGGCGGAATTCAGCCCGTCTCGCTCTGCATCGGTGCGACCATGGATTTTGAGCTGATACACGATCTGCTCTCGCATCTCATTCGAGCATCCGAAATTCTAAGTGTCGACGCGAAAGATCGTGCGGATTGGGTGAGAATCCTGGAACAAATTCCGACCCTTCAGGTGGGCAAACAGGGGCAGCTTCAGGAGTGGCTGGAAGATTATGAAGAAGCGGAGCCCGGCCATCGTCACTTCTCGCATCTATTTGGGCTGTTCCCGGGTGACCAGATCACAATGGAAGGAACTCCTGAATTCGCAAAAGCCGCAAGGACTTCTTTGGAACTTCGATTATCCCATAGCGGCGGACATACTGGCTGGAGCAGAAGCTGGGTGGTGGGGTTTTGGGCACGCCTGCAGGAAGGTGACAAGGCGGAAAGCGACCTCAGGCATCTTATCACTGATTTTGCTACTATCAGTCTTCTGGATCTTCATCCGCCCAGGATATTTCAGATCGATGGCAACTTCGGCGGCGCTGCCGGTGTCGCAGAAATGCTGATGCAGAGCCATAATAACGTTCTTCGGATTCTGCCTGCTCTTCCTTCGAGCTGGAAAACTGGATATATATCGGGTTTAAAGGCACGCGGAAATATCGAGGTAGGGATTCAGTGGGAAAATTTACGCGCAACCACGGTTGAACTCACGAGTAAGTTTGCCAAATCTGTGACTATTCAGGCTCCGCCGCATCAGAAAGTTATCTCTGCAAAAGCCTGGGGACGGAAACTAACTCTGCTGGAGATGTCCAACCATCCTGGCAGGGTAATCATCGATCTGCCGGCGAATAAATCAGTGAAACTTGTGCTAGACGAGGTGCGGTAAAACTAATTAGAACTGCCAATCCATCCGCTCATATTGAGGATAATTCAGAATGAGATTCGTGCTTGATATAGTCTTCAAGGGTATGGCGATTATGAGTTTTCTCATCATCTTCACTCTGATTGTGGTACCGTGCATAACTCTCATCCTCATTCTTGGATTTCTATTCCTCGGTTTAGTAAGCGTTAAAGATTTGGATCAAATGTTGTTGAACTGGGTTGAAAAAATTGTTCACATCGTTAGCAAACCATTGTGGAACTTCATAACGAAAAGCAGCCAGTTGAGCTTAAGAGGAGAATAGCTTTTAAAAATGTATCCAAACCAGGATTAGATAATGGCCGGTTTTATCTCTCTCTCAGAATGGATTCCACTTCCGATAAACTTCCGATTAGGTTCCGATAAACTTCCGATAAACCGTAAGTACGTGCACGATTGGACGAATTTACTATATTCAATACCCCCTGATTTACTAGTTCTTGCAGCACCGTTCGTGCTGCGCGATCTGAAAAGTTGAAGAGCATCGCCACGTTAGAAGCAGTGATCGTCTCCGACTTCGCAAATATGCTCAGCACTCTGAGCGTCCGTGCGTTCAGCTTTCGCAGTGCGTTTGGCTCTGCAGAACTTCAATCTCACATGAATACGATAAACGGAAATCAGCCTCACTCTCATATTGAAAGTGAGGCTGATATAACGTTCCACAATTGGAAGCTAAGCAACAGTGGGAACTTCTGTGACTTTCGTTTCTTCCTACTTTTGGGAAAAAATCGAGAGAAGCGTGCCGAAAACTACGCTGCTGCTTCCTCACTGTCCGCTGGAGTATCCGTTTCCGTATAGGCTTTTAGAGCAGAGAGCGAAGCAACTACAGTATCTGCCGGTGTCAATATCTCATAGCTGCCTTTTACAGCCAGGTCTGATACTCGTAAAACCTCTCCGAAAGACATTTCAGCCAGATTCACATCGATATTTTCCGGCAGGTCTTTCGGAAGACACCGAATCTCCAGGTGTTCTAATCCATGCTGAATAATCGCAGTGTGGAGGCGGACAGCTTCCGGTTCGCCATGGAAGACTAACGGCACCTGAGTCTTCATGGTATCGCCTTTGGCGATCTTTTGGAATGTAACTTGCAGGAGATTATTGCTGATGGAATCGCGCTGAACGTCGTGGATCAGTACAGAATGTTTCTTGTTGTTGGATGCTTCGATAATTTCGAGTATGCTGGAATGGCCGTGATGATGCATAAAATCATCCAGCTGCTTTGCCGGCAGCGTAAGATGGAGTGTAGAAAGACCGCGATGCTGGATTGAAATTGGAACTAATCCTTCTCTGCGCAGGCGCTTTACTCCGCCTTTAGTCATTTTTTCGACGGTACTTGCTTTGAGCTGTAGTTTCATATTATAGACTCCTTGTCAGACAGTCGACATACATCAATTTCGAATTCCAACCTGTTTCTCAAAAGACTGTACTCCGATGGACGTATTCAAATCGAGTAAGGTTCCTAATTTTATTCGTCGAGTGGAATAAAGAAGCTGCTGCAAAGCCATCCGGCGAAACAAAGAAAAACTACCAGAAATCCCAGAAGGTTGAACATCCCAAAACTTACGATCAGTCCCAGGCTGTTTACTGAACTTTGAAAGGCGATTCCTATGGTGATGGATACGAAATAGTAGAGCACGAACAAAGCGAATATTGCAGGATTTCCATCCTGGCGGATCAGACACAGAATGCCATACCCCATTAAAGCAAGCAATGGGCCAAACATAACGCAGACTATCAGAACAACGCTCACATCGGTATATTCGTCGTCGAAGGAGGGAACAGCTCGAAAAATGCCCATAAACATTCCCAGTATGAATAGGTCGATGCAGGTGACTAGAATGTAGGCATTCGGCGCGAAATGTACCCAAATGAGTGAGAGCACCATCACTGGAAATGCAAGCGCGAGATATTTCTCCCATCGCTCCAAAATGCTGATATCACCCAACAGCCTTTTCTGAGGCAGCGTTTCTCCCTCTTTCAGTCCAGATGAAAGCTCTCTTCCTGCAGTCATCGCCCGGGCAGTCTGCATATTCATCTGAATCGTTGGCTGAAGCTGCTGTGTATTCATCTGCATGGTCGCCTGCGGCTGGTTCAAGTTTATCTGAACCGTCGTATCCGGCACGACGCCATGCGTTTGAATTACCGGTGCAGAGTATTTTGGTGTGGAAATTACCTCATCGTAGTATTCCACTTCGCCCGTGAGGGTAGTGCGAGATTTCCGAACCGTGCCGGGGGTTATTCCAGCCTGGGCGTCGGGTGGAAGCACAGCTGCATACACTATCGGATTGCGGCACCACTCGCAGCGATCTGAAGTTTTACTTTCCATACCACAAGCTGGGCATCGCATATTAACTGCCTCCTTTGTTCAGCTGAATGCTCTCGGTCATCTTATCGAACACTGGGAACAGAACTATCTTCATCACTGTCGGGCAGGTTGCGACGATGGTTATTCGGCGGTCATTGGTAATCAGAGATATCCGTTTTCCACTGATATCTCTGGTTGAAAATGTCGAAGCAGCTTTGCATTTAAACTCTGTAACCAGCGCTTCCGTTCCGGCAATCTGCGCTGGCTCTGTTCCTATCTCCTGATACTCTAAATACATTCTAGCAAATGACTTCGTATCCATTTCATGCAGTGTCTGGAGAGCCGATTTCTGCGCAGGAAATGCAGCCGCTGCCTGCTGTGGATCTACTCCTTCTGGAACATCAGATACCGGAGGAGCGATAGGCTTCGCAATGTCCGCCATCAATGAGCCGGACAGGTCGGAATTGATCTTGTAGGTAACATTCTGAGCGGGCGAAAAATTCAGTTCAGAACTAACAGCCTGTGCCGATCGATTGGTAACTTTCCAGTTTTGCGGTCGGAGCAAATTTATCGATTTATCCGGATTAGTGTATTCCACCAGCTTGCCGGGAATTGGAACTGCGAGGGGCTGGCTGGAGAGTGTAATTAACAGCGCTAAAAACGCTATCGAAGAAGGAATCCAGATAGCTCGATATTTCAATTGAGGTTCCAATAGGTGATCCTTTATATCGAAAAAAACTCTTGTACGCAAGAGATTGACGCCAGATTGGAGTGTAGAAAACGAAATATGGCCGCCCGTTATGGTGACACTGTTATCGAAAAGTAATCATTATTCCTGCACTGAAAATAAAATATGACTAAACCCGGACACTGTCCACATCATGAGTAACAGCTTACTTTGTTGCGCCTAAAATTTTATGGTATCTGCCCATCCAGTAGGGGAGCAGCCAGAAAGTACCATCCGATTCCTCGCCGCCATTTCCAGGAGTATCGACAGCATAGGGGTTGTAGTTCCATTTCGAGACCTGCGTCTCGTTCGGATTAAGCACATGCGTCAGCTGCCTGTGCTGGAAACGATCCAGCAGTTCAGAAAGCGTCACATCGGCACGAACGCTGTTCACAACTCCCCATTTTATCAAATCGAGCGGGCAGTCGCGCAGCCATTGCACTGCCGCTTCCGCATCACACGGCAGCCCGGAACATGCACCAAAAAGTATGTTGTAAAGTGGAGACCTCTCAGGCTTCAATATATTTTGTGTCTGCTGTAAGCTCAAAAGATATATCCCTCGAAGTTCAGGGTCTTCTTCCAGTTGGAGCAGAGGATAGTAGGCTACGGCGGCCAGCTCATCATCGGAATGGTTATTCTCGTGTTCGGGCGGCAGCAGCTTCTGGTTGATCGTGTTAGCAGCGTAGTGATGATTGACGATAAGATCCTGATAGGCATCCTTGAAGCGCTGATCTCCACACAGATGTATAGCGACCTTGAGATGTGATAGGATTTCCAGCGAGTTCAGTCCACGCTCAGCAGCCCACTTCGGATCATTATTGAGCAGTTCCGGCGCCCATACTCCCCATCTTGTGTGCTTTCCATTCGGTCCGACCAGCGTGTATTTGTGATCCAAAATATGGTTCATAACGGCCCGGCATGTTTCTGCGATCTTTTTCTTCTCGTCTGAATCAGCAGTGAGTTCGCTGTAGACATACCACGCCATAAAATGCCCATCGATCTCATCGGAGGAGGTATCGTCTTTCCATAGTACATCCGGATCGAAGGGGGATTTGTGCCAGTTCGGCCCCGCGTCGGATTGGTTAACCGCCTCCCCCTTACGTATGACCGCTCTCGCAGGAAATCCCGGAATTCCCGTAAGGCGAACGAGCTCTAGAATTGCGTTCATACTCTTTCTGGCAGAGGTTCGCGCTGCTTCCTCTTTAGTCACAGCGAAGTGAAAGCACTCGCCACAGATATACAACGCGCTCCACAGTCCATCGTTATCGCTGGCTTCATACCGAAAGCTGTTTAAATCACCAGGTATTGTAAGCTGGCAGTCTGTCACATATCCATTCCGGTTGTGCCGTGCCTCTGTTATAGAATCAAAGTGGGCAGATTTTTGCTCCATGGTCATATCGCGGAACGCAATATGCGCAATGCCGCCCTCCGTGGCAATCCAGGCACCCCCGGCGCCATCATCCGTTATTGAATGCACTCTATCGGAAGGGAGCCATCTCCTGCCGGCATAGTATCTCCATGCTCCCTGAAAGAGCCTGGCTGCCCCGATGTCGCCGCCGATCCATATCTCTCCGTGAGAACCGACAGCAAGAGCTTTAATTTCATTTATCGGCAGCCCTAAATTACTGCTAATTTCCAGCCATGCTCCATGCGTATAGTAGTTCAAACCTTTGAGCGTAGCTGTCCATAGCCCGCCATGTCCATCCGCAGCTATCGCCTGAACATTGTTATCTAAAAGTGTTCCTGTGTTATTCGCATAGTCAGTACGGCTGGAGATTGGGATGAGTTTCGAATTTTCGAGATGCAAGAGACCTTTATCAGAAGTTAGGATGATCTGGCCGGTCGACAACTCTGCGGCTGATTTAAGCGTTGCACCAGATGCCGCTTTTATGGCATTTTTGTGAGTGAGTTCATAAATACTCGATTTCAAAATTGCCAGATGAGGATCACCACTTTTCCTGCCTATCATCAGATCGATGATTCCAGCAGGTATATCTAATTTGGTAACTGTATCCCTGGTATATGAGAGTTGGTATGTTTCTTGCATTGATCCAAAATAGAGATAATGCGATCCCTTTTTAATCCATTTTACTTCCGGATCTTGTATTTTAGTGGAAAGAGATCGCCATTTATGTTCCTCTTTACGCAGTACAGAAAGTCCTGTTTGAGTGGCCGCGTAAATAGATCCATTTGGACCTATTGCAGTCGAATAAACATTTTTCGATCCAAGGCCGTCTAAGTCTGTATAGATCGTCGCGAAGTCCTGTTGAAAAGAACCAAACTGAAGGCATTGAGACACGTCAGGTGCAGCATTCATACTTTTTATCCTTTGCTCGGCATATGACCAGTTTTGGCTTCCAATCCAGAGGAACGCGAACGCGCAGCTGTAAGCAATCAAGCGAGCAGCCGCGAAAGGAGCATTTTTAAAGTAAGACATATTAAACTCCATCAAGCGTACAGATTTTCTGACTTATGAAGAGATGTAAAATTACCGGGATTTCTGTCAAGGCGTTTGGATACATTACCAGATACCAATTCCTGTGGAATAACTAGTTCATCCAGTCCGAATAAGCTCAATTACAACTGTGTAACTTACCATCAGATGCTTGGAGCATATTTTCAATACTCCCGGAATGGATGGATTGTGAGAAATGGCAGCGTGACCATGAAACCATCGCTTAACCCAACAACTGCACCTGATAAGACTCAAGGGTTGGAAGAACAGTCCAGTTCGCGAGGCATCGGGGATGCACTTACATATATGACGCAGCTCACCAGGCTTCGTCTGCTCACCTTCGAAGAGGAGGTCGATCTTGCTAATAGAGTTCAGAATGGTGGAAAACCAGCTCAAGCTGCAAAGGACCGTCTAGTCGAAGCAAATATGCGGCTTGTAATTAATATAGCTAAGAACTACCATACACCTCTGGTCCCGTTCGAGGATCTGGTCCAGGAGGGGGCTATCGGGCTGATGACGGCTGCAGAACGATATGATCCCAGCAAGGGTTATCGTTTCAGCACCTATGCAACACACTGGATTCGGCAGGCAATCAGCCGAGCCATTGATAATAAAGCAAAAGCAATTCGTATTCCCGCGCACGTTTCAGAAACGCTGCGCAGGCTTGAAAAAACTCGCACTGCGCTGCTGCGTGAATTGGGTGACGAACCCACTGCCGAGCAGATTGCCCACAGCATGGGGCTGCCTGTTCGGAAAGTAAGCGCCCTCATGCTCGCGGGGCAGGAGCCCGTCTCGCTCGATATGCTTGTTGGAGACGAAGAGAATACCACACTCGCTTCGCTAATTAATGATAGGTCTGCATCGAACCCTCAGGATGCAATTCTTATCGCTGAGATGCAGAAGGAACTGGGCGCACTGTTTTCCGAACTCACTCCGCGAGAACTGGAAATAATGCGTCGAAGACTAGGCTTCGACGACGATTCTGCACAAGTGCTCCAGGAGATAGGAGAGACCCTGCATATCTCCCGTGAACGTGTCCGTCAAATAGAGGTTCAGGCTCTTAAAAAGCTGAAGTTCGCGGCGAAGCGCCGTGATCTAAGAAGCTATATTCTCGAATAACTACTCTTATTGATCTATGTGTAATGGGATACTGCCTCATATAGGCAGTATCCCATTATTTTATCCCATCTCCTGCCCGCCAGCCACATTAAGCGCCTGCCCTGTGAAATACGAAGACTCCTCTGAAGCAAGAAACACGACAGTATTGCATATATCCTCATAGGTGCAGCTTCGTCCAAGAGGCACCTGGGATTCATATTTTGCCCGCACCTCTTCTTCAGTAAGGCCCTGTGTCCGCGCATACTGGGCATACAGGCTCTCTTTCCAGAGAGAGCCGTCCAGAATATTTCCCGGGCAGATGGCGTTGACACGGACTCCGTGGGGCGCGAGGTCCAGCGCTATACTTTGTGTGAGGCCAATGCCCCCAAACTTACTTGCTGCATACGCGCTGTTCCGAAAACTTCCTTTTTTTCCAGACTTTGAGTTGATTTGAATGATACTGCCTTTTTTGTTCGGAATCATCACTTTTGCAGCTGCCTGTGCACAGAGGAAATAACCAATCAGATTGACCTCGATGACTGCCTTCCACTCGGCTGCGGGAAATTCAGTGATATCATGCGCCTTCAGAATGCCTGCATTTGCTACCAATATATCCAATTTCCCAAATTTTTCGACAGTTTGATTTACCATGGAGGCGGCATCTTCTTCCAGA
>JBBRDM010000154.1:0-13483 GCA_038203935.1 Chthonomonadales bacterium
CAGGTTGATATCCGTTAGTATCTGTTTGCTTTCTGCCGAAAAGCAGATGTTAATGATTTTAATCTGGCTCATCGCGCCTTTGCTCACAGATGCCTATGAAAGATTTCAGTAAGTATTTGAGCCAGAAAAAAGTCGGATAGGAAAATGAGCACCACACAGCATACTACAGAGCTTGTGGTTGCTCTTCCAACTCCCGTGGCGCCCCCGCCTGTTCTCAGCCCCTGCTGACAGGACACAGCTCCTACAAGCATTCCAAAAATAACTGATTTTACAAGCCCGAGTGATAGATCGAGCGGCTGTGTATATTTATGGACTGAGTCCCAGAAAACTATACTTCCCACACCATAAGACCTGGCGGCTAATGTCGCGCCAACCAGACCGGAAATATCTGCAATGATTGTCAGTAGAGGAAGCATGCACATTGCAGCTATAACACGCGGAGCAACCAGGTATTGAATAGGCGATACCGCCATCGCCCTGAGTGCATCCACCTGCTCTGTGACGACCATGGTGCCAATTTCCGCGGCGATAGCAGCTCCTGCCCGCGATGCCAATGAAACCCCAGCCAGCATGGGGCCTAGTTCGTTTAGGAAGGCGTAACCTATCGTTCCGCCTACAAACTCCGGGAAACCGATCTGCACCGCAAGGGTAGCGGTATAGATGGCAAAAACTGCGCCGGTGAAAAAGGTGTTTGCCAGAACGATCCATATAGAATCGGCGCCGACCGCACTCATCTGAGCTAAAATATCGCGCACAGCGACACGGCCAGTCAACAGCGACCGGAGGGATTGAACGATGAGGAGGAAAGTTTCACCGATAGATATCAACAGCTGGTTGAAAAAAGTGAAGACGCCCCAGTCCGAACGCGGAGAACGTTCGGCAGCATGGGCTTTCTTTGTACCAGACGATGTGTCCTCCTGTTGTACCATGCAAGTAATTATACCATAGAGCGCTATTATTCAGTTTTGAATTCGAAAACATAGATTTTAATTTCAAACTATTCCGTTACGGCCGAAAATAGAGTAAAATCAAGGCACAAGAAGTGATCTATTCTAATTTTGAAGCGGCTTTATTATTTTCCTGGGAGCGAGAACAGCATGGCATTAAATCGTGAGGATGTTAAGAAAGTCGCACTGCTTGCCAGACTGGAACTCACCGACGCCGAGATAGACCAGCAGGCAGTACATCTTAATGGACTGCTGCAGCGATTTGAAACGCTGCAGGAGGTGGATGTGACCAGCGTGGAACCTACTTCGCACTCCATTCCCATGATTAATATTCTGCGGGACGACATACTGAAGGATTCTCTGGCAAGAGAATCAGCGCTTGCGAATGCTCCTGAATCAAGAGATGGATGTTTTGTGGTTCCCCGCATCGTCGGCGATGTTTAGTATATCACACCTCTCACCTGTTCCTCATTTGAACTGCACGGTTTTGAAGGATACCTATGTCCGAACTTTATCAACTATCTGCTCTTGAAGCCAGCCAGCTTTTAAAATCAAAGAAGATATCTTCCGCGGAGCTTACCGAAAGTCTTTTCGATAGAATCGATGTAGTGGAGAAAGATATTCAGGCTTATCTCACCCTCGATCGAAAAGATGCACTGGACCAGGCTGCGAAAGTGGACGAAAAAAGATCCCGGGGCGAAGCGCTCTCCGATATGGCAGGTATTCCCATTGCACTCAAAGATAACATCTGTACGAGCGGGATGCGGACGACAGCAGGATCTAAAATACTGTATAACTTTATCCCTCCTTATGATGCCGGTGTCGTATCGGGACTGAAACAGGCTGGAATGGTTATTCTGGGTAAAACAAACTGTGATGAGTTCGCCATGGGCTCTTCCACAGAAAATTCTGGATATCATACCACCCGAAATCCGTGGGATCTTTCGCGGGTCCCAGGCGGTTCTTCAGGCGGTTCCGCTGCTGCGGTTGCGTCATTCGAAGCTCCTGTTGCTTTAGGGTCGGATACCGGCGGTTCGATTCGCCAGCCGGCTGCTCTCTGCGGAGTGGTGGGGATGAAACCAACTTATGGCCGCGTCAGCAGATACGGGCTCATCGCCTATGCATCCTCGCTGGATCAGATCGGGCCTTTTGGACGAACGGTATCGGACTGTGCTGCGGTTTTGAATCTCATTTCCGGCAACGACGCAATGGATTCTACCTCGATCTCCGTTCCAGTTCCGGACTATTTGAGCGCCTGTTCTGGGGATGTAAAGGGACTGAAAATCGGCGTTCCGCGTGAATTTTTTGCGCAGGGGGTGAGCAAGGATATCGATGCGCTTGTGCGAGCGGCCATCCAGAAGCTTTGTGAGCTTGGGGCCGATGCGGAGGAGTGCACGCTTCCATTCTCGGAATATGCTCTGGCAGCCTACTACATTATAGCCCCTGCGGAAGCCAGCAGTAATCTCGCCCGGTTTGACGGTGTAAAATACGGTTTGCGTACGAAAGAGCTAGCCGGGCACATTGGCCTCACCGAGAAAACTCGTGACGAGGGTTTTGGGGATGAAGTGAAGCAGCGCATTATGATTGGAACCTATGCGCTGTCTGCAGGCTACTACGATGCCTACTACAAACGGGCGCAGCAGGTTCGAACACTCATACGGGATGATTTCGACAGAGCATTCGAGAAATACGATATTCTGCTCACTCCGACTTCTCCTACCACCGCATTTAAAATCGGAGAGAAATCCGATCCATTTGCCATGAAGCTGGCGGATGTCTGCACACTTCCGGTAAATATGGCCGGTCTCCCTGCGCTCTCGCTGCCGTGCGGTTTCTCCGAAGGACTTCCAGTGGGTATGCAGGTCATTGGAAAGCCTTTTGATGAGGAGATGGTTTTTCGAATTTCATACGCCTACGAGCAGGCTTCGGACTGGCATAAAAAGAGTCCGGTTCTTGCGATGTAAGACTGAATGAGAAATATAGATCAGCCGAAGATTAGTGTATCAATTTCGTGAGGAATTCTGTGACTGGCAGCGCCAATTTAAAAGAAAATAGAAAAAACAGTACGCATCTCTGGATATTTGGATTAGGGCTCGCAACCGCGCTCATCTATGTATTTATCGGATTCAGGGCCCAGCCTTTCGTCGATCATCGTCCCGATCCTTACTACTTTGCTGCAATGGGCAGAAGCCTCGCCCATGGGGAAGGTTTCGATAAGTACGGAATTCTAATAAAGCGCCGTGCTCCTTTCTATCCTTTTTTTATCTCCCTAATTTATCGAATATTTGGAGATCATGCGATCTATCTGCAGTTTGCGCAATCTCTCCTTTTCGCAGCGACCTGCCTTATCACCTATCTCATCGGCTGCCGCCTATTCAGCTATCGAACCGGTCTGATCGCAGGAGTTCTTTGCGCGCTTAATCCGGTGCTGCTCCGATATGTTCCTGATTTTCATCTGGAGATACTGTTCACTTTTCTAGTGACCTTGATGCTTCTGATGACAGTTCATTATTACGAAAAATCAACTATTTCCAATGCTTTAAAACTTGGTGTGGCCGCAGGTTTTACTGCGCTGACTAAAGCAGTCTTTGTTATCTATCCCCTGATATTTTTGATTTACTGGTTTCTACGAAAAAGGAGTGCAAGGGTCGGCGCTTCGGGTAGCTCAACAGCCAACTTGGTTCCCGCACTGCTGGTTTTTGTGAGCATGGGAATTGTAATTGTGCCCTGGTCGATTCGAAACTACCGTGTGACCGGGGGACATCTGGTGCTCATCAGTTCTGGATTCAGTGATGCCTTCCTGCGTGGTTATGTGTTTTCAAAGCCAGAATATGCAACATTAAAACTGCCGCCCTACACCTATGCAGAAAACGAGTCCAATAACTATTTCAGAAGACTTTGTGTGGAACAGGGTACCATCTGGGAAAAGAACGACCTGGAGACAGACAAAATTCTGAATCAGGAAGCAAAGAGAAGATTTCTTGCAAATCCGCTTGAGTTTGTGAAAAAGTTTATCACCGGTCTGTTCACGTTTTGGTATGAGATGACCAGCAAGATCAACTCCCTTTTTGCGGGGTTGGCTGCTTTGATTCTCTGGATATTTGCCTGGATGGGAATCGTGAGAGCGAAGAATCTTGGCAAGGATTTCTGGCTTCTGCTGATGCCCATTCTCTACTTAAACATCCTGCTTGCCGCACTGCTGGCATTAGGCCGATATTCCGTTCCCATTCTGCCGGCGCTTATGGTGCTTTCGGCCTACGGAATCGAAAGCAAATTCGCATCACCAGGGAGCGCTTAATGTCTGCTTCGACACCGGTGAAGGAAGAAGCATTTGAGATTCCTGTCCGCCTCAAAGCTTTAATTTTCGATGTAGATGGAACACTTTATCAGCAGAAACCTGTTCAGCGTGCCATGCTGAAAATGCTGCTGGCTGCGGCTCTTCGCAACCCGATGCAA
Source organism: Chthonomonadales bacterium (assembly GCA_038203935.1). Taxonomy (GTDB): domain Bacteria; phylum Armatimonadota; class Chthonomonadetes; order Chthonomonadales; family Chthonomonadaceae; genus JANXSG01. The sequence continues at coordinate 4,404 of JBBRDM010000154.1, forward strand.
GGAGCCAGGACTCTAAAAATTCTCGCTTCTTTCCGAAAATCTCAGGAGCATATCCGGCACCAGAGCATTGAAACAGAGGATTTGGCGCTCGCTCAGCTGCAGCACGCTGCCTTAACATCCGGATATGACGCGGAATCAGTAAAAAAATGTGTAGAACAGTGGATGGAGACAGCACCTTTACCAGTTCTGGCACGGTTCTTGCAGCCTGGTATTTCTGAGTTCTTAGATGAGGCGAAAATTAGAGATATTCAGCTTGCCGTCTGTTCGGACTATCCGGCAGATAACAAACTAAAAGCGATGGGTATGGAGCACTATTTTACCACGGTGGTGTATGCTCAGAATCCGGCAATAGGTATATTTAAGCCGCATCCCAAAGGAATTCTTAACGCATTGAAGGAGCTTGGCATCCCGGCAGAAGAAGCGCTTTATATCGGGGATAGGGCAGATGTGGATGCCGGGGCAGCATATAAAGCAGGCATGCATTGCATTCTTGTTACTCGAAAAGAGATCGCCGCGCTCCCGCCCAAAACTGCAGTGGTTAAAGATTTTATTCATTTGAAACAGATGCTGTTTAAGTGAGGGGCTAGTATAGCCTTTGACGAATCAATTTGATTATTTATCCCTGACGGGAAGATGTATAGGTTATATAAAATTTATGAAAACTACACCGAATTCAGAGCTAGTCCAGCCGCAGCCAACAGTTCGCCCCACAATTTCTGGGCATATTCAAATCGCTAGAATTGACCACTGGTTTAAGAATGTTTTCGTTCTGCCAGGTGTGGCAGCTGCTATCGCGATTGATTCGCAGCACACGCTGGCAGGAATTGTTCCTCGATTCATCATTGGCTTGATCTCAATATGTCTGGTTGCCTCGAGTAACTATACGATTAATGAGATGCTGGATGCACCGTTCGATCGTCTCCATCCAGTGAAATGCCAGAGACCCACTCCTGCGGGTAAGGTCAATATTCCGCTCGGATATGTTCAGTGGATTGTGTTGATGCTGGTAGGTGTCGGCCTGGGGATGATGGTCAATAAACCGTTCGCTCTCACTGTTTTTGTGCTCTGGGTAATGGGATGCCTTTACAACATTCCGCCGGTGCGAAGTAAAGATCTTCCTTACGTGGATGTACTCTCGGAATCGGTAAACAACCCGTTGAGAATGCTTGCAGGCTGGTATATAACAGGAACCTCATTAACGGTCCCAGCTTCACTCCTTTTAGCCTATTGGATGATCGGCTGCTATTTCATGGCTATGAAACGGTATGCGGAATTCCGAGATATAGACGACCCGGCAAGAGCTGCTGCTTATCGTAAATCTTTTGCGTTCTACACTTTAGAAAGACTTCTCGTATCCATTATGTTTTACGGATCCGCGGCAATGCTTTTTTTAGGGGCGTTTATAATGCGTTACAGGCTGGAATTGATACTGTCCTTCCCATTCATAGCGCTGGTAATGGCTATCTATCTGGCATTAGCTTTCAAGAAGGATAGTGCAGTGCAGCGTCCGGAAGGGCTCTATAAAGAACCGACACTGATGGCAGCGGTGATTGTCTGCACCGTGGTGATGGGCGTACTGCTGTTCGTGCCGATACCCATCATGCACCAGATTTTTAATCCTTCCATATCCGTGCCGGGAGGAAAATAATGAATTCGCACGTATAGTTTTATAGATCCAGTATTTCGTTTATCTTTTCAGAGATTTTTAAATACTGATAAGGTTTTTGTACGATAGCCACGACATTATCCGGCAGGTCAGCCAGGTCTTCCGAAGCTGCAAATCCAGTTGCTATGAGTACTGGAATACTGGGTCGGCGTTGAGCGAGTATTCTCGCAAATTCTACCCCGTTCATTTCGGGCATCGACATATCCGTTATTATCAACTTTGGCTGTACCGCAGGATCACCAAGCTGCGACAAAGCGCTTTTACCACTATCCGCTGTTATTACTTCGAATCCCAATCGAATCATAAACTTGGAGAAGAGTTCGGTCATCAACGATTCGTCATCAATAACCATCAGCAGAGATTTTTCGGTGGAATTGTTCTGGCTCTCCATACACTCCCCCATTTGTATCACATTTGTTAATCATCACTGCAGCCACATTAATCGTTCTAAAAAGCTTCGACATTCGAGATCAAATCACACTTTCATACAGTGCTGCGCCCATCAATATAACTTACAAAACAATAATACTTTTTTTACGTCATAAATCCTCCTAGATTGAAAGGGTCCGGCCTAATTTTTGGCTGGAATATGAAAGAAAAAAATGAAAAATAGCAATTTCGAAAATATATCCAATTCAGCTCTGAGGGAGACTGTTTCATTGGACGGCATTTGGGCTTTCCGATTCAATGAGGAGATGGAAACTTCTATCGCAGTTCCAGCCCCTTGGGAAAGCTGTTTTCCAGCGCTTATAAATCGGGCAGGCACTGCAGTTTATACAACAAAATTTCAGCTGGAGCAGTCATTAGCTGGAAAATCGATAACTTTGAATTTTGGCGCCGTGGATTACTATGCCGAGATCTGGCTTGATGATCAATTTGTGGGCTCGCATGAAGGCGGCTACACTCCATTTCATTTCGATATTCAAGGGTTCCTGGCACAAAGCGCAGATGCAGAGCATAAACTGATCGTAAAAGTGACCGATTCCACTTTGAAAGAAAATGCAATACTTCCAAGTGGCGAGGAGCTGTTATTTGCAGACATACCGCATGGAAAACAGAGCTGGTATAGCAGTGTTGGGGGTATATGGCAGAGCGTTTGGATAGAAATAAAACCTTGTTACAGCATCGATCATATTGAAATCAGCACAGATATCGATAGATTCATCGCGGCGTTCAGCATAAAACTTATCGGACGCGAATCAGTTCAAAATACCCCCAATTCTTCGATACGGCTGCAAGTGAATATTTATCAGGATGATAATTTGGTATTAGCCTCTAATTCGGCTGCAGTAGGCAGCGATACAGGCCCTGAAATTGTCGTCGTTTCTGTGCCGGATGTAAAACTATGGTCGCCCGATTTTCCTTTTCTCTATCGCGCCGAAGTGCAATTACTGGTAGATTCCCAGGTAATCGATATTCAGATACGTAAATTTGGTTTCAGGCAGGTAACCTGTCAGGATGGCCGGGTCTGCGTGAATGGCAATCCGATATTTTTGAGAGGAGTTCTCGATCAGGATTTCTATCCTAAAACAATTTACACAACCCCATCTTCTGAATATTTGCGAGAACAGTTTGTCAAGGCAAAAGAGCTTGGGCTTAATCTCATGCGCTGCCATATCAAAGTTCCAGATACAGAATATCTTAATATGTGTGATGAGATTGGCCTGCTAGTCTGGTATGAAATCCCCAATGGAGGCAAGTTCTCTGCAAAGTATAAAGATTGTTCAGAGGACACACTGAAAGCAATGTGGCATCGGGATTCCCATCACCCGTGCATCATCGCCGTTTCAATCATTAATGAGGCCTGGGGTATCGATATGCTGGAAGAGGAGCACCGAGCATGGCTGAAAAACGCATATCATCGCGCCAAGACTATCGCTGATGGCTGGCTGATAATAGATAACTCACCCTGCCACCCAAATTTCCATATCGTATCTGATCTGGATGACTATCATGTTTATTATAACATTCCGGATCATGCGGGAAAATTCGCGGAGTGGATGCATAATTTTACTTCGAAGCGCTACTCCACTTACTCCCCCTTCGGCGATGCGGAGTATAAAGACAGTGAACCACTGATTGTTTCGGAATTCGGTAACTGGGGACTGCCCAATTACGATAACATACTTGATGCAGAAGGGGGCGAGCCCTATTGGCTTGATACCGGGGATATTCCCATGCATCCTAGAGGCTTTCTGGAGCGATTTGAGGAGCAGCAGTTGTCCAGGGCATTTAAAGACTATAACGCTCTGACTGATGCCTCTCAGGAGCAGGAATGGCTATCGCTTAAATGGGAGGTCGAAGAGATGCGCCTGCATGCAGCGATATCAGGTTATGTTATTACCGAATTTACCGATATCAACTGGGAATGCAACGGGCTGCTGGATATAGGCAGGAATAAGAAAGTTTTTCACGAGCGATCCAGGCTGCTTCAGGCACAGGATATTCTTATTCCTCGATTGAAAGACCGCACCTGTTTCTGGGGAGGGGAAACGGCAGTGCTCCGACTGACATTTTCTACTTTTTCAGGACGTCCGCTCCATTCCGCACGCATCGATTGGAATATCGAGGAAATTCCCGGCCTGAAAGGATCACTGGATCTGACCGACATAGATATAAATCCGGCCGGTGAATATGGAAATTTCGAACTGCCAGCTATTCAGGTGGATCTTCCAGAAAACAGTTCTGCGCGCAAGTATCAAATAAAAATCGAACTGGCAGCAGCTGACGAAGCTCTGATAGCATCCACTACACAAAATATCGTCATAGTTCCGCGTCGATTTCAATCGGTTCCACTCCCGTCTGTTTTATCCTCAAACTCCATGCGAGAGGTTACTCCACAGCCTCTCATGGCGACCGAATGGAACGTTTCCTCCGAGGAGTTTGTTCTTTCTGGCGGAAATCTGTTGTTATTTTTAGGAAATGGCGAAGAGCTGCCAGCTGAAAATATCCTTGGACTGACGCTGCATAATCGTGACGAAAATGCCTGGTGGGGAGATTGGTGCACCACGAAAACATGGTTCGCCGAGGATGCCTTTCCTTCTTTGCCTGATCGGTCGCGCTTTGATTTTGAGTATGAGGCGGTCGTGCCGGAATTTGTATTTACCGGAGCCGCTGCTGCGAACGTTGTATCGGGACTATATGCTGGCTGGCTGCACAATCCCGCAGGTATCGCTGCGAAAATGAAGCTGGGTTTGGGGCGAGTTGTTGTCACCACTTATAAGCTGCCCGGGAATATCGGATCTAATCCTATTGCGACTCTACTCCTGAATGATTTAATCGCGTTGCTGGAATCCCCCTAATGATTGAACCCTCATCCCCATCCCTTTTCCCTACACCACTCGTTCCTCGCTAGGGAGAAGGGGGACAAAAAGATCATAGTCGCTTCGAAGTGAATAGGGCAGCGTACTTGCTCCTCTCTCCCTCCGAGGCACGAGGGAATCAGGGAGAGAGGCCGGGAGTGAGGGTGCAATCTCGCAGCTCGAACCCTCATCCCCATCCCTTCTCCCTCCACCACTCGTTCTCGCTAGGGAGAAGGGTGACAAAAAGATCATAGTCGCTTCGAAGTGAATAGGGCAGCGTACTTGCTCCTCTCTCCCTCCGAGGCACGAGGGAATCAGGGAGAGAGGCCGGGAGTGAGGGTGCAGATTATCGGACATTCACTGTGTCCGCATATGCTCCTCTCTCCATCTGGTGAGTAACGTAGTATTAGGAAGAAGAATGGGAGTGTGGTTTAATCTCTGGTGAAATAGGAATCGTCCTTGAATGCACCTTCTTTGAGCGCTTTTACGTGGCCGTCCGCCCAGGCGATGCTGGCTGTTCCATGATCGATGCGATTACCTGAACTGCTGTCAAGCGTTTTTGAATTATCAACATGACGGAAATCGATAGTGGGGTTGCACCCCACATTAGGACATCCGCCTGCCGGATAGCTCCACTGGCTTGGCGGGTCGATGTAGATAGTCTCTACCATGGCGTGAGCATCGTAAAAGTCATAGAAACCGGCATCTGCATAGAGCAGTTTTTCTGCAGGGCTGGATAACGAGGCGAGAGTGGCTGGATTACCTGGCGCTCCCGGCAGGTAGTTAAAACTGGAATCGTAGCAGTTATTGATGTTACAGTCTGATCCAATATATCCCCAGTTATAGCCATATCCATTTCCATCTCCAAATTTTGCTGGACCACTCCAGCTTGGACATCTTTGCAGCTGGCCACTTTTGGTATAGGGATACAGCAATCCTCTGGTTTTATCGAACATCCTGGGAGGTGAGAATACATTGCAGTTGGCGACGCAGCGGCCGAACCAGTATTCTATGTTATCGGATTCTGCATATTGTGCCAGCGGATAGGTCTCGTCGTAATCCTGTGTATACATCAGCGTAGCTATTCCGAGCTGCCGAACATTCGACTGGCAGCTTGCCTGCCGTGCCTTCTCTCGGGCGGACGCGAATACGGGAAACAAAATCGCAGCTAAAATAGCAATAATCGCGATGACTACTAACAGCTCGATAAGCGTGAATGCATTTTCTGAATAAGTTTTCTTGCCTGAGTTACGGCATGATAAAGACATTTTGGCATCCTTTAAGGCACAAAAAAACCATCACTGATCGATCAGGATGGCGGTGTTGATAACAAAGTGGATTGCAGCAAATGCACGCTGCAAAAACGGTGTTCCATCACCCCCTTTTCTCGAAGAGGAGTATGTGATAAATTGCAGACGGGCATTCGGACTTTCTCATAAAAATATGAGTATTACCGCAGCGGAACTGCGCCGGAATCGCACCGGACTTCCCCCGTGAAACAACCATCCAATGATGGCTGCTGCAATTAAACTCTATGAATTTGTTGAGGTATTATGGCGCATCATCGCCTTTTTGTCAAGACTGGGCTGAGGGAGTAACCGGCGCTTTGGATACCACGGTAACCGGGTTGCCGTGCAGGGCGCTGAAATAGAGATTAATCCCTTTATTGGAAATCATTGAACTGGCAACACTCATGATAATGAGGCAGGCAATTCGAAATAGCAGCCATGCAAACTGCACCCCAACCGAGGCGAGCGCTGGATCTTTTTTAGGATCGCCTGTAAATTTGAGACCAAGGGCGGAAGCAGGCGGTGTGGTAAACAGGGTGTATGCAATATGAAAAACAATCAGGAGGAGAGCCACACCCACAAGGAAGACCAACATTCCCACTAATCGCCCCACAATATCTCCGCGATGCGCGGTGGGCATAAATCAAACTCCTTCAAATCGTGATTGTTTACCAAAAAAATTGAATATTAACCAGCGTTCAGGGATTTAGCGGTATAGATGGAGACGCAGAATTTCTCAAATAAGTTCACGGATGACCTCATATCGCAGATTAATCCATATTGCACCATCTTTTAAGCTCAAATTAGTGAACCTTTTGAGCTATGGACGTAAAAGACTGGACGCGGCATCCATCAGTGGCTGGATCAGATTTGGAAGCACTCCAAAAAGAAGCGTTGTTCCCACTGCAAAATAGATCGAGGTCTGAACACCATTCGCAGATTCGGCGCGTCCGGGGCTGGTTCCTTCTTCGGGTTCCTGGAAGCACATCACCCACACGACACGCAGATAGTAGTAGACTGATATAATACTCGCTACGCCAAGGCACAGTGCGAGCCATGTCTGACCGGACTGCATGGTGGCGTTGAATATAAACCACTTGCCCATGAATCCCATCGTAGGGGGAATACCGCCCAGGGAAAGCATGAATATCAGCATGGTATAAGCTGCTGCAGGATCGGTGCGTGCAAGGCCTTTTAGATCATTGAGGGTCTGAATGTCTCGCCCTCGTTTGGACAGCCAGATGAGCACACCAAATGCGCCGATGGTAGTCAGAGAATAGGCAAGCAGGTAGAACATTGCGGCGCCGAATGCGGAGCTGTGCGCGGCGGCCTGTTGAAGAGTGGTCAGCCTGCTGCCTGTATTACAGGCTGCAGCAACTGCTACCAGTAGATACCCCGCATGCGCGATGGACGAGTATGCCAGCATTCGTTTGACATTGTCCTGAGTGATTGCAATAATATTTCCACCAAACATCGTGAGTACAGCGATTACCTGTATCACGATCAGCCAGTAGCTCGAGATAGGAATGAATGCGTTCAGAACACGCAGAAGAGCCGCAAAAGCGCCTATCTTGGCTGCTGCAGCCATATACGCTGTAACAGAGGTGGGAGCGCCTTCGTAAACGTCTGGCGTCCACATATGGAATGGAACCAGCCCTGCCTTAAATCCAAGCCCCACTAGCAGCAGGCCTAATCCGATAATCATCATTACTGGCGGAGCGGATATCATATTCAGGGAAGATCCGAGCGTCGCTAAATTCGTGGTGGGATTCAGCCCGACGAAACCAGATCCACCGTAGATCAGGGCGATTCCGTAGAGCAGGAATCCAGCGGCGAATGCTCCCAGCAGAAAGTATTTTAGCGCAGCTTCTTCACTGCGCACTTTCGTGCGCGCAAAGCCTGCCAGCACATAGAGTGCGACTGAGAGAATTTCCACTCCAATAAACAGCACGATTAGCTCAAGTGCAGAAGCCATAATCATCGCGCCGAAGGTGGAGAACAGTACCAGGCAGTAGTACTCTCCGTGATTGAGCTCCATATTCTCAAGATAGGTCATCGCGAGGAGAATAGCCAGAGCCGCAATGATCAGCAGAATGATACTGCACGCCTGTGAGAACGGATCTGCAGAAATTGCGCCTCCAAATAGCTTGCCGATCGGAGGATTATTCAGCAGATGAATCGTGGAAAGGAAAGCCAGGCTTATCCCACAAAGACTTAGTCCAGGGCTCAACACTTTCGCTCTGCGCCAGGCTGGGATGCAGGAATCAAGGATCAGTACCAGCATGCCTGTAATCATCACGATCTGCAGCGGCATAATATCGAGGAGGCTGTTCGTTATGCTTAACATCAGCGTGCACCTCCCTGTGGAACGGTAGTAGTGTTGACCGGCGGCTTGGTTGGTATCGCAGCAGCGCCCGTTTTATTCGAGCCTGCCGGAGCTGGCTTCGGCGGAATCTGCAGCTGCGGATTCGCGGGGGATGCCGGTGCAGGTTTCGATACAGGCTGCCCTGCATCTGGATTGGCAGTTCCAGGTTTTACCTGCGGAGAATCTGGTGGTGGAGCCGAAGTGTCTCCAGGCGGCGCCGATGGATTCGTTGTAGCTGGTGCAGGATTGTCTCCAGGAGTATCCAGAGGTTTCGTTGTATTCACATCAAGATTGGCTGCAGGCAGTTCCGGTTTTTTCAATTTTAGGACACTGGTCGGATCAGTACTGATAATCTTGTTGCGCATCCCCAAACCACTATCTTTCGCTTCACCCATCTGCTGAGTATAAACTACCTGGCTGATTGGAAGCGTGGAATCAACCTGTTCTGAAACTGGAGG
>JBBRDM010000155.1:0-13471 GCA_038203935.1 Chthonomonadales bacterium
GGCAAGAGAAAAAGCCCGGGCCATCTCCTGTCTTTCCAATCAGAAGCAGATTTCCCTCGCCGTCATAATGTATGCCAACGACTATGATGAGGCTATCGTGCCCCAGCGAGTTGCAATCTCGCCATTTGCATTCAATGACAACTACTACGACTACCTGCTGAATCCTTACATTAAGAACGACAGCGTCTGGACATGTCCGAGTGCAGGCACGCCAACCTCCTTCGGAACAGTCTTAACCAAATCAATCGGGATGAACGAAAAAGTCGCCCTCGATTTTGCAGGATGGAGTGCACCTCCCGGGCCCCTGCTGCTTGCAAATATGGACTACCCAGCTGATCTCATCGTGATGTGCGAGATCAATCCACAGCCAAAAAACGATGATATCTCATTTGGAACAGGAACTATTGGCAGCCCGTTTCGAGCATGCTACGCCCATAAAGACGACGCAGCAAACACTCTGAACAATCTGGATAAGCCGTATCTCCGGCATCAGCATGGTTCCAACTACGCTTTCGGCGATGGCCATGCGAAGTTTAAACGGCCCATCGCCACACTGGAGCCGGTGAATGAATGGCTGATCACTCGTCCGGATGTCACAGACATTACGGACTGTAACTCAGTCGAATAGTTTTGGTTTGGTACAAATGGTAATCACCCACGTCGAGTGATTGGGTGGAATGAAGGAGAATTCGATAATGCAGTTCCAAAGAATTGAAAAAACGTGTGGAATATTTTCTGCAGCCGTACTGCTGGGATCATCTTCCATAGGAAAAGCTGCACCGCCAGCAGCTCCTGCCCCGGCCGGCATTTTTACTCTCGATACCACGGTATTGAACCCTGATGGAGTAAAACGTTTCGGATACTATATTTTTCCGAAAGTTGTTGAGCTTAGCGCTACCAAGCCGGAAGGTATCAAAAAAGAGCCTGCCTACCATGGCACTCCAAAATACGGCTATATTCAAGTTGGTAACGGGCCAAAAGCCGCAACGCTTGTCGTGCTTGATGAACCTACTCCACAGGACAGCCGAATTTATGTGGATGCCAACCACAATGGCGATTTAACAGACGATGGAGACGGCGCATGGAAAGGAAAAACTGTAGATAAGACCACGGGCCGGGTACAGTACGGCACGGATACCTTCACCCTGCGAGCCTCGTGGGGAACGCCTGAGAAAGAGATGAACACAGGCAAATACAGCCTCGGTGTCTACCACTTCGGCGGACAGGATCGCATCGTCTACTACCGGCAGACTGCGCGAGTCGGCAAGGTCACCATCAACGGTAAAAGTCATCTCGCCTGGCTGATTGAGAATGATAACGATGCACTCTATTCCAAGCCAATCGATGACGACGGCGCACCTGTAAATGGGAAAAAGAGCCTTCCTGTCTGGCTGGCAATGGACCTGCAGGATACGGGCAAACTGAGCTTTGCCTGCACAGTGATCGATATTCGAACTCCCTTCGTACTGCATCACATGAACTATGAAGCCAAAGTGGCGGACGATGGATCGAGAGTTCGTGTATTCCCCTCAACACGTGCTCTGGTAACAGAGAAACCAGCTCCTGAACCGGAAGTGCTCGCGCTGGGAAAAGAAGCGCCCGATTTTAAAGCTGAATCCGTGGAAGGCGGCACGCTTAAACTATCGGATTTCAAAGGCAAAGTAGTCCTTCTTGATTTCTGGGCTACCTGGTGCGGTCCCTGTCAGGCGTCTATGCCGCATACCGAAAAGATCTACAAGGCTGTGAAAGACCAGGGCGTAGTAGTGCTTGGTGTATGCGTCTCTGACGAGAGGGAAGCGTTCCAAAAATGGGTCTCCAGCAACAAGTCGAAGTACACCTTCACACTGGCCTACGATCCGGCAGGAACCAAAAAAGGCAAGAATATCTCTCGAGATCAGTACGGAGTAAACGGGATTCCAACCTCGTTTGTTATTGATAAGGACGGGAAGATCGCGGCATCCATCGTGGGATATGATGGTGTAGATGATAAACGCGTTGTGGAAGCTTTGAAGAAGGTAGGCATCAAAGTTCCGAACGACGTATTTGCATTTGCAAAATAGATTATCACCACTAGGTGCTGAATCCTGAAATTCCTCATGCTTCGAACTTTCTTTAATTTTCAAGAAATGTCGAGGCATGAGGTTTTTATACGAATTGGTTTAGTGCAGGAATTCCGTTCTTAATCTCGAACTCTAGAGCATTCTACTGCAATGTGCCTGATATACGCGTGCGAGTTTGAGAGCTAGCGTAAGGAAATGAATTTCTTCACCGGGGGAGATTGTAGCGCATGGGTGCTGAGACAAAGTTTTTAGCGTGTGATTTGGGGGCGGAGAGCGGGCGTGGTCTGGTGGGGCATTTCGATGGCGCCAAGCTGCGTCTGGAAGATGTTCATCGGTTTGCTAACGGACCTGTTCGCCTCCTCGATACACTATACTGGGATGCACCGCACATATTTACGGAGCTCAAAAAATGTCTTACTATGGCTGTTGCAACGCACGGCACTGATTTCGCCTCCATCGGAATAGATACATGGGGAGTCGATTTTAGCCTGCTGGATAAAAACGATGCACTTCTCTCGATTCCCCGGCACTATCGTGACCATGGCAACAACGGGATGCTGGAAAAATCCTTTGGTACAGTTTCCCCGGAGAGGGTATTCGATCGCACCGGAATCCAGTTCATGCAGATTAATACGCTATTCCAGCTTCTTCGCCTCAAAGAGATCGGTTCCCCAATACTAGAATCTGCAAAAACTATGCTCTTCATGCCTGATCTATTCAATTTCTGGTTTACTGGAGAAAAAGTGACGGAATATTCTATCGCCAGCACCAGCCAGATGGTCGATCCGCGAACACGAAATTGGGCGGTCGACCTCATGAACGATTTTGGGCTGCCGACAGATTTTTTAACAAATATTGTGCCCTCAGGATCTCCTGTAGGCAAGCTTCGTGCAGATATTGCAGAATCCGCTGGCTGTGGTTCCATTCCTATAGTAGCGCCAGCCGAACATGACACTGCCTCAGCCGTAGTGGCAGTTCCAGCTTCTTCGCCAGATTACGCCTATATCAGCAGCGGAACCTGGTCTCTGATGGGAATCGAAACCTCCCGGCCTCGCATTTCGGATGAGATTCGCGCAGCCAATTTCACCAATGAAGGCGGGGCCTGCGGCACTATCCGGCTGCTGAAGAATATCATGGGACTGTGGCTGATACAAGAGTGCAGGCGTACGTGGTCACGCAAGGGGACAGATCACTCTTATACGGAGCTGACACAACGAGCCGCAGCAGCCACTCCTTTCGTTTCGTTGATTGAGCCGGATTCACCTGTATTTCTCTCACCGGCGGATATGCCTGCTGAGATCGGTCAATTTTGTGAACGGACCGGTCAGCCAAAACCAGCCGATGTTGGAGCGACAGTAAGATGCTGCCTGGAAAGCCTCGCGCTAAAATATCGATGGACATTGGAACGGCTGGAAGAGTTTCGGGGCAGGCGAATCGAAACCATTCATATTGTGGGTGGTGGGACTCAGAATCGACTTTTGTGCCAGCTTGCTGCCAACGCTACTCAAAGAGAAGTCATCGCAGGGCCTGTCGAGGCGACGGGAATGGGAAATATTCTCACGCAGGCTTTAGCAACAGGACATATAGGTTCCCTGGAGCAGGCCCGTGAGGTCGTCCGCCGTTCATCAGAACTTTTTCACTACACTCCCGCCGATAGTCCCGATTTATGGGATGCGGCCTACTCCCGATTTCTTGATATCCGATCTTTTCTTGGCAAATCTGATTAAGTACTTAAAAATCGATTCCTATATCTTACTAGTAATTTTCCTGTAATCGAACCACCCATCAAAACCGAGTTTGGAGGCAGCCGCAATGCCCGCTTTTCCCATTATCAAAGAGGTTGAACGCATTGTACTGGATGTTCCATTTACCCCGCGATGCCAGAAATGGAACGCGCGCGAAGTATGGCAGTGGCGAATTGTGGAAGTCCTGCGAGTCACCACCGATTCGCCGGATATGATTGGATATGGCGAGACCGTACTTCACTACACCTGGAGCCGTGTTTCCGACGAAGCGGCAGCGAAAGTCATCGGGAAGAATCCGGCAGAATTTCTAGGGGATGATTCTCTCGGCGCCGGACTTCAGATGGCCATATACGATCTGACAGCGCAGGCACTGGGCGTTCCAGTATACAGGCTGTTCAATCTGCCGCGAGTGCGTGAGTGGTGCCCCATTTCCTGGTGGAATATCGATATGCCGCCGGAAGAGTTTGCTGCGGAGGCAGTAGAGGCGCAGGAGCATGGATATACTTCCTACAAATTCAAAGCACGGCCCTGGTTTGATATTTATGCGCAGGTTGAAGCGGTCAGTATGGTATCTCCTCGGCATTTCAAGCTGGATATCGACTGGAACTGTATGCTGCTTAACGCCGGAAATGCGTCTTCGGTTCTTCAAGAACTGGATAAACAAGAACGAATCGCTATCTATGAATCCCCTATTATGCAGCGCGATGTCGAGGGCCATAGAATTCTCAGGGAAAAGACGACTCGGCCCATCGCACTGCACTTCGGTGAGCCGCCTTTTACGACGGTGGTTCGAGACCGTGTCTGTGATGGGTTTGTCGTCGGAGGAGGCGCAGCGAGCATCCTCCGGCAGGGAACTCTTTCGGCAGCATTCGAGAAGCCTTTCTGGCTCCAGATGGTGGGCACCGGGCTGACCACCGCATTCTCAGCACATCTCGGAGCGGTGCTTCCATTTGCACAGTGGCCATCCGTAAATTGTATGAATAACTATGCGGACGACCTGCTCGCAAAACCTCTCACTATCAAAGCAGGTTTTATTCAGGTGCCCACTGCTCCTGGACTGGGCATAGTGATTAATGAAGATGTCTTCGTAAAATACAAAATGGAACCGCCATTCGAATTTCCAAAGCCGCGCCTTCTTCTTTCCATAGTCTGGGAAGGCGGCAGAGTGATGCACTATTGCAGCATGAGGCAAGTGTGGGATGACTGCCTTGCCGGTAATCAGCCTGTCCAGGAACGCGGTGCAACCATGGAAGTTCATGCAGACGACAACAGTTCAGAATGGTCAGAACTGTACAATAGAACACTTAAAAATCCTGTACTCGATCAGCGGTAACACCCGCAGCCTTTTGTGATTTTGAAAGCAATAGAAATCTTATATGGAAACTACCCGGTTGGAAGCGTTCAGTGACGGCGTCATCGCGATCATAATTACGATTATGGTTTTAGAGTTAAAGGAACCTGAGGGTTCCAATTTAACCGCAATGATGTCTCTCACACCAGTTTTTATCAGCTACATCATCAGCTTCATATATATAGGAATATACTGGAACAACCACCATCATATGCTGCAAGTCGCCCAGAAGGTAAACGGCAGTATTCTTTGGGCAAACCTGCATCTATTGTTCTGGCTGTCTGTTGTGCCTTTTGTGACTAGCTGGATGGGAAAAAATCACTTCGCAAAGGTTCCCGTCGCGGTCTATGGTTTTGTCCTGCTGATGGCGGGAATCGCATTCTATATTCTTTCGCGATTACTGATTGCGGTGAACGGAACCGACTCAAAATTAGGAAAGGCAGTGGGCATCGATTACAAAGGATTGGTCTCTATTCTGGCTTATGCCAGCGCTCTTCCGCTGGCATTCATCAACTCATCGATATCCATCGGACTGTATATTTTTGTAGCATGTTTGTGGTTCATACCAGACAGCAGAATTGAGAGACTTTACAAAGAATAACCCGGGAGGAAGAATGTGACAGAAGCAGGAATGGCGCTCCCTATCTTACCAGGGAAACGTGAAGCTCTAAATGCGTTTACTAAAGCTCTTGCAGGTCCGAGGCTGAGTGAATACGAAGCATCTCAAATAAGTGTGCTTCGGGAAAGCTGGTTTGTTCAGCAGACTCCGCATGGTGATTTAATCATCGTCTACTTTGAAGCCCCGGATGTGGGAGCGGTCATGGCCGGACTTGCCGAATCAACCGAACCATTCGACACCTGGTTCCGCAGTCAGGTATTGGAAATCACAGGAGTCGATTTGTCCGGTATGACTTCGGGCTTGAACGATTGTGTATTTCAATGGAGACGCAAAAGCTAGATGATGCCCATCATTTTTTTTGATGGAATATGCGGTTTATGCAATAAAACTGTCGACGTGCTGATACGGGCGGACAAGAAACAGATATTTATGTTTGCTCCCATACAGGGATCCACAGCAGCGGGACTCATTTCTGAAATTGTACAGTCAACGCATGGTGAGACTATTATACTGCTGCATAATTCGAAGGTCTACACGCATTCGGATGCCGTGCTACAGATATGCAGGCAGCTAGATGGAGCCTGGAGATTAGTTACGATAGCTGGAATAATTCCCCGATTCATACGCGATCGGATTTATCAATTTATATCGCGCAATCGCTATCGGTGGTTCGGCAAAAACGCCGTGTGCAGGATTCCTACTGAGCGTGAAAGATCCCGTTTTTTACCTTGAAGAATCTAATTGGAGATGCCATCCATGATCGCTTTAAACCAGATCGGCCAAATATCGCTTTCCGTATCGGATGTGGATGCTGCAGAGACTTTTTATAGCGATGTCCTCGGACTGCGAAAACTTTATCGATATGGTGACCTGCTTTTTTACGACTGCTCAGGAGTGCGCCTTTTCATCGAAAAATCATCTAAAATACCCTTCAAGCGGGAAAGTTCGGCAATCTACTTTCGCTGCCTCGATATCTCGCTTGCATATAAAGATATGAAATCTCGAGGGGTCGAATTTACGGATGAACCCCATCTGATTGCTCAAATGGGAGATCATGATCTGTGGATGGTGTTCTTCCTTGATCCTTCCGGCAACACTTTAGCTCTCATGCAGGAAGCTCCAAAAGGATATGTTCCCTGGCCGTAAACAAGCCAGGTAAAGCTTCTGTTATTGAATGCTGACCACTGGAGGATCGGCATAGGCATGGTATTGCGCGATAACTCCCCCTGTCTCCGTGTCGCCTTTGTGAAA
This sequence comes from Chthonomonadales bacterium, assembly GCA_038203935.1. Classification (GTDB taxonomy): domain Bacteria; phylum Armatimonadota; class Chthonomonadetes; order Chthonomonadales; family Chthonomonadaceae; genus JANXSG01. The sequence goes on from JBBRDM010000155.1 coordinate 7,027, forward strand.
TAGCAGTCGATACTTTAGCGTCATGGAACCATCTGCCGGCACGGTGTAGTCTCCAGCGCCTTTCGCACCCATTCCAAAATCGTGCAGCCCAAATGGGTTGACCGCGAACAGTCCATAATCTCGCGCATGCCAAGTTTGAGGGTGGCGCAGATTAGCTGAGTTATCGAACATAGAGATTCCGTACGTCGACTCGCCGCTTATAGGGCCGTAGTAGTCCACCCAGGAAGCCTTTTTCGCCCAGCAATCCCCATCTTTTTGCCCTTCAGAATTTATCATATGACCGCCGTGTTTGCGAGACGGAGCAAGAGTATCGGTGGTGCGCAGTCCAAACATACCCTCTTTCGTATCCCCGAAAACGACCGGCTTGCCGTGAGGCTTGAAAACGATCTCAAAATCGAGCAGTCGATCTCCATTCGGCAGCAGAGTTATCGCTATAGTTCGATTATCGGTCGCAGCTAGAGAACCATCCGGATTAAGCCAATCGGATGTGGTTATGAAGGAACCGCAAACAGGTCCAGAAACCAACTCCTTAAATCCAGTAGCAACGGTCTTGCCTGTTCCGGGTGTCTCGCCCCAGAAATCAACTCCGTTCACGCTGCCATGTGTAAACCAGAGGCCTCGGTGGTGAGGATGATCGTGGGTATCGCTGGCAACGTCCTCTACTGGCCACTGACGCGTAAGATGATGTCCGTCAGGCGTGTAGATCGGATAGAAAAATGGTTTATTAGGTCCACTATGGGTCGTATACTTTGTAAAAAGAGTAGTCCCTATTTTTACTTCTATATCTCGACTATTTTCGCGTACTGCAACCATATCAGAATTGACACTGATGCTCTTTTTTAAATGATATGATTTTTTATTTCCTTTTTCAATATCGGAGACAATAAAAAATAGATGGGAACCCTTGCCGGTTTTTATAATCTGGCACGGAAGCATTTCTTGATGATCGGTGGATTCCAGGGTGAATGCATTTCCGGACATACTGTTGTATTTTTTTGGCAGCAGCAAATCCAAGGCACAGTTATGATAACTATGATTTTGTGCTGAAACAGTAATAACAGGCAGTGCGCGCGCACTACTGGTAACCAGCACTGAATATATCAAGAGTGCCCCGGTTGTAAGGATCACATCGATGCTCCTTCAAATTTAGTTTTTCACTTATCAGATTTATCAATCATTATTTCAGAACCAGGAGAGGTTCCGCCCGGATTAAATATCCAGGTTCTTCTTTTATTCGGCTGTTCTTCACAAACATATTTCAGGTTGGAGGTTTCATTTATACGGTATGTCATTCCGCAGGGACCATCTTTAGAAGTGTAGGAAAATTGTGCGGCCATCTGTGTTACCGCCGAATCGCCCGGAACAAGCCCATCTAGCTTTTCCGGATAACTGCCATGTTCGCGTTTATATTTCCGAATACCATCTACAAGTTTCTGGCCATTTCTACTCAAAGCAACCAGTCTTTGCCTGCCTTCTTTGGTATCCGGGTCAATATGCTCTTCTGTTTTAAATTGGTGCATTGCAAACCAGAATGCTGATCCTATAACCAAACCTAAGAGCGCGAAACCTGTTAATTTCTTATTATTCATAAAGTTATTCGGGATTTCCGGCGGCGCTGGATTTTCGTGAGAATGGACCGATGGCAGTCAGCGTCAGCTCGGCACCGTTGAGCACCTGTTCTGCTGCTTCCGCGATACTCTCATGGGAAACGGCATTATATTCACTTAAAATCTCTGCGATAGGCACCACACGGCCGTACGAAAGGAGAGAATCACCATACCTATTCATGCGGGAGCTCATACTTTCCAATCCCAGCACCAGCGCCCCACGAATTTGTGTTTTCGCTTTGGTAAGCTCATCCTCACTCATGCCATGCTTTTTAATTTTTTCAAGTTCGATATGTGTCAGTTCCAGCACCTGCTCATAAGTCTGAGGGGAAGTACCTCCGTAAATACAGAAAAAACCTGCATCCTGATACGAGCGTGCATAGGATCCAATGGAGTAGGCGAGGCCCCGTTTCTCACGAATTTCCTGAAAAAGCCGTGAACTCATGTTTCCACCAAGCACATTATTAAGTATGGAAAGGCTGAATCGTTTTTTATCTTTTTTACCAAATGCAGTTGATCCCATGCAGAAGTGAACTTGCTCCACATCGCGCTTGCGTACCTGCTTGCTTTTACCAGATGATCGCGGCTTTCGCGCAGCTCTTTCCGGAGCTTTGCCTGTAAGATCGTTGAGCTTAGATTCCGCCATGCTTACCAGATCTGCGTGGTCCAGATTTCCGGCAGCAGCGATAACAATTCTATCCGGGCAGTATCGCGTTTTCATGTAATCTACCAGATTGTCCCGGGTTAAAGCAGATACTGTTTTGTCTGTACCAATAACCGATTTACCCAATGGATGCGAACGCCAGAGTGTCTGCATAAAGATATCATGCACGGACTCTTCGGGAGTGTCTTCATACATTTTTATCTCTTCTAAAACAACACGCTTCTCGCGCTCTAATTCGTCCGGTTCAAACAGAGAATTTCTGAACATGTCGGAAAGAATATCAAGCGAAAGATTAAGATCGTCCGAAAGTACGCGTGTTTCATAGCAGGTGATCTCTTTATCGGTAAAAGCATTTAGATGGCCGCCACGTGATTCGATCGCATCCGCGATTTCGCGCGCCGTCCTTTTTTTTGTTCCTTTGAAAAGCATGTGTTCAATAAAATGTGAGATGCCGCGGATCTGCTCCTCTTCATCACGGGATCCCACCCCAACCCACAACCCGATGGAAGCAGATTGAACGTAAGGTACCGATTCAGAAACTACACGAACACCATTAGCCAATGTCGTAATTTGAATATTTTCTGTAAGTGGTTTGCTCATTAAACTATAATACCCTATCGGAAACAATGTGTTCTGCGCCACGATACGCAAGCGCCAGTATAGTCAGCACGGGATTGAAACCGCCATTCGTTACATTCAGCGAACCATCCAAAACAAACAGGTTTTGATGGCTGTGGACACGGCCCCATCTATCCGTGACTGAAGTTTTTGGGTCGTCTCCCATCCTGCATGTCCCTGCCTGATGCTGGCCGCCGCTTAGAAACAGGGGAGGCGAATTACTCCAGATTTTTTTGGCGCCGCTTGCCTGCAGCCACTCGACTGCTTTGGTACGCATAAACTCGGAAGTTCTCAGTGTTTCTGGATGCTGAGTACCAGATAACTGTGCAACTGGGAGTCCGTATTTATCTGTGACCTGCCCAGAAACTTTCACTCTTCCGTCCGGGCTTGGAATCTCCTGTACCGGCCCCATCACCTGCAGATACCTTCGATAGTTTTCTCTCATCCACTGTTTGTTTTCCAAGCCCCAGCGCGAGATATCCTGTGGCAATGCAGTTTTCCAGAACATAATTGGCAGCTTAATAAAATCGTTCGCGAGCATACCTCCGCCTACGATACCGGGATTTCCATGATTAAAATCACAAGTGGCAATGGAGGGACCGGGTCCGATTCCATCATAGGTAATATCTTCATTTACGGAGAATGCACCCGGATAGTAGTGTCCCTGCAAATGCCTCCCTACCTGATCGTACTCATTCCCCAAACCTTGAGGATGTCTGTCTGATTTGGAGTTCAGAAGAAGCCGTGCCGATTCGACTGCCCCGCCCGAACAAATTACCAATCCTGCAGCAACTGAAATTCGGGCTGATGTTCCTTTATCGTCTCTAATGTAGGAGACACCTGTCACACGGCCTTCACTGTTCGTATCTATTCGTTCTGCCATTGCTTCGCAAATTAAATCGCAGTTTCCAGTTACGATTGCTCGAGGTATCACCGTATTTTGCGAGCCGCTTTTAGAATCAGACGGGCATGCAAATCCTACGCAGAATTTACACTGAACACACGGGGGGCGATTGTTGTATTCGACACTATTGATCAGCAATGGTACGGGCAGCGTCTTCCATCCCAAACTTTTCGCACCACGTTCAAGGGTTTGGCCGGAAAGTGTCGAAGGAACGGGAGGCATCGGAAAACTTTTTTTTCTTTTTCCCAGGTGGTCACTGTCTCTATTGTCGCCACACACACCCATCTCTACTTCAACACATTCATAGTACGGTTCAAGCTCCTCATAATCGATAGGCCAGTCTGCCAGCGAGCTTCCCTCAGGAACACCATAGGTGGTGGCCATTCGAAAATCCTGCGGCATGAATCTCCAGGCCTGGGCTCCATATACCCGCGTGCCACCGCCCAGGATTGCAGCATTGTTTTGATAACCGTTCTGATGCGGCGCCACGATTTTTTCATTTCCATCATCATCGATTACAGTTCTTGGATTATCGTGAATTTCAGGTCCGGCATTATGCCCATACTGTGACAGACGCTGATTGCGAAGATTATCACGGGGAATTTCATCAAAGCTCAGGTTTTTACCTCGCTCCAGAAGAAGCACCTGCATGCCGGCTTCTGCCAGAACGCAGGCAGCTACTCCACCACCGGCGCCTGATCCTATAATTACTGCATCATAAGATTTCATCTCCACGAAAATCCCCTATTCTTCTTCCGAGTATGCATTTATTTCTGTCCGACACCGTCTAGAATCCAATCATCTTCCAGGAGATGGAATCTCTATTCCCTCCGTTTGCAGCATCGCTGTAAAAGCCTTCTGTTGTATGCCGAAGCAGTGTATCAAAAAAAACTTTCGGGTCCACTGACCATTGCGTCTGAACTGCACTTTTTTCGATCTGGCGAAGCACTGCATCCTGCTGCTCCAAACTGATATCAGCGAAGTTATTCCCATAGCCGATTCTGGCTTCTTCATTCAGCGCGCGTAAGCCCTCACGATATAGTGACTGCAGATGCTGCTCATCGCCTCGCAAAAGCTGTATTATGAATACACCCGTTCCTGAATCCTTTGCACCTGGATAGTCGTCCGGAGGAATTAACCTGTCGATTGCAGCTTCCAGAACTCCAATATGGATTTCATCAAAATCAACTTCTTTAACCATGACGGCTGCTCTGCATCCTTTCGACCTAAAAATGATTATTCGAAGCCTGCGATACCAAGCAGCTCCAGAGTCTCATCATCAGCACCTTTAATCAGAGTTTGAGTGAGGCCCTTTGCTGGTTTCGTACCATAGATGGACTCTTTCTGCCAGCTTGGGCCATATCCAAAGATTAACAGGCGGCGATCTCCAGCACCTGGATGCGTTGGCTTCGCCCTATGCCAGAGACTTCCATGAACCATCACACAACTTCCGGCAGCAAGATGCAGTTCGATTTGATTCGGATAGTCTTCGAAAGTACCAGTTTTGAGGTCATAATCAATCCACTGGTGCGAACCGGGGATGACACAAAGCGGCCCGTTCTGTTCTGTGATATCGTCCAGATAGAGCAGGCAGTCCATCGTAACCGGCCTGCTGAAAAGTGGTGGAATGGGATATGGAATGAGACGCTGATGGAAATGCCACTCCGTCTCTTGATTGGGTTCATCTGCCCGGCATACGCGCCCGGTCATACCTCTCATAGTGAGACTAGGGCCCATCACGGCTCGGGCAACTGAAAGCGCTGGCTGGAAATTTATAAATTCGAGAAATGCTGGATGTTTATCCATAAGATGGCGGATAAATGTACCCCCAAAAGATCTTCCGCCTCCATGTTCCAGTTCTTTTTCTATTGCTAAGGATTCTTCCATAGCATTTCGCAAGCGTACAATTTCATATTGCGGAAGCAAATTAGGACGAACTAAATAGCCATCATTGGTATACTGATCGATCTCATCAGGAGTTGCCAGCACATTCACGACTCGCTGTGGGTTGCCTTTGTGTCCATTCAGTATGCGATAGTTTATTGTGTGGCTTCCAGGGATAGCATTATCGTTATAGGAAATACTCATGACTGCCTCAATCGATGGAACTTTAGTAAAAAACTTTCAATTAACATTTCCATGTCGCCCTTAGTACTTCCTTCTGAATTTGGAAACATACCCGCTGCATCCTGGCTTTAGAAATTTTGCGCCAAAGCTCCTGGCTAAAGAAATTCAGCCAAGGCTATCTGTGCTTTGCGGGGATACGGTTCCGCAGCTTGATACTATCTAGAACATTCATTTATTTTTCTTTTCGAGCAATTTGGAAATTTAAGAGAAATGAGAGGGTGTGTGTGCAGTAATTGTGGATTTTCTAATCTTTTAAGCATTAAAAAAGTTCCCCGGTCTTTTGGATGGGGAACTTCTTAATGCTCGAACTATAGTCACGAAAACGTTTTGTGTGGACTCTGCAGTTAATATCCTGTGTGTTCTAGTAACAACGAGATCAGATATCGACCTGGAAGTCTCCCTGGTGCTTTGTGGCGGTGTTTGAAGCCGAAATCCATAAAGCCCAATGCGGGAGCATATCCTTAGAAAGGAGGTGATCCAGCCGCACCTTCCGATACGGCTACCTTGTTACGACTTCGTCCCCCT
>JBBRDM010000156.1:0-13425 GCA_038203935.1 Chthonomonadales bacterium
CGCTTTCACATACTCTATGAGCGAAAGCCAGTTTTCGAAGCCGTGTTCCCGAGCGACCAGGAACTGCACGTCGTCGAGGGAGATGTCATCCTCAAGATTTGCGGAATCGGTCTGCCGCCCCAGATCGAGTTGAACATAGGCTCGCATGCCCTGCCAGCTTCGGCGGTGCCAGGTGAGCTTCCAGTGGCGTTCCATAGCAGCCGGTGTACCCGTGCGAAAAGCATCGAGCAGTGCTTCCGCCATCTCCTGGTAATGATGTATCGAGGTTGCAGGCTCCGTGGGCAATGCAGCAAGCAGCGAGTTCCAGCCGTCAAAACCGTGTTCAAGAGCGAGTGCATGCTGCACATCTCGCAAACCGGGAACATCAGGGGCTTTCGGATTGGCATGGCGTAGTCGGTGACGAGCATCAGGATCGTTTGCTCGCAGAGATTTTAGCCAGCGCTTGGCTTCTTTTCTGAGTCTATCGAGGCTGCTTTGAGGAGTGAACTTACGAGACATAGAATCCTCCCTCCAAATAATGTGCCTGAAGTCCGCTGAATACAGGCTGGAAGAAGGTTACACTGTTAAAAAAGTTTCAAATTGAGTGGGAGTAATCTCCCTTGCCGCGGACAGGAGGCGCCTCAATACGCTCTAGATGAATTATCTCAAAAAAGAATCAGTTTGTCAAGCAATGTAGTTCATTTACAGTAATAGTTCCTATGCAAGCTTACATAGCGACTGAATTAGGTATATAACGAACAGTATTTATGGTGAATTTCGAATTGCTTTACAAGAGCACTACGTGGCTGCTTTACTGGGCTAGTGGAGCAGCCTCTAAGCGAAAACTACCAAGCTAAAGCAACTGAATATTCACGCGCAGCACGATAATCGATGTTTTGGGCAGTTGAGAGTGAACACCTGCGCCGTCGAGGACTAATGAGTTAGATATTGGGTCGTCACGTTCTCTTCATGATGACTATCTACTGCGTAACGGTCGGCATTGTTATGAAAAATAGACGAGCAAAACCAATCTGCGTTTAGGTTCGTGGAAATAGTGGGGCTAATGCCACAAAGAAGCAGCATACAAAGTTCATCTTAAGCAATTCCCTGAGCAATCTTTAGAGATTCGCCTACGCTGTTCAGAGCAGATTGTGATAATTCCCCTATCAGCGATGTTAGCTTACTGCGGTCGAGGGTTGTTACCTGGTGGCAGAGCGCTGCACTGTCCTTTGATAAGCCTCCTTCACCTGATGGCAATATCACGACAGTTGGTCCACGTTTCGCTTGCGAAATCGATGTAGATACCGGTACGACAATCACCGACCTCCAGCCAGGTGTCTCATTGAACCCATCGTGAAATACAACGATAACAGGTCGGATACCTTGTTGCTCTGAGCCCGACCGAGGTGCGAGTGACGCCCAATACACCTCTCCGCGCTTCACTCGCTTGGCTCTTCAGAGTCGGCCGAATCGAGAGCCAGCAAGCTGTCTATTCCCGCAGATTCCATATATTCGTCTAAATCCGCTGGTGTATCGGCTGTATTCCTCGCGTACTCCGCAACAGATTCATGTAAGAATATTCTCTCCTGCTGCGCCAACCATATATCTATGGCAGTTCTTGCGATTTCGGTCGCTGGACGCTTAGACCGTTGTGCCTCAATCCGAAGCCGCTGATATATGGGGTCTGGTAAGGGCACATGTAAATTACGATTTGTACGCACTCGCATGGCATATCTCCTGCCATAAATTATAGCACAAATTCGGCTGCCTCGTTAGCATCACAAAGCTGACGAGCTAAGGCGATTGAATATGCCCGCGCAGTACGATAATCGATGCTTTTGGCAGTTGATAATGAACGCCTGCCCCGCCGGTAACCGTCGATTTAGCTATTGGACCATCCGGATCGGCATGCCCGCTTTGCCCCTCGGGATGCCACTGATATTGAGCGGCTCCGAAGACGATTTGATCAACCTGCCCATTAAAATAGCTGTCCTTCTTCGTCTCAGGATTCACGAAATCGACCGTGACATCGTGATCAGCGTCGCGGTCTTTGTTCACGAGCATCACTGCCCACTGACCGTCCGGCCTTTCCACAGCGTAGGCAGTCACAAGGAGATTTCCTGCGGTATCGGTCACACTACTCGTGGCTTTGAAGAGCTTATGTGCCCCGTCCACAGGCTGCACCCATTCCCTGGTAATTACCTGTGAGGCGAGATATTGCGGCGGATAGAAAGCCACTTTATAATCATTATCCAGGGCCAGGAAACCGCCGTGGCCACCAGGTGTGGGCATATAGTGGAAGTAATAGGTTCCTCCGGCGCCGCTGGACATCATCGAGCCGACATAGTCAGCGAGCCATATTGCACTGAGGACATCTCTTGAACCTCCGGCATCGCCGCCCATGTTCCCCTCCGTCATAAAGAAGGGTATATTCGGAGGGAGTCCATTATCCTTCCAGGCCTGGATAAGATGGCTGACGAAAGCGGGTTCCTGATAAAGATCCGTCCAGCCGGTTGGAGATTGGCTGTCCTGAAAGGGATAGTGCTCGAAGGAGAAGAAGGTGAAATCCTTAAGATGGCCATGCTCTTTAAGATAGTCGAGGAAACGGCCGAGGAAAGAGACTTTGCCATCTTGATTCGGCCAGACCTCCACATCGCCAGACGTTCCTTCAAAAGCAGGCCCGCCCAGTTTCGCCTGCGGAACCAGGCGATGGATCGCTTTTGCGAACTGAATATAGAGTGCGCCATAGTCCTCAGGAAGCATGTGCTGCCCGTCCGCCTCCTCGCCCATCTCGATCCAGGAGATCGGATAGTGCCGTTTGTAGAGATAGGCAATCTCCGCGGCGGCGTCCTCCGGATTGGCATAAATCAATGAGACCGGCACAATAGTCGGCAATCCACGTGTGATTCCGCTGGTAAAAAAGAGGTCGAACCCGATCTGGTCACCGCGTGTCTCGTCGAGATCGGAAGCGGCATGCCAGGGATCGACAGAGGAAGGCCAAGTAATGGTCTGTTCACGGCTCGCCCGATGTGTTATAAGATCAGTAAACTTACCGTCGTCGGAAAGCGTTCCTGCATAGAGTTCGTTAATAGCGTAGCCCACACAGTTGCGCTTGTCCTCCGCGCCGTGTGTATCAGGCGTATTAGAAGATTCGGTCATCCAGATGCGCAGATACCGTACAGGGATCTTCCATGTTACCAGTTTGAGCGTAACGCTTCCGCCCTGTCCATTTGTGATATTCCCCTGCGGAAAAGTCTGCCAGGTTCCCTTCGTTGTTCCATCGTAAAATGGCTCCAGCTCGCCTGTCCAAAACTGCACCGCGTATCGCCGAGCATACGGGTTCGCCCAGTCGATTCGGATAGCGTTGACATCGACTTTTTTGCCCAGGTCGATCATCACCCATTGTGGATGCAGGGTATCTTCCTCCCCCGTAAACGCCTTCGTTAAATAGGGATTGCTCTTCCAATAGGTAGTTGGGTCGCCATCCGTAAGCCGCGACCAGCCGTTGCCATCGCCCTGGCTGAAGCCTCGATGCGGCAGCGGATAGGCCCAGGAGTGCCGGATCATATCGCGGGTAGGGTTGGCATCGCCTACAAAGTAGCCTTCCTGCTTCTCCCCATTGCTCCAGGTGCCGCGCGAGTTCCAGTGCCAGCCTTCCACCATGAGTTCTGTATTCTGCCGATACGTGACGGTCTGCCATCCTGCGCCTAGAATCTCTTTAAGCACTGTGCCGGATAGTAAGGTTTCAGTGTTCTTTTCAATATCTTCTCTGTTTAATTTCCGATTGCTGGAGAAAGGAGCTCCAGTGCCGTCCCGCAGCCGATCAATGGCGCCGCCGAGGGCGTGGGGAGGACTGAAGGTGTTCAATACGTGTGCAGGGGCAGTATCCACAACTATTTGCTGCGCATTCGCGGCGCCGCCAATCGAGATCACTGCTCCAATTTGAAGCCAGATATGCGCGACCCGGAATTTCTTTCGCCAATCCATTCTGTACTCCTCAGATACAATTTTCTCCCTCTTCGCCTCGACGGTCTTTATATCCTGCTCGTGAGCGCCGAAACCAGAAGAAGCCGGAATATGCAGCTTAAAGCAGCACTTCGTCGATTGGCGGATGTTAAAAGCTGCTAGCAGTCTGCGCAGTCGCTTTGAGTATACTTAGCTCCAGGACGGAGTAGTCGTCGTCGAGACGATTGAGGTTCATTGGTTCAGTAAGGGGAGCAGCTCGATTGCACATAAAGCGCGGGAGTCCGGAATGATTCTGTGAGGCGGCATGGAATAGGAACGGATGCCCGAGCATTACATCTCCAGCCTCAGCAATCGTTTCTATCACTTGCAATTCTGTTCCAGTATTATCCACGGTTACGTTTTTCATAAATTTCTGAATACGGCAATCGCTCGACTCGACATGCCCGGTCAGCTCTGCCAGCCAGGGATGCTCAGCGGAGCATTCTTCAATAGCTGTAGTGCTATACTGACCGTCAGAATATCGTGTAAGGTATCTCGCAACAATCTTGTGAGAACCTGCAGCGATTAAAGTTCCCCCACCTTGCCTGAACACATCTGAAAAACAGGGAAGAACGAGCAGTCCCTGCTCTGGACTGTTGATGTAATGCTTCCGCTCCATTCCGTCCCAGTGCCAGCCTGATGAGGGAACATTCCAGGGGCTGGAAGCTCCCACTGCAAAATTGATAGGCCACCAGCCCCAGTTATGAGGCTGATGTTTAAGTGCCCATCGCCCTTCTCCAATCAAATCTTCGATTGCTCCTGCCAGTCTTGTCGTTTCGCAGGCTTTAAATATCGGATCGTTATAGAATTCACGTAAATGAATTGTCGGAAAAGTCGAGTTGGCATCCTTTTCCAGCACCGGCTTCCAGGTCGCAGGATTTTTTTTATCCAGACCATATTCGCGATAATGTTCTGCTATTCTATCCCAGAGGAAATCCTGAGCTTCGAGAGCTGTTTTCCGCGGATAGGCTGCTTTTAACAGAATATACCCGTGCTCGATAAAATGGTTCACTTCTGTCGGAGTAAGAACTTGATACTTCATAATCATGTATCCTGGAGTGTCATAAGAAAATCGATTCAATCAGGAGAAATCGAGTTTTATTTTTTGCCAGTAGTTATCGACTCCCTTTCCGTCTAGATAGATCCTTATTGCACGCAGGAACAATGATAACCTTCCCAAAGATTACTGTTCAACTCCACGTAAACCATTTCCAAAAACTATACTTAATCCTGTTCCAGAGTCAATACTTAAACCTGTTCCTATGAAAATCATTCGAAACAATTATTTTCTTTTTTCTACTTGAAGGCACAGGGAGGTACGTGTGAATCACCATCCCCGAGAAGCATCTGCAGGAAATTGATCTGGCCGCTGTGATAAGACATATTTCGAGTAGGAAGGTCGATCAACACTTCGCCCGTTACGGTCATGGATGGCATCATAAACGACTTTGTAAGGTATGCATCAGGCATTAAACGCAGAGCTGCTGCTAGCTCTTCTGCACTTATCATGATCTCCTCCCGAGCCGTTTGCGCGGAAGTGATAGGCTTGTCTGAAGAGGCAGAGTTTTCCCCGCCGCTTATTAAAGCAGTAATATAACGGTTACAGGCGACGCACTCTCTTACCTGATCCAGTACCGTACGTGTGCAGGACTTTTCGTCCAAACAGGCGCAGTAGTCTAACTTATCCGCCGGAGTTGTTTCCACAAAGTGGGCCAGCGCTCCTGCAATTCGCAGCACCTTGCGAGCCTGAAACTCCTGAATAGTCATCTGGAGATCCTCCTTATAGAATATCGATGTTTCAAGATCAAACGCTCTTCCCAAACCAACGATCATGGCGGCTGGAACCGAAATATTTCTTCTCCATAACAAGGTCTGTAGAGGCTTCGATATAAGTGCCAGTTGGGTTCGGCCCGGACAGAAAATCTATATCGACCCGGCCTACCCGCCCAGCTCCGAACTCGATATAACAGGATGCAACGCCTGTAAATGGAGATGGCTGAGGCCCGTTGTCTAAATCCGCGATGATCGATGCAGCCGCGACCTTTGCCGCACCTTCGGCGAACACACCTGCTTTCGGAACTCCGCAGCGCGTCACATCCCCTACTGCATAAACGCCAGGAAATTTTGTCTTGAGGTTTTCCGGGCTGACTGGTATCCAGCCATCATCGGTCATGCCGCTTTCAACTACGACTTTTGGGGCGCAATGCACCGGGACGCCAAGGAACAGATCGTAACCAACCTCACTTCCATCATCCATCGAGACGATCTTCCGAGCTGGATCAAGGGAGAGTATATCTCGCTTTGGAATAAAGTTGATACCGCGTTCGGCGAATGCTGCAAGGATCGCTTGCGAGCTGGCAGGCGCAGGCGGTACTGGAGAACTTAGCGGCATGATCAAACTGATTTTGCAGGCGTCGCGTACCCCCCGGTTCACCAGATAATCGTGCAGCATCAGAGCAGTCTCACTGGGAGCGGGAGGGCATTTGAACGGCCACGAAGCTACTCCGACAACAGCATGGCCTTTCGTGAATGTGGGAAGTACCTCTCGCAATCGCGTCGCACCAGCTACCGTATAAAACTCGTGGCCTCCCTCAGCGAGGCCCGGAGTTGCATCCATATCATAATCCGCGCCCATCGCCACCACCAAAATATCGGCCTCGTAGACACCTTCATTCGTGACCACCCGACGAGCTTCGGGATCGATCGCCACTACAGCCTCCTGCCGAAAACAAACACCGGGTTTCACAATCTTCCGATAGTAGTGGCGAACAGCATCAGGTTTTTCCCTGCCGAACATGATATCGAGCTTTGAAAACCCAAATATAAAAGAATCATTCTTGTCGATCAAGGTGAGTTCGAGACGATCTGACAGTGCTTCGGAAAGAATCGTCGTTAACTCTAGTCCCCCAAAACCGGCTCCCAGCACAACCACATTTATTTTCCTTTTCATCGCTTCTCTCCTTAATGCATTTACAACATTCGAATTTTAATACAGTTGAAACAAGCAGTATCTCAGCGTATACGACGGCGGCGCAGGAAGGCTGCGCCAGCCAGACCAAGGCTCCCCATCACGGCAAAACTGCCTGGCTCAGGAGTAGAAACTGGTGTCGGTGTCGCCGCATAAGCAAACACATTTCGAAAAAATACGCCATAATCGCTGGAAGCGTTGAACTCCGAATTATCATTTGAATTAAAATTCATGGAGAAAATAAAGGCGCCTGCACCTGGAGCAATCACATTCTTATCTTCAAGTGCAAAGACACTATTACCATCAGAGTCATCGATCAAACTTGTCATGGATCCTAACGATGAGAGATGGCCCGGCGAAAGGTCGATGCTCATATTTGAATCCACCATGCCACGCGGGCCTATAAGAATTGGATGATTTGGATTGGGAAGAGTGACCGGCGAGCTGACATCAGAGATTTCACTATTTTGAACAGCGCCGATGCCGAGGCGATTGAACAGATCGTTATCAGAAGACTGCCAGAACCCGTTATCCATCTGGAAGATAACCGAATGCCCCGATTTGACGAAATCTGTTAACACAGAGATTTCCCCATTTGTGAGCGGATAACTATTCAGAAAAGGACTTCCGAGCGGCACATAGAGAGCGTTCGCGCCTGCAAGTGAGGATTTTGTAACGTTCGTGATCGAATTTAATGTGAGACCATCGGCGGTCAAAGCAGCAGCTGCATTGGATAGTAGATTGTTGAAATTAAAGAGTCCCAGCCCTGCGCCTGGATTGTTCAAATAATCGACCGTTTGAGCGGAAGACGCTGTACTGGTAAGAGCAATAACACTGATGCCAAACAGAGGCAGCATGGTACAACAAGAGAGCTTCATGGCATATTCCTTCTAATTGAATTTGTTCGAGTTCACATATTCCCGCGGCACAAAAATGAGAATATGTGAACAAATTGAACGGTTATTTGATTAAAGATTGGGCTGAGGTGTGGTTCGCAAATACGGTTTGATGGGAGTATAACCCTTCGGAAAGAGCTTGTCCGCATCCTCATTCGAAACTGCCGGAACGATGATACAGTCCTCACCATATTTCCAGTTCACCGGCGTAGCGACTTTATAATTAGCCGTCAACTGCAAAGAATCGATTACTCGCAATATTTCTTCGAAATTGCGACCAGTACTGGCCGGGTAGGTCAGAGTCAGTTTGATTTTCTTGTCTGGCCCGATCACAAATACAGAACGAACAGTCATCGTATTATCTGCATTCGGATGAATCATCCCATAGAGGTCTGAAACTTTGCGATCTGCATCCGCGATAAGAGGAAAGTTGAGTGCAGCGCCCTGCGTCTCCAGAATATCACGTGACCATCCGTCATGGTTGGCCAGGCCGTCCACACTTAAACCGATTACTTTCACATTTCGCTTATCGAACTCTGGCTTGAGTTTCGCGACCGCACCCAGTTCCGTTGTGCAGACTGGTGTGAAATCCTTTGGATGCGAGAATAAAACTACCCAGCTGTCGCCTGCCCACTGATGAAATTGAATTGAGCCATTGGTAGATTCCTGGGTGAAGTCGGGAGCGGTATCTCCCAGTTGGATGGACATTGAATTCTCCTTTTTAGGTTTCGCTCTTTACGCGCAGTTTGTCTTGCTGCGCTTCCAGCAAATTCGACTAGGAAGTTCGGTGAAGGAGGGCCACTGCTGCAGCCAGTGTTAATTCTCTCAGTGAAACATCGCAGTGATCCGCTAACGTGATCTTTTCAAGCGCTTTAATAAATTGATACGCGCTGCCAGCAGCGGGCATCCATGTTTCGATCTCTTTCAGCAGGGAGTCTCCTTCTTCGGGAAGAAGCAGGTCCGCGTCCATGAGCCTTTGAACGGCAAGAGAGCACTGCAGTTGATCTTCTCCTGGCGAGCACATGGGTTCCCTCCGGAAATGCAGCGCACTATAAATTCGCTGCTCGTTCACTTTGAACGCATGTCCCTATGGTATCATGCTATCGTGTTCCTAATCGTGTTCAAAAACGCAGGATATTCGTGAACCTGCATTGAATACAGGTGCAGTTAATAACTGTAATCACTTCGCCCTCGCATCGCCAGATCATAAAACTATGACAACTGCGCCCTTGGTTATCCATCTGTTCGGCCCTTTGCATGTGGACATTGGAGGCGAACCTATGCCTCGTGTTCGCTCGCGTGCTGCCGAATGTCTTCTGGCGCTATTGGTACTCCGAAACGACCGTATTGTAAACCGCTCCTGGCTTGCTGGTAATCTCTGGCCGGATAGCGTGGAGAGTCAGGCTCTGCAAAATTTACGTCATGCGCTTTTGCTGCTCCGCAAAGCGTTCGGAACCGAGAGCGAACGATTCAAATCGCCTACACGGGATACACTTACTCTCGATCTGGCGGGTGCAGACGTAGATGTTCTACGTTTCGACGCCTGTATGCGTCAGGGGACGGAAGCCGCACTGCTTCATGCCGTGGAAACTTATAAAGGGGTATTGCTGGAAGGCTTTATGGAGGAATGGGTATTCCTCGAAAGAGACGTGAGAGAACAGTCATGCCTGCGCGCCCTGGAATTTTTAGCAGAAGCAGCAGAGAAGAGTGGAAAACCCGCGGAAGCTCTGGATTTTTTGCGAAAAATGCAGCGGATGAACATGCTGAACGACACAACGCAGCGTGCCTTTATGCGGTCACTTGTCGCAAGTGGAGACGTTCCTGCAGCGCTCGCTTCTTATCGGGATTATCGCATTTTGCTGCGCACAGAGATGAACGCAGACCCGGATCAGGAAACTATAAATCTCTATCAACAGATTCGCGCAGATGCGAAACAGGCAGGACAGCAAAAGGAGGCGATGCGACAGTATGCGCGCCCAGAACTTTCCGTCCTTGCTGGAGTCCAATCTTTTCATTCGCCGCTTCCACACCCGCTGACAGCTCTGCTTGGCCGAGAGCAGGAAACCAGCGACATTGTGCATGCTCTTTCTAATTCACGTCTGGTTACTTTGGTAGGAGGGGGCGGGGTTGGCAAGACGCGTTTGGCTATTCACGCAGCCGGCATAATCACCGCGAATTCGGATCAGAAAACTGGCTTCGTGGAGTTGGCTGCGCTTACAGATCCCGCTCTGCTGCCCGCTTTTGCTATAACTGCTTTGAAGGTTAGCGGAGATTTAAACAGCAAGCCAGATCCTTTGCTGCAGGTTCTGATAGAAAGCCTCTCACTCCACAACGTACTGCTCGTGCTGGACAATTGTGAACATCTGATAGAAGCGGTCGCCTCTCTCACGAAAATACTTCTGGAACGATGTCCTAACCTTCGAGTTCTATGTACGAGTCGTCAGCGACTGGGCTTGATAGGCGAGGTGACGTGGCGTGTACCCTCGCTCTCCTCTCCAAATCCTGCGAAACTGGCAGAAGAGGTGCATGGCTCAGGGGATATAGCGAAAAAATATCCCGCTGTACAACTGTTCGTAGAGCGTGCTGCAATGGCTCGTCCAGGTTTTCAATTGCTGAATGCAGAGGATGTACTGGCTGTGGCTCACATATGCCAGAGGCTGGATGGAATTCCTCTTGCAATTGAGCTGGCTGCCGCCCGTGTGGGTACCTTGAGCGTGGTGCAAATTGCATCGCGGCTGGACGATAGGTTTCGTCTGCTTACTGGCGGATCCCGCACAGCCCTCCCTCGCCAGCAGACGCTCTATGCACTCATCTCCTGGTCTTACGAGCTTCTTAGTGAACATGAACGGATTCTGCTGTGTCGATTTTCTGTATTCACGGGCGGCTGGACACTTCAAGCCGCAGAAAGTATCGCTGAACTCAAAGATTCGACAAGCCAGAATATTCCTCTAAACTGCCTTGATGCGCTAGAAATTCTTGGAACACTTATTGATAAGTCGCTGGTATTGCCAGACGAAAACAGATCGGAAGTTCGATATCGGATGCTTGAGACGGTCAGGGAATTTGCCAGAGAAAAATTGCGCGAAAGCGAGATGGAAAGCGCAGCTCGTAACCTTCATCTAGCCTATTTTCTCGAAAAGGCACAGACCTCTGCTCAAAAGCTGGCCACTTCAGACCCGGAACCAGCGGTAGAATTCTTAGAATCAGAAGTGGATAACTACCGTACGGCGCTCGCATGGGCGCACTCCTCATCCTCAGAGTCTTACATCCAGATGGCTGCTGCGCTGTGGCCTTTCTGGGAGATTCGCGGCTATCTTTCTGAAGGCCGCACGCACCTGCAAGCAGCCTTGAATGCCACACCTTATGACGAGGATGCAACGCGTGCAGAAGCGCTCCGCGGAGCAACCATACTTGCGCTTTCTCAAAGCGACGTCGAACAGGCAATCGCAAATGGAGAGCAGTGCCTAGAGTGCTTTCGAATGCTGGAAGACTTGAGAGGAATGTCCTCGGCGCTGCTTAGTCTGGGAGAAGCACAGCTCATCCGACAAGATTTCGTTAAAGCGATCCCTTTACTGAGGGAGGGGCTGAATCTAAGCCGAAGTTCAGATTGGCAGACAGGTACTATCCTCTTCTTATCGCTGCTCGGTAAAATATATAGGGATCATCGCGATATGGATTTAGGCAGAACCTATATGAAGGAAGCGCTGGATATTTCTGAATTACTTGGTGATCCCCGTATGCTTGCAAGAACTTATCGTGACCTCGGCGTCTTAGAGATCGCCGAAGGCAATTTTGAAGAGGCTAGATCACTGCTTGAAAAAAGTTTGGAAATACGCACACGCCTCGGTGATAGGATGGGAATCGCATATACTCTTGGTTGTCTCGGGGACCTTGAAAAACATGGCAGCATTACCAGGGCAATCGCCTATTGTCAGCAGGAGATGAAAATATATCAGGAACTGGGAAATGCCGCAGAGACAGCTCACGCCATGCACAGGCTGGGAAATCTCTATTATTGGATAGAAGACTACAATTCCGCCAGCAAGGCATATACCGCATCACTCGATTTTTTCAACACACTCCACAGTGAAGCTGGATTTGCTTACATCCGCATGAATCTGGGAAGCGCACTCTTCCATTTGGGCCAAACTCAAAGTGCTTTAAAACTCTACTGCGAAGCGCTCTCCCAATATCTAAAAGCGGGAAACGAAGAAGGCATTCTCTGGGCTTTGGAGCGTATCGGCGTTGTTGAGGCGTTCCATGGAGACATGGTCAAAGCGACTCATCTCATAGGCTCCACTTCGATTATGAGGGAACGACTGGGCATTCCACAAACCTCATTTGATAAGAAGGATTGGGAAATGGCTCTTGACAGACTTCGCAAAACACTGATTAAGCCTGCTTTTAGAGACGTATACGAGGAAGGCTGTGCGATGACAAAAGAAGAAGCAATACTATTGGCTGTGAAACAATCAGAGATGCATTGAATATTGCGATTATATTGGGAAAATATCAGATTTCAGCAGCAATTTAAGATGGTATAGTGAGCTTGTTTAGTAATCTAGAGGTGTCCGGTAGTTTCAAATACATGATGACACATAGAGTATGAATAGTCGGTGTTGAGGAGGTTAACGCCGCATTGATAGACTGGCTTAATCAGGCTTACAAGAAAGTTTAATGCATAAAATATGCTGTTGTCCCACGTTGCAATCTTTTCGTTCCTGAGCGAACTTTCCATTACTGTGTTCCACTAGCCCTTCCGAACATCGTGTTGATGGGAAGGGCTAGAGTAAACTTATTCCAAAGCTGTCTAAGGCTTGATTTGCACCGTTTCATCTGCTTTCAGCCCAGTTTTGATCTCAGTGAATTGCATATCGCTGATTCCCGGCTCTACCGGTACTGTCTGCCACTTCCCATCGCGCATCACAGAGACAACTGGTTTTCCTGTTGTGTCTACTCGAACCGTTGCGCTCGGGACTGCCAGAGCATCCTTCACTGACTTACCGCTTTTGATGGCGACGTGCGGCTTCATTCCTGGCCTGACCTTCGCATCCGTATTCCTGAATTCGATGATCGCCACGTATCCCTTATTATTCGCTAAGGAAGTCATTCGAGAGACTTTTCCCTCAAAGGTCTTATCCGGGATTTCATCAAAGGTCAAATCAACATTCTGTCCAGTCTTGACGTAGCCAGCCTGCTGCGGCGTCATAGCCGACTGCACCTGAAGTGCATTCAAATTAATAACGGTTGCAACGGGCATCCTCACATCTGGCGTCACTTCTTTTCCAGGCTGGGCATTTAGTACGGTCACTGTGCCAGAAATCGAAGCACGGACATATCCCTGTTTTTCGTTGATTCGCGCCTGCTGATTTGCCTCCCGAACTTGATCGAGCTGCTGCTTGTAAGGAAGCATCTGCGCAGCCATGTCGGACTTGGCCTGCAGGAGCGCCTGCTCTGCCTCCGCCGGGTCGCTGACAGACTGATCGGAACCGGGTGCTGTCTGACTGGAATCGGATGAAGTAACTCCAGAAGTTCCCGAATTCCTGGCGGCTGAACGTGCCGCTTCCAGCTGTTTTC
>JBBRDM010000157.1:0-13410 GCA_038203935.1 Chthonomonadales bacterium
ATTGGCAGTGATTTTGTGGGTGGCTTAACTCCAATCTCTATCAGCCACTCACTGATATCCCGAATTTTCCCGGCAAATTGCAAGGCTAAGCCTGAATATTTGGTGTCCTGCTTGAGCAGTTCACCATACTCCTTGAGAGTAGATCCGCACCCCGCCGAGTTGATAATGACAGCATCCAGAGAGTCCAGAATGGGAGCAAAACTATCCAGAAGTGCGCGCGCCTTCCCAAGCGCATCTTCGTGAAACCCGCAGTGGAGATGCAATGCGCCGCAGCAGCCAGCAGATTCCGGGGCAATTACTTCACACCCGTTTGCCTGCAGTACTCGAAGCGTCGCCTGGTTGGTTTCAGCAAACAGTACTCTCATCACGCAGCCAGCAAGTATTCCAACCCGGTATCGCATATCGCCTGATGCCGGGCTTTTGGGAGGCAGGTTATGAACGCGGATTTCGCCCTCTGCTTCCGGCAGAGAAAGCGCGGAATCAGCGGAACCCGAGAGGAGTTTAGCGGCAAAACCGGGCATCTTGCCACGGGTTAAACCCCGGAGCAAACCAGCAGCCTTCAGCGAAGCAGCCATTCTTCCGGGATTGGTGAGTGTGGCCAAAAGCTGCCTGCGCGCGAGAGATTCGAGGCCGGGACGAAGATGGCTCTCTTCAATATGCGCTCTCGCCATTTCGAGTATCAAACCATATTCAACACCGGACGGACAGGCAGTTTCGCATGCACGGCACCCAAGGCAGGTATCGAGCGCGTTTACCACATCTGAGTCGAACGGAATTGTATTTTCTCTCCACGATTTCACCAGGTATATCCTGCCGCGTGGACTGAGCGTTTCCTGACCGGTCAAACGAAACGTCGGACATGCATCCAGGCAAAATCCGCATCGAATACACTTACTGGTTTTTTCATCTATCTCACTCAGCATCAAACTTAAATCCTAATCTGATCCCTCACCCCTGCCCCTCTCCCAAAAACAGGAGAGGGGAGAAGATTGCGCAGGTTTCCGAATTCCTGTAAAGTTTATAAATCGTTGTCCCAATCCTCATGCACCGGAGGTGAGGAGATTGATCCTATGAATCTCCCCTCTCCTGTTTTTGGGAGAGGGGTAGGGGTGAGGGCTCTAGATTACCTTGGCTATAGCCTCGCAGACGTAACCAATGTTATTGGAATTGAGGGCTGCCACACATATTCGGCCGCTGTCGACGATGTAGATTCCGTATTCCGAGCGCAATTTGCGAACCGCTTCCAGTGGAAGTCCGGAATAGGAGAACATACCGCGCTGCTTTTCGATAAAACTGAAATCTTGCTGCACTCTCTGAGATTTCAGGTTATCTACCAGCAGGGTTCGCATCTGCTTGATTCTTTCACGCATCTCGGTCAGTTCGCCTTCCCACTCATGAAGCAGTGCGGGATCGTTCAAAACAGTGGCAACGACTTGTCCACCATGCGAGGCAGGACTGGAGTAGTTGGTGCGGATTACCCTTTTCAACTGGCTCAATACTCGTTTGGTCTCCTCAGCCCCGGAAGTGAGCAGCGTTAATGCGCCTACTCTTTCACGGTAGATAGAAAAAGATTTCGAGAATGAGTTAGCAATCAGGCAGGGGATGCCTGCCGCTGCGAAAGCGCGGACCGCCGCTGCATCTTCTGTCGCTCCGTCACCGAATCCCTGGTAGGCAAAATCGAGAAATGCAATAAGATTTGATGATTGAAATAGTTCGACTATCTGATTCCATTGACTGTTATTGAGATCCACGCCCGTAGGGTTATGGCAGCACGCGTGCTGCAGAATGATACTTCCTGCCGGTACTTGCTTTAATCCGGCCAGCATCGCTTCGAATTTTAGGCCGTGTGTAGCCGGGTCGTAGTACGGATACACCTCAACTTTGAAACCTGCCGCCTCAAAGAGCGCCCGGTGATTCTCCCAGCTCGGATCGCTGATGTAGACTGTCGCCTCCGGAAAAAACCTTTTGAGGAAATCGGCGCCAATCTTCAATGCACCCGTTCCTCCCAGCGCCTCTACGGTAACCGCCCGTCCCTCTTCGATTAAAGATGAATTATCTCCCAAGAGCAGTTTTTGGACCTGCTTGTTGTATGCGGGAACACCATCGATGGGAAGATAGCTCTTGGTATCCTCCTTCTCCAGCCATCGTTTTTCTGCTTCACGAACTACTTTGAGCAGTGGAACTTTGCCGTTCGAATCCTGGTAGACACCCACGCCCAGGTTCACTTTTTTGGGGTTTGTATCCGCGTTAAACGCCTCGGTCAGTCCGAGTATAGGATCCGGCGGAGCCTGTGCGATATCTATAAATGGTGATGGAGTTGGAGATGGCATGCTAACAGTCCTTAACTTTCTAATCTAAATAGAATTGCTGCTTTAATTTTACCCGATGTCGGCTGTTATAAACGGTTCAGAAATCGGCCCGGGCTGAAGATGTTCTGTGGATCGAGTGCAGCTTTTATCGCACGATGCAGAAAGAACTCTTCGCGCGGCGATCCCCAAACATGAATCGAGTCGCGGGCTGCGAGGTCATTCGGCAATTTGGTCCATACACGGTTCGTTCCATCAGGAAGCGTCGATTCGATGGCTGCTATGATCTCAGCGCCGCCCGTTCCGGCAATGTTAACTATCCCTGAAGAGCAGTTTACTGTAATTTTTAGAGAACTGATGGCATCGAGCTTTCCAATGAGATCAACCAAACTATTCGGCAGACAGGATATGGTAACTGCAGACTGTACTGAACTATCCATACGTGCCTGCAGATCATTTAGTGCTCCTGACTGCAATCTGTCCAGTTTTTCAAACGAGGAATTGACTCCCTGTTCCTTAGCAATTTTTGCAAATGCCTCCGCCTGCCACTCCACTCTTTGCGGCGAGCCGTGCATCTCGGTAATGAGTTCACAGCTGGATGTTAATTCATTGGTGGAAAGTATGTAGGTGGGGGCTAATCGAGCATGGTGTATTGCCAGCCCGGCTAGGCACGCAGTCGTCAGGTCCGGAGCTGCCCATTTAACGGCAGTACGTGTTTCGGGCAAAGGACGTACTTTAAATGTTATTTCGGTGATGAAGCCCAGCGTACCCCATGATCCTGTGAAAAGTTTACAGAGATCATATCCCGCCACATTTTTGACGACCTTGCCACCGCCTTTTACATCGGAGCAATCCGCCAGAATCACGCGCAGGCCGATGACCAGATCTCGCGGAGCCCCGTAAGCAGGCCGATAGAATCCAGCGGCGTTTGAGGCGACTATCCCGCCAAGAGTCGATTTTGTTGGATGAGGGACGTCGAGCGGCAAAAATTGGCCGTGCTGAGCGAGAATTTTTTGCAGGCTGTCGAGAGTCATTCCTGGCCGGCAGGTGACTGTGAGGTCGTCCGGCTGATAGTCGAGAAGCTGATCAAAACGTGCAGTTTTCACCTGGATTAGAGGTCGTGCGCCTGATGGGGCATAACCAGTTTCAATACGGCTGCCGCTGCCGGCAGGCAAAATACTGAACCCCTCTGTTGAAGCGAGTTCTACGATCTGCTGAATTTCAGCGACCGAATCTGGCTGGACAGCTGCAGCAGGTTCGTTGGGCCACCAATTCGGAACGTCTCCTGAATCGCCGATGAAAGAATCCATTCCAACTAGTGACCGGAGTTTTGAGATTATCTCTTCTGATTTCACATGGATTAGTTCGGGAATGAATACTTGATTTCCTGCCAATAGTTACTTGCTTTATCTCCAATAGCGGATATCTAACTTCGATTTGAGTATTGAGCTTTCTCCTATTTTCGCTGCATGCTCATTAATTTCCTCGATTTAGGGAGATCGCCGCATATTACCGAAAGTGAATAGGCGGGCAGTGATAGTGTCTTGTTTGAGTTCACTGAGCAGATCGAGTGGGATGGGGCTAAATTTCGAACTGCATATCCACGCTGTCCGCTGGCCTGCCATCGAAACTGTTTTGGAGAATATTGTGTGAGAAGAACTTTTCCGACGAAAGCAAAATCCTTAGTTGATTCAAACTGAAATTGAATACTTACATCTACACTTTTTTCCGGATCTTTATTAAGAAGCAGTAGGGACCACTTCGCATCCGGCCGCTGTATTGCATAGGCGGAAATGGGCATTCTCTGATCTTTTAAATTGGAGGTGCACTCTGCTTCATAGATAAAATACCGCCGGTCTCCGGCCCCAAGCCAATCTTGAGTGAGCATCCGCGCTCCATAGTAGGCGGGTAGAGGGCATCGAATTTTGCGATCGTCCGTCCCAAGAAACAGCATTAAATTTCCCCAGCTATTGCATTGCGAAGACTCTCTAAGCAAAATATTAGGCTCATATCCATAGAGATATGCCGCGCTGCCTCCGAGTGTCAGAAACTGCGCGGCGATCTCGGCGTTGATTATCGCGCCGGGCATCTCCACTTCTGGCTGGCCTGCATAGGAGGAATAGCCGTATTCGGTAATTATCCACGGAATATTTCGCGGAACTCCTTCTTTTGTGAGTCTGTCAAGAGCGTTTCGGAGCAGCTCAGGCGCTTTTGCCAGCTGCTGAGATGGAGATACACAGACATTATCGAAGGGGTACCATTCGAAAGAGAAAAATTCCAAATCCGACAAACAGCTGCGCGCCTTGAGATATTTTAGAAAACGGTTCATCCAGGAGGCGTTGCCGTGTACATCCGGCCAGGTAAACCATCCGTCAATCGCACTCTGAAATCCTGGCCCGCCAAGCTGAAGATTCGGGGCGGATCGGTGTATCGCGTTTGCCCATTGAATGTAAAGAGCCGCATAGTCCTCAGGGGTGATATACTGGCCGTCCGGTTCCTCCCCTAGTTCTACCTTATTAAATGCATAGTGATGACTGCTGAGATACTCAATTTCTGCAGCCGCATTTTCAGGGGTGTCGTAGAGCATTCCGACCGGTACGAGCATCGGCAGTCCATTGGTAAGCCCAGATCTATACACCAGATCCAGTCCAGGCTGTTCCGTGTTAGGGTCTCTATCTGCCGCTCTATGCCAGGGATCTGTAGAGGAGGTGAATATATAAGTCTGAATTTTATTATTTTTACTATGCCGAATGCCATCCTGAAATTGATTATTGAGATCGACTTTCCCCAGATAGATCTCTTTTATGGCATATCCCAGGCTGTCTCGAATGTCTGTAGAACCCAAAGGTGCAGTTCCCGATGACTCCAGGAAAACAGCTCTTACAAAGCGGGCCTGGATGGGTTTCGCTGCCAGTTTTAGAAGAATATCTCCTCCAGACCCCCGATCAATACTGCCATGCGGGAATACTTTCCACTTTCCGGGCAGATTTTCATCGATGAATGTTGGATCTTCTCCATCCCAGTATTCGATTCGATAACGGATCGCATAGGGAACACCCCACCGAATGCGCAGGGCATTGATCGAAGTTCTTCTTTTGAAATCGACCACTATCCATTGTGGATGCAGTCGATCATCCTCCCCTGTGAAATGTTTGTCCAGATAGGGATTGCTCTTCCAGAAAGTCTGTATGTCTCCATCATCCAGCCGCGAATATCCTCGATTACCAGCTTGATCGATAGTATTGCCCCGGCGCGGAAGTGAGTATCCATTGCTGTTCAGGATAGGGGTTGATGCCTGGCTGCTGGATGTCCAATAACCTTTTTTGTTTGCCTCGTCGCTCCAGCTTCCCTCAGGGTTCCAGTGCCAGGCTTCCACACCTAGCTCCGTCCGAAGGCGATAGGTAAGCGGCCGAAGTCCTGCAGATTTCATAGCAGATATATTAGCGTGCGTATAGATTTTTGCGATATCACCTTTCTCATAGCCGTCGACTCCCGCGCCGAGCGCTTCATCTGGAATGAAGAAATGACGGGGCTTCCCTGCATGCACGGTTACCGTTACCGCTGCCGGGCGATGCTTGAGAACAATCTTAAGCGCATGACCCAAATTCCCCTTTGTTTGCCGGCTATTCTCGCGCATAGGCTTTACGCCGACAGCTTGAGATTCAGCCATCAGGGCAGCAGTACAGAACACCAAGAAAAATGCTGTGTATCGAATTTTGATTATATTTTCCCAGAGAGAAGTTGAAATATGCGAACCCATAACATTTATTCTGCATAAATAGACAAGGCTTATTGCGCATAGATGTCGAATAGGAATGGAACACAGCCGTTATCGCTGAGGAGGCAACATGTCCGATGAAGAGAGCCGATTACTCCTTCGAAAAGTAACGCTCAGACTAATACCATTCCTTTTTTTACTCTATATAGTCGCCTATCTGGATCGAACCAATGTAAGTTTTGCCCAGCTTCAGCTTAAAGAGTCTCTGAAATTCTCAGATAAAGTCTATGGAACAGGCGCTGGAATATTTTTTATCGGATATTTCCTATTCGAGGTGCCGAGTAATCTGATTTTAGAGCGGGTAGGTGCGCGATTCTGGATTGCCAGAATCATGATTACATGGGGGCTGCTTGCGATGGCAATGGCGCTCGTGAAAAATTCGATGATGTTTTACACGTTTCGTTTTTTTCTCGGCGTAGCCGAAGCCGGCTTTTTCCCCGGTGTCATCTACTATCTCACGACCTGGTATACCCCATCAGAACGTGCGAAAATCGTGGGTTTATTTATGACGGCTACCACGCTGTCTGGAGTTGTCGGCGGTCCTATCTCTTCGATGCTGCTTTATATTCATGCCTTCGGGCTTCAGGGATGGCAGTGGTTATTCATACTGGAGGGACTGCCATCCGTACTGCTTGCAGGTGTGGTGATAGCATACCTTCCAAATGGCCCTCAGGATGCGAGATGGCTGACCGCTAGTGAAAAATCATGGCTGATGAAACGCCATACCACTAAATCTCCCCGGCATTTTAGTATCAAGAAAGCTGTTTCTGACCCAATGCTATGGAGATTCTGCCTGATCTACTTCGGCATTACCACCAGTATGTATGGCGTAACGATGTGGCTTCCGCAGATAATTAAGGCATTTGGCGGACTATCAACCCTGGAGATTGGCTTCTTGAGCGCCCTTCCCGCACTGGGTGCTACAGTTGCGATGGTGCTGATTGGCGCTCATTCGGACCATCGTCAGGAGCGGCGGTACCATCTGGCAGTAGCGCTTGCATGCGGCGCTGTGGGACTGTTTCTGAGTACCGTTTTTAAATCACCCTGGGCTGTTATGCTCAGCCTCACGCTTGCAACCTGCGGAATGGCAGGCGGGCTTGGGCCGTTCTGGGCACAGCCCACCGCCGCACTGAGAGGCCCCGCAGCAGCAGGCGGAATCGCTTTCATCAACGCTGTGGGCAACCTGGGTGGATTTGTAGGGCCATTCATCATGGGAGAGCTGAAAGCCAGAACGCATTCCAGCGCATCTACAATGTGGCTGTTTGCCGGTCTGGGGATAATAGCTAGTATTGCGGCCGCCACTGCAAAGAAAAATAGTTGATAAGGCAGAAGAAAACCTATCTTTCTGAGTCAGCTCGATATTCCAATCCTCCCTCTCAAAACTTCCATCCCTGCTTTCGTATTAACCGATGTGACGCTGGCGAGCAGTTTACCAGGATCATTCAACTATTCGAATTTATGATCACTCTCATCCATGAGCCGTAACGAATCTGAATTACAAACCCATCGTCGGAGCATAAAAATCACCGATCTTGCCTAAGTAATCTGTGCTAATCTGTGTATTCTCGGGATAAAAAAACTGAGGTGCTAACGATTAAAATAATTAATGTGCGAAAGATTTAAAAGCATTTTATCCACAGATTACTCAGATTAGCACAGATTACATTGATTCAATCATACAAGCGACAGTTTTCCGAAAATATTTTACATAATCTGAATGATCTGCTAGGCTGCCATTGTATTGCCGGTAAAATCCATTCCCTCCTGATTACCAATTATACTTAATAATCTACTTCGCAATACACCCAGAGCACTATCTTTCGATAATGCTTATGCTCGCAAGAGCAATGAATAATCACCTCCGGGCATAACCATCTGCTGGGAATTGTTTGGTATTTTCAAAAAAAATTCTGGCAGATCAAAAATACTCTTGATAAATTAAACTAACTGTGATATACTGATTTTGCACATACGTATACGCAATGTTTCGCAAATGAATTTTGAAGTGGCCGGGTAATTTCTATGTTAATAACTGCAAAAGATATTGCTAATAAACTCGGCCTATCTCAGCCAACTGTTTCGCGAATATTAAACGATGCACCAGGTTATCGCGTATCGGCACATACCAGGCAGAGAGTTCTGGAGGCGGCAAGGGAGTTGGGTTATCAGCCAAACGCAGTGGCTCGATCGCTGCGGCGCAGACGCACGAATGTAGTCGGATTCTATAGCGGCTATGGCTCGCTGGATGCTAGAAACGATTTTCTTGCAGAAATCATTGGCGTCATTCAGAGGACATGCGAGCAGTATAAGCTGGATCTGCTTCTGCATAGCACGCATCGAAACCGCTCGACGGACGATATTTATGGCGAACTAGCAAACGGTCGAATCGATGGGCTGTTTCTGCACACATCCGCAGATGATCCGCTCGTGGCTAAACTCTCTGCTTCCTCGCTCCACGTAGTGGCGCTGGTAGATCAGGTAACTACGCTGCCTTCTGTATTTGGCGACGATTCAGACGGTATCAAGCAGCTGATATCGCATCTCCTAAAAAAAGGTTATGTGCGATTCCTGTTCCTTGTGCCTGAAAAGCGGTTCGCTTCGGTAGAAAAGCGGCGGGAAAGTTTCGAAGCGGAGTTATCTTCGTTAGGGATATCGGAGGAAAATCGACTCATAGTTCGGCTGGATATGGAAGACCCAATTCCTGGATTAGAGATAGCGCTTTCTCAGCCTGCAGTTCGGACTGCCGTTTGCTGCTGGAACGATACCACCGCATATAACTTGATAAGAATTTGCCGTGCCACTGGCATATCGATCCCAGAGAGAATAGGGGTCACTGGATTCGATGGATTTCTGGATACCAAGATGCCTGCCGGGCAGCTGACTACGGTGCGTGTTCCTTATGACCTTATCGCCTGCTCCGCAGTGAAGATGCTGGTCAGCCAGATTGAGGAGCAGATCCCGGAACCAGTTTCACCGTTTCCGGTTTCACTTTTAGTTGGCGATACCACTTGATGAATAACGGTGCATTATAGTGAGAGCCAATCAAAATTTACAACATTTCAAACATGATTGATAAAGGAGGGATTTCTGATCGTTTCATAATTTTTAGCGCTACCTATTGTTTTTAGCAATTTAAATAACTTTAGTATCAGTGGAAGTACTTTTGTAAAGCGGAATCCACTTATGATCTCCGTTCAATCCATCCATCCTGAAAGGATAATGACAATGATGACTCGTACAGCGAAGACTCGTGGAGCGATGACTGGCTTCACACTCATCGAACTCCTTGTAGTTATAGCTATAATTGCAATTCTTGCGGCCATTCTGTTCCCGGTATTTGCACAAGCGCGTGAAAAAGCACGTGGGATCTCCTGCCTCTCCAACGCGAAACAGATGGGATTAGCCGCTCAGATGTATGTACAGGATAACGACGAAGGATTCCCGCTCGCCTGGAATACCGACAGCGCAGGCAACCGGGTTGACTGGAGAGTAACTCTGCTTCCTTACATTAAGAGCGGTTCTGTAGGAGCTGCCACTGTTTCAGACAGCACTGTTATCGGCGGGCTGTTTCACTGCCCCAGTACCAGCGCTACTGCTAAGCGTGTCTATGCAGCGCACTCTGCTATTATTCATAACCCACTTCTGAGCGGCGGCGGAGCCTGGCCGACTGTTTCGCTGGCATCCCTGGGCCGACCTTCTGATATGATGCTGATGACGGAAGTGGGAACCGACCCGGATGGAAACGGCAGTATTGAAGGTATTACCGACGACTTCTGGTGGCATGGCGGAGCGGTGTGGCCTCCTCAATTCAATGGGGATGGTTCGGGCGCGAAATTTGATGGGGACGGTGTGGTTCAGGCCTGTGTAGACGCCGGCTGGGCACAGTGCAATACCTATCTGCCTCGATATCGACACACGGGCAGCGCGAATATGGTCTTCGCAGACAGTCATGCCAAAGCAGTGCATAAGGGCGGTCTGAACTACTGCAAAAATATTCTTTTCCCCGGTATGTATATCTGGACAGAGAATTCGGTACCGAGCTGGCTGTATGGCGCTGGCCAGCCATGTGAGGGTACGGAGTAGGAGTTGTCACTATGCAAAATGTGACAAAACTATTCCTGCTTTTATCACTTGCTATGTTTAGCGGTTGTTCTGCGAAAGAGCCTGCAGCTCCTAAAAAGACAGCCGCGGAACTGGATACCGAGATCAGTAAAATACAGAATGACCAGACGATGCCGCAGCAGGCAAAGATGTCTGTACTTACTCATCTGCAAAAAGAGCGCGACTCCAAAGCAAACGGCAGTGATACAAGTAAATAACTAAAAAAACGAGCGGGACGAACTATCGTCCCACTCGTTTTTTAATTAGTGCATGTAGATATAGGGAAGTTAAGAACATACAACCATGTATTAATGAAACGCTACCCAACAGAACTTAAAAAATTTGATTAATGTACGCGGGCAAGACTTCTCGCACCGAGTGGAGCCTCATCCAACTACAATTAATAGATCTTCCGTAACCCATCCTAATTCAGCAGTATCTGGAAGCACTCTATCAGACGCTAATTCCTGCACTTGCAAGACCTAACCGATCTTGCGGTTGGTTAAGATGCCGACTGCCTCCAAAACTTGTATCAGTATGGAAGTCTATTCCAAGCCCTCTATATCTGTCCTACTACTCAACAATAGTGATTAACATAGCTCGGGGCTTCAACGAGCCTTTCCGACTACGGCTAGCTTCCAGGTGTTTCAGTCCGCATCATTCCGTCCGAGCAACGCGGGGAAAGCAGACCGTGGACCTGGTGATCTGTTTCCATTGTCAGATAGCACAGTGCTACGTTGGCGATAAAAAAACGGCATCTGCTATCGCAAGTACACCATACACATTTTTTGAGAAGATTTTAAATGAGGGTAAATAAGGAGTCTAACGCGGGTTAAAAATGATATGGGGAATGGAGATGTGAATTAGGATTTCGAGGGTTTAGAAATTTATTTTAACCCAGATGTTTAACATTTGATCTAATTACGGGGATGACGGGACTTGAACCCGCGGCTTCCTGCGTGACAGGCAGGCACTCTGACCACTGACAGTCACGTTTGAAATCGAATCAAAAGCTATATTGCTAGGTTAGAGTGAAGTACTATAACCCCTCAACACTGTATTATGTGACTTTAACCCATCGCGCCCTAAGTTGAAGTCTCTTTTCTTCGACATAATATTATCAAATCTTCACCTAAATGTCCATAACCGAATAAAGTACACGTGAATATGTCTAGGTAATTACTGCAGATCATCCAAGAACATTGCTTCATTCTTGTAGTTGACGACCGACATTCTTCATAGCGTGGAAAGTACACTATTCTATTATTGTGTATCTCGATTAATGAATGTTGAACTTTAATCGACTTTTACTAATACACGTTGCAGGATTAATCGATCAAATTGCATGGCCAAAGTTTGCGGAAAGCTTTGGTCTCTAATGAGGACTCCTACCTCCATGTTAATATTCAGTGCATATTCGGTCAAGTTTGCGCTGGAAATGAATGCTACTTTCCTATCGGCGACTGCACATTTTGCATGTAATGTACCATGCTTGTTATTTATGCCTCTTTCTCTATTTTCCAGCGGCCATACATACACCTCGACCTGATCCGCGACAGCATCCCCAAAAGCAAGGAGTGCGTTAAAAGTCACTTTCCCCTCACTTTCATCCACTGTCTCCGCAATGAAGCGAATTCTAACACCACGATTAAGTGCCTGCTTTATCGCCGAAATAATATCAGGTACCTTGTATGCAGCAAAAGTTACAATTATGAGTTCCTGTTGTGCAGATCTAATGAGTTGGAGCAGTGCCTGGTCAGTGCGACGGACGCTTGTTTGAGCCTGTGGCCCTGTCCATACCATTTCCAATGAATCTTTTTGAAGTCGAATGCAATAGGTTGCTGTTTGCAATAATTCAGCCATTGCTTCTCCCGAAAGACCCGCTTTATGACGTCTCCATTCTGAAAACAGTCGTTCTACAACTTTTCGATGTGATTGTAGTGGCAGCACATTGACGAGATCCTGGAATATAATTTGAATGGGCACATCCGTTTCATGAGTTCTAAGATTTTCTATAATGATAGTCAACAAAGTTGGGGGGAGTTCTCTAGCAGTATATTCCAATGCATCGTAAAATGTTTCACAAGATTCAGACATGGATGCTCCATTATTCGACGAAGAACGCTAAATCAGCGGTCTCCATAGTCTCTACAAGGAGTGAGCGATCGAGGTACCGATTACTCCGTTCGCATGAAGTCTCAGGTGAAAACAAGCATGCATGGCATGAGGCTCCGTGCAATGTGATACCATCCCGCCAGGGATGATGCTCCGCACAAAGTGGGTCCGACGCACATAGGCGCATCATCTCAAGGGCCTGGGTTAAATGAGCGCCGAGAACGCGGGGCTCTCCCAGACTGACTAACCCTCCGAGTGTGCCTTCGCTGTCCGGTGCTGCCGTATATATGAGAAGTCCCGCCATTGGGTCGGACGTTGCGCCTTCCTGTCTCCAGTAGATGCGCTCTCGAACACTGGCAGCAGTGTATCCACACTCCAAGCAGAGTTGCCGCATCAGGGCGTGTGAAAAGGAATGTAAAAGCGCATACCCGATGCCGGGATAGTTTCCGTTAGGCGGCTGAAGGTTGCGCGCATCACGCCACCGTTGATGGGCGTCAAGAAACTCGTCATTGCGGCGGCGCACAACATCTTTACGAAGCCAAGCCTTCAGCACTTCGTGATCGAATTTCAGAAAGATGCCCTCGCCGCGCACTTCCGATGCCGGTACCCAAGTCGGTGCTCTACGAGATAGGGGTACCCGCCTTTCTACCGGCACCTCCTCGATGTCGGAGAAATCACCCGGCGATTCAATGCGAGTGAAGCCAATCAGCGCTCTTACTTCCCGGATCCGCTCTACGAGTACGACCTTGCGAAAATACGATTCATACCGCTCTGGCGCGGCTACTGATGTAAGCAGGAAATCCATTGAGTTGAGTGTCGGGTTCGGGTCGGAGAAGACTTTCCATTCAGGCGATTTCAAGTCTGTCGGGTCGGCCCCACTGGAGCCACCTGACTGATTTTTCTTAGCATCAACGGCTGCCCATACATCAGCATCAGAATAGTCTGTCAAGGCGTTCAGCAGGTTGAGCGACCGTAGAAGAGTGATCTGTCCGACATCCGCGATCTTTTCGAGCGTGGTCCAGTTCTCCTCAACCAGAAGGCCGAGTTTGTCCACCGACGACGGTATATAGAGCGAGGAGAGCGAGAGTGGAAACCAGGAGTTGGAAGCGC
>JBBRDM010000158.1:0-13242 GCA_038203935.1 Chthonomonadales bacterium
GACACAGTGCGTGAGTTGGGGCAGTTAGGCGCACGACAGGAATCGACGGAGCAGCAGACTCGCGAACTCTCGAAAATGTTTCCGTCGCCGGCGTTTCAGAAAGCGATGAATATGGCTGCAAACCAGATGCATCCAGCCTCGCAGAACTTGAGCGTCTCCCAGCCGGATACCGGCGCTCAGACGCAGGCGTCGCAGCTGCATGCGGCTCAAACATTGGAGACGATCACTCAGGCGCTGAAGGAGCAGGCAAAAGGCGGCAAGCCAGGAGAACCGGGGCAGGATCAGCAGGGTGACCAGCAGCAGGGCGGCGGATCGCCTCAGGAGGCGCAGAAGGCAGCAGCGCTAGGCGACCTGATGCTTTCCAGAGGGATACAGCAGCAGCTCAAGGAAGATACCAATGCCCTCGACCGATCCAGATCCCAGGATCATGATGGCCAGATGAACAACAGCCAGAAGCGTGAATCTAATCAGCTTTCGGAAGCGCAAAAAGATAACGCCAGTATTGCGAAACAGGCCGGAGAAAATCTTGCAGATGTGCCCGGACTTGGTGCGGACATTCAAGAATCGACTAAATTGATGGATCAGGCCTCCCGACAGCTTTTCCAGCAGCAGACCGGGCAGCCCACGCAGCAGGTTCAGGGTGAAGCGATGCAGAAGCTGGATCAGGCCGTGAAGAAAGCACAACAGGCTGCGGAACAGCAGCAGCAGTCTCAGCAGCAGTCCTCCAGCCAGGGAGCGCCTCAGCAGGCTCAGCAGAAAGGCCAGGGCCAGCCGAAACCGTTCTCCAGGCTGGAGCAGACGAAACGAGGTATGACTGGTTCTCCAACCGTTCGAAATGGAAAAGGATTCGCGGCACTCAATCCGCGCTCGCAGCGTTCACTCCAGGATGGACAGCAGGAAAAAGTGCCCATAGAGTTCCAGGATCTGGTGCATCGATACTATAAATCACTGGCTGAAAAAGGAAAATAGTCTCGCACTAATCTCCTTTTTATGGATATTCCAGACGATTGAAAAAAACCAAATGGATAGCGTCTACCTGTCCGGTAGAGGGACCGTCCCAGGTTACTATTTGGATCTCATTCCTTTCGCCGAAGTGAATCCAGGGAGTAATATTCAAGTCCAGATGATTTCCTATCTTATGGTGATGCCTGCGGATGTAATGCCCGTTGATGATCGTTCCAACAATTCCGGCGCTGCTTTCAACAGCCAGCATTGCGGATCGATTAGATAACTTTGCGGGAATGACTATATGCCGCAGCGCGGTCGATCCTGACCAGTTTCCCGGCAGCTTCTGATCCGGTGAAGTGTGAATTCCATCCGTGGTCGTATGCCATGTCCCTGCAGGATCAAGGGTCTCCTCCGGTTTGGGCCGATGCCACAGCCAGCACGAACCTCTGGAACCGATAATGGTTGCGCTGCTTTCAACCACTACGGTAACTGTATGAGTCGAGCCGGGAAGCAGACGATCAGTCAGATCAACTCCTGCGATACCCTGGTCAAATGGGCCGGAAATTTTCACTCCGTCGAGATATATAGTTCCTTTGCCTACAAATGTTGTGGACGTCCACGCATACAACCATAGCTGAGTGCGGCCATCCTTCCAGCCTGAAGGAACCGTAAATTTTCGCTTAAACTGCACTCTGCCTGAACCGCTGTTTCGCATTATTCCCAGCCGAACTCTATCTTCTGTATCCGTTTTCCAGTCATCTGTCAGAGGAAATCCCCATTTCGGTTCAGGCATAGGCAGTATTACAGGCAGCGGCTTTTTGGATGCCTTCCACCAGCTTTTCTGGAGTGTCAGCCACTCCGAAGGCGCCTCCGAAAGATTCGAGCGCGGTGTCAGGAATATTCTTGTTTCCAGTGCTGCGAACTCAATCTTATCCAGTGAGCGGCCAGTAAGCTTTGTGATTTTGCCATCTTTTATCTCTTTGCAGTAACCGGGGTATTCTTTCCACAAAAGCCGAGCCTCTGCAGTATTAGTCTCGCTTTCGTTCCATAGTGCCCAGATATCCCAGAGCCCGTTATTACTCAGATAGTGACGCATGAGCACATGCTGGTTCAATCGTGCTTCAACTTTAGCCGGAATGCGCGGAACTCCACGCCAGTCACAAAAAGAGAGCAGCAATCGAGTAAGATTTTGATCTGCTGTAGTCTCAGCTGCACCTGCTATCCGATCAGGAATACGGTCTCCACTAAATTTTACACCGAGGTGAATCACATATCCCTTGCCGATCGGTCGGATAACCGCCGCACTTGTCCCGTCATCCCAACGCAGAAGGTCTCGGCAGCCAGAAGCAGCTTTTACTAAACCGAGGCCATTTGCTCTGACACCATTCCAATCCGTTCCGACTATTTTTTGGCTTTGAACGGTAACTAACTTATGCGATAGAATTGAATTACCATCTTTATCATGGGGATCGATACGCACCACCCGTGTTCCAGTAAGTCGGCAGATGGGCCATGAATCAGGGACTGTGGAAGAGTGCCTGCCTGTCTGCCCAAATGTTACAAATACGCCACCTTCGCGAACATATTTTTCAAGCTTGTTCACAAAGGCATCGTCCATCACGGAAGTGCCGGAATCGAAAATTAATTTATATTGAGCAGCGTTTCCTCTCGGAAAATCGTCCTCTGTGACTCCGTCTCTTTCGACCGACCGCAGCAGATTTGCTGCCACATTGAAACGCCAGTAGCCTCCCTGTATATCCCAGTAACCGTTTTGCATATTCTTATTCGGCTCAGGCTGCCACGGATAGCCGACCAGGCGCTGTACCCGATCTGAGTAGAGCACCGCAACCGAGGCTTTTGGAGCATGATATTTCCCAAAAAGATGGTAAAGATGCTGATTCTCTTCGAAATATTTTTTAAATTCCGGCTTCCAAAAGATGTCGCCAATCTGCTGGAAGTAATCGACTCCATTAATTCCCTCTGTGTGCCATAACCCGGTGAATTTTTTGAGTTCAGCAAGGCTTCCCGGCGGGCTTCCTGCCTCCAGTGAAAATGGCAGACCGCTGCTTCGCATCAGCATCGGATCGAAATCGGCCCAGAATCCCGACATATATCCCGTATCGTGGAACTCTCCTCCGAAGTCGGATGCGAGAATTTTGTCGCCATTGGCATACGGATCAGGAGACATCAGAACGATCTGGCGATTTTTATCTACCTGCCGTATCATCTCCACGCCGCGTTTCAGTGTATCGAGGCGAGCGTCTGCTAAGCCGTCACAGAGATCCACCCAGCGTGTATTCTCAAATTTCCCCAGGTTTGGGTACTGATGCGGAGGCTTTGAGGACAGATAGACTCGGTATCCAAAAAATCCTTTAGGAACTCGAATTGCAATCAGGTTATCACCGCGTTTGACTGCATCTGTCACATCGTAAGCGCACCAATGCGGAGTATCCCACTGAACGCGACTCTCTCCCACGGTCAGCCCATTGACAGCAGCTGTAATCTTCTCCTGAAAACCCAGATTTAGATCCCAGATGTAAAGATACAGTTTTGACTTGTGCCATGGCAGCGTGATATGCCTGCGCAGAACTGCTGGACGTTTCGGCCACAGCATGGCGATATCGTGCCCGGGTGCAGTTACAGTGGGCCATGGACTGTCATCGAACTCTGGAGAAAACCATTCGGATGGTGCGGGTACGGTAGCGATCTTCTGAGTATACTTGTTGGCGAGTTCCCAGTTGAATCGATCTTTGCCGTCTTCGAATGCCTCATATCCGATTTTCCACTGCCCGGTAAGATCGATTGCTTCCAGTCCCCACCCTTCGAACGAGGCAATTTCCGGAACTCGTACCGCCTCCCATTTAGTAAAATGTGCTCCCCAGCTGCTATTCAGAGTTTCTATCGATTTGTATCGGCGTTTCAGGAATGCGCGAAATGCGATATCTGCTGCAGGGCCATACTCCAGGAATAGATCATGATTGCCGTGCTTGAGTTCTCCATGCGGCTCCAGAAACGTCACCACATTCGGATCAGAAGCGCGCCGCTTGACTTCGGATTGCAGCAAACCAAGTTGGGCATTCTCGCCCGCTTTGCTCGCCCACGAGAACCAGCCCATTCCGCCTAGCCACGGATCGCCTACTTTGTAGAATCCGCCGATGTATTGAGGCATTTTATAGGTTGTATCTTCACGATATCTATTCACTAGCCAGTTCGCAGGAACAGCCTGCAGATTGATTCCTACCGGGATTTCTGCAGATTTTGCCTCTCGTTGCGCCCACTCCCACCAAGAATCCTGCATCATTCCCTCGGAAGTATCCAGCTGGCTCTGGTCTGCCCAGAATATCATTCCTGTGTTGGTTTTCTTCGCGAAATCAAACTCAGACAAAACATCATAGGGCGGAATGTTTTCATTGGGAGGTGTCTCCCACTGCCGCGTATAGAAACGAAATCCGAATCTGTCCCACCTGTCCAGCCACATCGGTACTCGCATTTCGGCTTTTTGAATAGTCCCTGTAGGAAGAAGCGAGGGTGCTCTGCCAAGTTTATCCGCCGCCAGAAACACTCTGTTACCCAATCTGCCGGCTGCGATCTCAGAAGGATCGACAGGTGGCAACAAGGAGATATCGGAGAGATATTTGGCGAGTAAAAGTTTTGCGTTTGAATCGCTTTCACACTGGATTGTTAGAAGTGATGATCCCGGACGAAGCACTTTCTGAATCGCTGAAACGCTGCCATAACCGCGCAGATGCACTGGTGGAAAGGATTGGGCGGACGCAGAAAATGCTCCGCAAAAGAATATTAGGATAAGAAACAGGAAGAGTTTTTTGCCCACTCTCCCGGCTTGCTTGCCTGAAAACACAAATGATAAAACATCATGCGCTTGAAGACGGGCAAAGTCATAATTGAGATTTGGCCTCTCTCCCGAGAGTAACATGCTTCTTTTGGTAGTTAGTGAGACTAAATCGCATTCGCCTCTCTCCCGCGAGGAACGAGCATCTGGGAGAGGGGTTGGGCTGAGGTTAGAATCTCCCGCAATATACAAGCATTCGGGAGAGAGGTTTTGGATGAGGTTATAACTCTCCTTCTCCTGTTTTTGGGAGAAGGGGTCAGTAGATGAGGGCAAATCTATTCTAGCTCGCATCCGAACTAATGCCTCGTCGAATAGTATCATAAAATTCTTTGTCCGCTGGTTTCCAGGCTGAAAATCGATCCCGTTTCATACCGAGAATATTTCCAACGTGGACGGAAGCTCCATTCTCTTTTGCGGTCTTAAAATATTCTTCAAATCGTTCTATAAAATTGTGCAGATCAAAAGCGACCGGGCAGCCTGGAGTAGACGCCTTAAGCATATAGGATCTGTAAAGATGCTCATTTACATTCGAAGTGGCAACATCATATGTCCGGTTGATATCAATATACTCGGCAAGATAAGGGTGACCAGCGCAGCCAATATGGCAGGCATCCGGTTTGTACTTACGCATGAGATTATAAAACATCCGAAACAGATGAAAGCAGTAGTTCTCCTCGCCGCGCCAGTTACTATCATAAAGCGGCATCTCCGGGTGAACCTTGTCGGCCAGGAAATCGGCTTTTATTCCATCCAGATTATAGCATCCCTCGTCGGAAGAGAGCAGCTTGTAAAATAGAGGCTCCAGATAGTCTCGCTGAGTGTTTGGGTTGGAATAGTCCCGAATCCGATGCCCATGCTTGTTGCGCCATCCTCCGCCTGCCAGGTGTTCAGGATCGACTTTCGCATCATCGAATATCTCCGCCCAGTTCCACCAGACAATCGCCTTCATTCTGCGAGTGTGTATCTCTTCAACTAAATCGCGCATATTGGGAAAACGATCTGGATGCGGCTCCCACTGGCCGCGAGACACCTGCCAGCCATCATCAATCAATATGGTTGTGAATGGCAGCCGTTCTTTCTCAATGGTTTCAAGAGTTCGGCGAATAAAAACTTCTGAGCAGATTTCCGTCGCAGAGTTTCCAGAATTAAGCTGCTGAAGCCCAAGTTCGTCTGGAACCGTTTCACCCGATAGATAACCCTGGTCCATCCACGTGCAGTAGACAGGTTCTGTATGCCAGCCATATCGGGTTTTCTTTTCAGGCTCAGGGATATAGCGCTGCTCGATCAGCAGATCCGTATAGCGCTTCATTATGCTAAATGGAGGCTGGTCATGGCAGAGAAATAGGCAGAATTCAGGTGATTCGAACAGGGTGCCTACTGTCAGCTTCAGCCCGGATCCTTCCGGCCCAAAATGCAAATACCACTGATTTAACAGAAATTCCGAAGCGTTAAAATACATCCCGAAAGATTGAGAGAGGGACATTGCTCCCAGACAAAACGTGCTTTCCGCTTTTCGAAGCATCAGCATACTAGGATGCGGCGCGAACTGCCAGTCCTCCGAATAGGTATCCGTTTCGCAGCCTTTTCCGCCCAGCAGAAGTTCCGGCCAGGTGTTCGAGGTGTAGTGCCGGTGGCGAAAGTTCACAACATCGAAAAAGTTTAACTCGGTTTGTGGAGGGAAGAGGAATAGCCGATTCAGTTCGCAGTTTTGATTCAAGGTGATGGTGCTTTTGAGGGATAGGTGGCTTAGGAATGACTTTAACAGTATCTCAATACTACATGAAAATCCTTGCAGTAAGAATCGGATATGATTAGAAGCGCTTTCTATAAGTTGAATATGGTATTTCTCAATTTTACCGTTCATCTCGGGCACACAAAGATTAAGATTTGGGAAACTTAACAGCCTTTCCTTATTTTTACTGTCCGAGATGAAGAGTGATTCCTCTGCCTCATCTAATTCAACGTATAAGCCCCCTCCACAAATCGAATGAATCATTTCTAACTAGTACTCCCGGCCCATTGGCGCTCGCTGATTGGTAAATAAAATCATTTCGACTTGCGAATGTTACAATGAAAACCCTTCTCTCGATAATGCGAGAGAAGGGCAGCTTTTCAGCAAGTTAGGGATATAGTTTCTCGACTGCTGCTACGTTTGTAACAGCATTGGGAGAGACTGCATCGCAGTTCACGTTCAGGTATGGAGTTCCGCCACAATTCGGTTCGGTGGCAGCAATATCGTCAAAGCGTCCCCACATATTCTTAGGAGAAACGGTAGAGGCCAGCGTTACAGAATGCGCATGTGTGTCTGCGAAAATAGCGTTCATTCTTCGCATGTGGCCCAGATAGGTGGAATATGTCCAGTCATTCAGGCTCGACCAAGGCGCTGCCGTTTCAGTGGCGAGGATCGTTTCGGAAATCATGATCTTATCCGTCGGCTGCATGACGGTCGCAAGGGTAGGTACGGATATTCCGTTATAGATCGGAGCCCACCACGGCACCATTATCTGCATGTTAGCGGAGTAAACCTGTTTGAAGGTTGGAACCCCAGCATAAGCTTTTGCGACGCCGTCAGGCACTGCGCCAGGCCCATAAGCGAATGAATCCGTTCCTTTAGAGTTGCTGGGGCATTTCCATACCTGGCCATTCTTTACATAAGGATAGACACGATGCGACCAGAGTAAATAGGAGTAAGGCACGCTGCTCATCGTTACCGATTGATCGACACATTCAGGATAGGTTTCGTCGTAATCCTGAACGTACATGTAGATTGAGAGGCCAAGCTGCTTCATGTTTGAGAGGCAGGAGATTGCGCGCGCTTTTTCGCGTGCCTGAGCAAAGACAGGAAATAGGATGGCTGCCAGAATCGCAATAATAGCGATAACCACTAGAAGCTCGATGAGAGTGAATGCACTCTTACGATTCTGCTTTTGAGAGATAATTGCTTGAGACATGTGGACTGCTCCTTTCAGCGATGAGAGTGAACGAATGAATTTATGTTCGTGCGGACAATTGACGCGGTCCAGCAGCGCGGCTTAAATGAGTGGAATGACGTGTTGTGAGGCAGGAGCGTACACAGACCCGTCTGGTTTCAATCTGTCCTTGCCTGCGCTGCATCAGCAAGCGGGCAGCTTCCAATCCAAGGGCTTCCAGTGGGGGATGCAGGCTGCTTAAACCTTTTTGCCTGGATTTGGGATTGTCGTCGAAACCAATGAGAGCAAAATCACGGCCCGGTCTTAAGCCGATCTCTTCGGCTGCTCGCCAGAATCCTAACGCGATGTCGTCGTTAGCCGCAACAATTCCCATGGGAGGCCGATTATGTTGCAGATACTGTTTGGCCTCGCTGTAGCTGGCTTCCTCATAGGCTCTGCCTTGCTCTTTAAATTGGGCATAGCTGATCGGCGCGATAGCATTTTGCAAAGCAGATTCTTGCATTCCTGCATGCATTATCGCCTGTTTAGCACCATCAAATCTTTCGAGAACCCAGTGGGCGGTGCAGGGAGCAAAAAATAGCAGTTCCCTGGCTCCCTGCCGCAGAAGATGCTGCGCAGCCTGATATCCTGCATCCCTGCTGTCGTAATATACGCACGATACGAGTGGAGAGAGAACTGGCTGAGAAACTATAAAAACGCAGTGAGGTGTTTTTTCGTTGAACACATGCGCGATATCTCCAAAAGGATCGTCCGTCATGGGAAGGATAATTGCAATTCCATCTGCCCCACTCTCCGTAACTTCCTGTATAGCATCTGCAAGAGGATGTTTATTACCATTCGGCCAAGCATTGGCAAAAAGGGTCATTCCGCCGTCTCGTGATACTTCCTGCTCGACTACCCGAGCAATACTTGCAGGCCATCCATCTTCCTGCTGCAGAACCAGGCCGAATTTTGAGTCTCTTTTCTCTGTGGTTTCCATTGGAACTGCGAGATGTTTCACATTTTCTGCGACAAATGTACCCATACGGTCTCGAACTATCAAAAGACCATCTGAAATTAGATCGGTGATGGCGGACTGTACGGTGCCGATTGCTACGCCATACTCTTGAGCCAGTCCGCGCCGACTCGGCAGAAGTTCGCCCGGCAGTATCGAGCCGGAGACGATTTTAGTTCTCAAATCTTCAGTAATTCTGCTGCGGGTCGAGATCGCGGCAATATCCGTTCTGAGTGCTAAAAGCTTTTCGCTGTCAGAGCTAATGGGGTGTATTCTGTTGATTTTGCTGTCGTTCAAGGTTTTGCAGAGCCGCCTGTTTCGCCACCGGTGGCATATTAGTATCGTTTTCAATGCGCTGTTTTGCCGATGCAAAATCGGCAGTTTTCGCTTCGGGAGGTCCGGAAGGTTTACATCCAGCGAACGATATGAGAGTTGTGAGCGCGAGCAGGGATCTCAACGCCGAGTGTCTTATCATAAGGAGTCTTCTCCAGTGAGATGAACGCTGTATCAATACTTTGAACACTATATCACGACTTTCATTGCCTGTCAAGAGGAGTAGCGAAAATTATCAAACTATTTGCAATTTTAAGCAAAGTATTTAATTTTCGGTTCTAATCAGGGCTATTTAGAAGTATGGTAATATTAAAATATGAGAATCAGCCGATGAAATTTTTAAGCGCTTTAACTGCGCTCATTCTGTTTGCACTCTATTCGCCTCAGGCGTTTGCGGCTCCGCCAACAAAGCGAGCTGCTTCTCCATGGGATGTGGAAGCACGTGAGTATCTCGGCACGGTTCAATCGGAAGCAGCTGTGGAGCATGGACTCGCCTATCTTGCCTCCCGGCAGGAGCCGGATGGGCACTGGAGAAGCGGAAACTACAACTCCGAAGTGGCTATGACTGCCTTTTCGCTTCTGGCATTTCTGGCATCAGGAAATCAGCCGGGCCGAGGCCGATATGGAATTACAATGAACCTGGCCGCCGACTACCTGGCGAACAGCGTGCAGATGGATGGAAGTTTCGCTCCGGTCGGTCTTATAAGAAATGGGGCTGGCGGACCTCCTATGTATGGGCATGGATTTGCAACTTTGGCTCTTGCAGAAGTTTTCGGCATGACGCACCGGCGTGATATTAAAAACAAACTTTCTGCCGCAGTGAAACTCATTGAGGATACCCAGTCTCAGAGCGGCAACCGTTATACGGATGGAGGGTGGCGATACCAGCCGATGCAGTCCGATTCGGATATATCCGTAACCGTAGTACAGGTACTTGCCCTGCGCGCTGCAAGAAACGCTGGTTTAAAAGTAGCTCAATCCACCATCGATAGAGCCATTGCTTATATGAAACGCTGTGCCAATAATCCGGATGGCGGGTTTAGTTATCAGGTAAATTTGCACCAATCCGGGCCGGCACGGACAGGAGCAGGAACCCTCTCTCTGCTCATGGCGGGCATGAAAGATTCGCCAGAGTGCCAGAACGGACTTAAATATCTGGTTTCACATCCGCTAAACGGTGTGAATCAATGGTCTTACCGAGAGCATTTCTACTACACCATCTACTACGTGACTCAGGCGATGTATCAGGCTGGCGGCAGTTACTGGC
Organism: Chthonomonadales bacterium; assembly: GCA_038203935.1. Classification (GTDB taxonomy): domain Bacteria; phylum Armatimonadota; class Chthonomonadetes; order Chthonomonadales; family Chthonomonadaceae; genus JANXSG01. Next base: position 10,323 of record JBBRDM010000158.1, read on the forward strand.
AGCGATGGTACCCGGTGGTGCGAGATCACCTGGTTCGCTCACAGGAATCAGATGGGGCCTGGTCACGAAATGATGGATATGTGGAATCCGGCGCAGGGCCAGAGTACGCCACAGCGATGGCAGTACTGGCGCTCCAGGTTCCCGCGGGACTCCTGCCAATTTATCAGAAATAGAGTTTTCCCTTGGCGCTATTCTTAACTTTACTCTATTTAACCCTCCCGCCCCGTACTCACCCTTCGCAAAAAGCGATTCCCACATTAGAAAGAGTGACGGAAAATGTCTACCGCATAGGTAAGGTGCTGGTGGATACGAATGCGCGAACTGTTAGCTGCCGTGGTGTCGTCAATATGGATAGCGGCGCTATCGAATATCTTGCCGTTGCGCCAGGCGGGAAGCTGCATGAAAGTCTGTTCAGGCTGGATATTCAGCCTATGCATCTACAGATAGGTTTGCTGCTCCTTGGGCTGGAGCCCAAACAAAATTTAAAATCGCAGGGAGATCCGGCAAAACCGCTGGGTGCGCCCGTAATCATCAACATTCGCTGGCTGGATATCCATGGCAAAAAGCAGGAACTACCAGCAGAACAATGCATTATAGTGATGCCTGGTGCCTATCCTGTACAGCAGAATCCGTTCGTATTTACAGGTTCAAGAATACTAAAATCGGGATTCGAAGCAGATATATCACGTTCTATTGCAGCTGTATGGCACGACCCGGCAGCACTAGTGGATAACGCTTCGGCATCGGGTGCAGATAACAGCTGTTTTGTAAACAAACGCATCGTTCCACGAAGAGGAACACAGATCGAATTTATTATCTCTTCCCCCGCTGCACCAGCCTCTGGAAATAAAGAACAGACAAAATCATGAGCTCAGATTTAAAAGATCCAGCGATTCAGGAAAATCACTATCATCATTTTCCGCTTTTTGGCGCGCTGATAGTATTTCGCTATCATATGCTTCAGCGCCGTGCCTGGCTCGATCTAGCCAGCAGTCTATTCATTGCGCTGTCACTAATAATAATCGGATTCGCATTAAAATCTTATTGGGGTTCGGATACGGAATATACACGAAATTCGGTCGATGCATTGAAAGCGTGGATGTTATACAGTCTCTTACTGTCCTCAGTTTTGCTTCCTGCAGTTTCTGCCGTTCTAGGCGCTGGGGCAGTACCTGCTGCCCATGAGTTCGAGATGACCCAATCCGCGTTGCTATCCCGCCTCAAACCGCTTGATCTGGTATTGGGGCGTCTTTTTGCCGCTTTATGGCCCGTCATCAGCGCTGTGTTTGCCTTGCTTACATGGTGGCTATGCGCGCAGCTTTATTCGCACTTTATCCCGGCAACGGGGAAAAGTTACTTTCTGATACTAATCATGCATATGCTCGTGATAGCCGCTGCAGCACTGAGTGGAACACTTGGATTTGCCTGCAGCACCAGAATTCGGCCCGGCCGTGCCTTCGTTCGCGGAGCAGTTATTTCTGCAGCATACACTTTAATAACAATGTTTTCACCGCTGTTATTCCATGCAGAGTCTTTAGGGATTAAGAATCCCATTCTAATCATAAAGGTTTTGTTGCTCTTGAATCCCGCATCCGCTATTACGGAGTGTTTTGGGTCTGAATTCGATCTTTTACGGCATCCAGGAATATATGATCACACAAGCTTCCATGATTATAATTTCACCACTCCAAGTCCCATAATCTCACTTCTGTTATTTATATTGATGGCTGAGGCATGTGCGATAATCGCATCGCTGCGACTTCGAAGGGCTTACCGCTAGTCAATTTGAATTTTTCGGTGCGCTGAGTGAGATTTACAACACTGGATCAAAAACTCCCTGTTTCAACCAGTGCCTAAGAAGGGCTGCCACACAAGGTCTAGTGTGGCAGCCCTTCTATAATTATGCATCGGATCGCATCTTCGTCTGAAAGACGTCCGCTTTTTCCAGACGGGGGTTTTCAACCTCCGGATTAAATCGGCAAACATTCCGTCTGAAAGACGACCGCATTTTTCAGACGGGGGTTTTCAACCTCCGGACAATATGACTTCTCGTCTACTGATTTTCCTGATTAACTGGTGGATTTGTGAATGCGGTGGCGATACCCTGAATATTTTTTCCTGATTCGGTTTCTGTCGCGGTGATGGTTACCTCTTCTGTCGTTTCCGAATCCGCTGTTATCGCTTTTAAAACTCCACTATTAGTTATGCTGAAAAATATCTGGCTGTTAATACTCCAGGTTATTTTTGTCGGATCGATCAGAACTACGTTGTTATTCGCATCGAAAGCCGTCGCAGTCATGACTCTCGTGTTGCCCACAGCGAGGAAGAAATCATCTGGATCAACTTCTAGTCGAGCAATCGTGCTATCCATATTGATGGTGATGGTACTGGTTTTGCCATTTAAAACGGTGCCGCTGGCAGATCCGGCTGCCTGAGCAACCCCGGTCCCATCCGTAGTCGGAAATGCAGAGGCTGCAAGCGTAACATTGCCCGCTCCAAGATTATTAAAGGCAGTCGAAGTCTGATCGCCTGATGCAGGCCTGGCCAGAACTCGCGTATCGATGACGCCGTTCTTTCCATTAAGCACAAGCTTTATACTATTCGAAGCCACCGGAATAAGACGTCCGCGAGCGGGCCATTTGATATTTACGACATATCTTCCCGAATTGGTAACCGCTTGATTCGAATTCCCTCCTCCTCCGCCACATCCGGCGAGCGCTGCGCCGGTCAGCAGGAGTACCGCTAAATTCATTAGGGAAATTGATTTATTCATTTGACCACTCCTATAACTGTACCTGGCGGATTGAGAGAGACGAGGCCGGTGCCGAAGAAAGTGCTTTTTCCGCCTGCCGTGCCTGCTATGACCATGAAAACAGTGGCATGGCTCTGCAGCGAAGCAGCGGGAAGGGTGAGTTTCAAC
>JBBRDM010000159.1:0-13188 GCA_038203935.1 Chthonomonadales bacterium
TCCTGAAGGTTGATCCGACACGATCGCTTATGGTAGACGGTGGAGGAGCGACTGCAAAACAGACCCTCCCAGTACACGGGAACCACTATGTTGCCAGCGCCTTCGAATCTTATCCCACCTTGGCGTATCTTCCCAACCCGGAAGGTGGCAGCCGCGGAAGATGGACCTGGGACCAGAAACGGCCGCGGTTTATCGGAGAAGACTATTTCATAGCAGGAAATCATCCTGAACTCTCTTATTTTGGCGGGGAGCCGGTATTCCAGGGAAAATCTGCCAGCCTTCCAGCATCAGGAATCATGGCGAAGATATTAACAGAGGGCTATCGATGGGCCGAGTTTGGCGCGTGGGACCTCTATATGGGTGCGGGAGATACCGACGGTTCTTACTATAATTCCAACTCTCAGCGCGCGGTGCTTTGTAAAGAGTGGGACTGGACTTTCGGTTCTGGCAAAACAGTGAAGAGAACGCTGGGCATATTTAACGATACCCACTACGCGGAGCCTCTTCTTTTAACGAGAACGCTTACTCTTGACGGCAAAGAGGTGCATATCGAGAAAACGGAATATAGCGTTCCTCCCGGAACGAATATGAAAATCACAGTCGATCTTAACTTGCCGGAGGTGATGCTGCGCACAGAAGGTGCCTGGAAGCTAACTCTGAGTGCCAAAGGAAAAGAGGTGTTTTCGGAATCTAAAGCGGTTTCTGTGCTGCCTGCCAAGACCATAGCTGCTGCGGGGAAAATCGCAGTTTATGACCCGCAGAAAAACGCTGCCGCATATTTGAAATCACGCGGCGTCTCGTACACAAGTTTGGATGATTTGAATAATATCCCTGATGACTCAAAACTCCTCCTCATTGGAAAAGATGCGCTGAGTGCGGTTGAAAGTACTTCCAGCCGACTGGCGGCTTTTGCATCGGAGGGCCGCACTGTTATTGTATTAGAACAGAAGTATCCTCTCCACTATCAGGGTCTTCCGGCAGAGATTGAACTGGCTGCGAACGAAGGAAGAACTGCTTTTGCTGAGAATTTGGATCATCCAGTCATGCGGGGTTTACAGCAAAAAGATTTCTTCACCTGGAATGCCGATCAAATATTGTATAGGAACGCCTACACAAAACCAGTACGTGGAGCTAAATCACTCATCGAATGTGACAATCTATTGCAAAATAGCGCTTTGGTCGAGGTTCCAGCGGGTAAAGGATTGATGCTGCTATGCCAGCTTGTATTAGAGGAAAAGATCGATTCGAATGTGACCGCGCAGCAGCTGATGAATAACTTAATCAGCTATGGATTAGAGTATAAGCAAAGCTTCCGACCGGTGACACTGGTATCCACGAATGCTGAACGACTTCAGGCGGCAGCAGATGCTTCTGGCTTAATCTATTCCAAAGCGGCTTCGCCAATGGAAGCAATTCACGAACCAGGCAGCAGAATCGTGATGGTAGCAGCTTCTCCGGAAAATCTAAAATTGCTTGCAGCTAACAGGTCGGAGGTATCGGCATATACTGCGGCTGGCGGCTGGATTTTCTTTAATGGGCTGACTCCGGAAGGCCTGGAAAGTTATAACAAGCTGGTGGGTGTGGATCACATGATTAGGCCCTTCAACCGGGAGCGAGTTACATTCCCCGCAGTTCGGAATCCGCTGACAGCCGGCATTCCCACCGGCGATATCGTCATGTACTCCTCGCAGCCCATTTTTAATTATCAGGCTGGCAACTATGTCGTTTCTGATGAGTTCAGTTATATCGTGGATATTGATGAAGTGGCGCCATTTGGAAAATCGTCCTTTGATGCCTACGATAACATAGTAAACAACTTTACGAATGCGGACGGCTGGCCGCTGATTATCAATTATCCCGTCCCGTCGTCCGGGCCATCCGATATTCCAATAAACTTCCCAAAGCCGCAAACCATTTCAGAATTTACATGGATTGGAAATACTAACTACTATCCCAGCACACAGGTAAATCTGATATTCGACGGTAAAGACAAAGTTGAGTTTAAGACTCTGCCAAATGGAGACGCGCAGACTTTTGCCGTTAATCCACCACGCACCGCCTCAAACATAACTTTAGAAATTGCTAAGTGGGGAGTAAAACCGAATATAAACGCAAATTTAGGAATAGACAATATCTACTTCAAAGCCGTAAGATCTTCTGATTTTTATACGAAGGTGAAGCCTATGCTTAATATTGGAGGGATGGTGGAGTACCCGGAGGGGGCAGGTGGAATTATACTCTGCAATCTGAATTTTAAAGAGCAGGAAGAGGTTCCTGAGAATAGTCTTAAGAAACGATCGATTTTTTCATCCTTACTGCATAATCTCGACGCGCCCTTTTCCAGTGGAAAATCGATCATTGCCGGTGGCAATTTGAACTATCAACCCATTGATATATCCAAGCAGGCTAATCAGTTCCGGGATGAAAAGGGTTGGTTCGGCGATAAAAATTTCACATTTAAAGAATTTCCAACGGGAAAACACAGTTTTGATGGAGTTCTCTACGACATATATGATTTTCCAACCTCGCCTGTGCCGACAGTTATCATGCTGGCAGGTGATGGAATACCTGGTCAGCTGAAATCTGAAATAGCTGGCATACCGATAAATCTCAAAGCAGAATCACTTTTCTTTCTTCAGACAGCCCGAATCGATCAGCGTAGGAGTGATCAGGAAAGTCGAGATAAAAAGCAGTACGAGCTGTTTCATTATCTCGTTCACTACTCCGATGGCCAAACAATTCAAATTCCTATTTATTCTGAAATCGACATCGAAGACTACCGGCAGAAGCAGCCTTCAGGTATTCCTGGAGCACAGATTGCCTGGACGAAATCCTATGCGGGAACAGATTTTAGTGCGGCCGTTTATACAAAACAGTGGAACAATCCCCGCCCCGATGTGAAGATTGTAAGCCTGGATATTGCCTATGGCAAAGATCGGCGCGGTGTACCTGCCATATTGGCGATCACCGCTGCCTCAAGTAAATAGAGGGTAAAGGCAGATGTTAAATTTATACCGATCTACACAGGCATATACACTATGAATCTTGGAAAATATCTATTTTTGGGTTTAACCTTCATGATGCCGGTTATAGGAAAAGATACAGAAATTTCCAAATATCCGATTCCATCCCGACCAGCACCTTCTATCTCCGCTAAACTGGGTGAAAACATTCAGCGAACGATGCGATTACTTGCCACAAGCACTTTTGAACACCATAACCATGTTAGGATACTGTTCTACGGGCAGTCAATTACAAAACAGGAGTGGTCAGGTATGGTGGCGGATGATCTCCGTAGGCGTTTCCCGAATGCAGATATTGAAATTAAGAATCTGGCTATTGGCGGTTTCGCCTCACAGCTCCTGATAAAACCCGCTGAGCACGACCTCTATCCTTTCTATCCTGACCTGGTGATTTTTCACGTCTACGGAAGCAATGGAGAGTATGAGCAGATTATCAAAAGTATCCGCAGCCGGACTGCCGCAGAGGTGCTGATGCAGAAAGACCATGTTACCCAATGGCCGCCCGCTCACATTGACGAGAAGCTGGATAAAGGAGCCTGGTGGGACGATAAGATGAACAATCATTTCTTGCCTGAAATTGCGGCAAAATATGGATGCGGACTCGCCGATATTCGATCAGAGTGGCTCACTTATTTAAAAGAGTATCATCTGGAGCCCAAAGACTTGCTCCGAGATGGTGTGCATCTAAATGATTATGGAAACTTCGTAATGGCTACGCTCATCGGCCACAATCTCGTCTATCGCCCAGATCTGCCAAATCAAGATCAGAATCTGGTACATACATTGCGAGTTGGGGATAGAATAAATTGGGACGAAGGCCGGATAAAGATGGAGTTTGAAGGAAATCGGATTGATATTATTCCAGCAGCAACTGGAGGGGCTGCCAAGATTCTTATCGATGGTAAGGAGCCCTCCACCATACCGGAACTATATTCAATTTCTCGCCCTAACGATATACCGGGCAAAGATTGGCCATGGGATTCTGGATCCTTAACTCGAATAGATCACAACACACCGCTTCTTGAAGAGGAGTGGACAGCAAAGATTACCAATATAGATACCACGGGAACTCAACTTGCTTTTGAAGTAAGTGGATCCAAAACAGGACCGGATGGAACCGGTACAAATCTGGCGAAATTTATTTCTAATTCAGGAAGAGTGGTGATCCAGCCTGACTACTGGTTTATAACAGGTCTTCAAAATAGAGTGCTGATAAAGAAAGGCGATGAGATAAAGTGGCATGTAGTCCCTCATTTCAAAGATAGATATATTGGCCCTGCTGAAATCGACCCTTCAAGAGAGACGGCGATTCCTATTGCGCAGGGGCTTTCAAATGGAAAGCACACATTAGAAATGATTGGTGATTTGAATAATATGCCAGCACTGCGCTCCATAAGAATCTATTGCCCACCTGTCAAAGAGTGAGCGCCGTATTGAAGGATTATGGTATCGATTCAAACAATATAGAGTAAGTTTCTCCACAAGGGAAATAGTAAAATACCTCAAAAAAGGATAACTCTATATGAGCCGCATATTCGGAGTTTTGCAAATTTTAAATACCTTACTTTTGTTATTTATATCCGTATCACTGCTTCACGCCCAGACAACGCAATCTTCATTTCTTCGACGGCCGGATATCCATGGTGATAAAATCATTTTTACGTCGGAAGGCGATCTGTGGGCTGGCTCTATTTCCACTAAAACCGCAGTTCGCCTTACCACACATCCGGGACAGGAGACGTTCGCTCGATTTTCTCCTGATGGCAAAAAAATCGCATTTTCTGCTCAATACGATGGTGGCTACGATGTCTATATGATGCCTGCCGAAGGCGGCGAACCAAAGCGTATTACCTACGATCCGAATTCAGCGCTAGTTTCTGGCTGGACTCCCGATGGAAAGAGCATTCTTTATAGATCACCGAGAGACAAGGCAACCCGTGGAAATCGACTCTACATGGTTCCCGCCGAAGGTGGAATGCCTAAGTTAATGCCGATCCCTCAGGTTGCCATCGCATCCATGAATAACGATGGGCATCGTATTGCGTACGTTCCAATCAGTATCGAATCGCAGCACTGGTTTCGATATAAGGGAGGGCAGGCGGACAGCATCTGGCTTACGGATATCGATACACGAAGTTTTAAAAAACTAACCGATTTCCCGGGTGTAGAATCCAGCCCTTGCTGGATCGGCGACATGCTCTATTTTGTATCGGAACGAGATGGTATTTCGAATCTATATCACATGGATATTAGCACTGGCAAAACGGTGCAGATTACGAAATATACTGATTATCCTGTGCGCAATCCCTCGTCAGATGGTAAAAGAATTGTTTTTCAGCATGGCTATGGTCTCACTCTGTACGATCCGTCTGCCGGATCTATCAAGGACCTTGCATTCAATCTCCCCTCCGATAGAATCCATGCCCGGCCGCATAAAACAGGCCCACCTCCGTTTAATACTGCTTCTATCGGGCCGACCGGCAAACGTATAATCATTGAAGCAAGAGGGCAGCTGATTTCGCTGCCACAAGATCAAGGTGAAATGCGTGTCATCGCAGGTATGCCAGCCAGCAGATCAAAATTTCCTGCCTGGTCGCCGGACGGCAAACAGATTGCGTTTGTTTCAGATCGCTCCGGCGAAGAACAGATTTGGCTTGCGCCTGCCACGGGTGATGGAGAGCCGAAACAGCTGACACGTGATCATAAGGGGCCGCTTGGGAAAATAGTCTGGTCGCCAGATGGAAACATGCTGGCATTTGGAGACTTTGAACTCAAAATTATGCTGGCTGATGTGAAAACGGGTGCGGTAACATTAGTCGATCAGCAGGATCGAGGAGGATCCTATGATGCGGTAAATTACTCCTATCGGTTCAGCCCGGACAGTAAGTGGTTAACCTATGCAAAAGTAGAATCGAACTGGAATCAGTGCGTGTATCTTTACAATATTGCGCTCAAAACAAAAAATGCAGTAACTTCCGCAGAGAGGAATAGTTATGCGCCTGCATTTGATTCGGCAGGTAAATATCTGCTCTACCTGACCGATAGGGAGTTCAATCCAGCACCAGGAGGGGCGAGTCATTTCTTCTTCTTTGATAAAATCACTCATGTTGACCTAGTCACTCTTTCTCCCGAAACGCCTTCACCTGCAATTATTGATGATGTAGAGGAAGGCCTCTCGGAAAAAGCAAAACCGCCGGTGAAAGATGCTGGAGGCACAAGAATTGATTTAAATGGCTTGATGGATAGAGTGGTTGAGGTGGGATTGCCCGCAGGGTTTTATCAAAAAGTAGAAGGAGTAAATGGCAGGCTGTTAGTTCAAGAAGCGAACTCAAATCCTCTTTTTGTCGAAGATTCCTCGAATATGCCCGCTCATTTGTTCGCATATGACCTTAAGAAGAAAGAACCGACCACGATATTAGGAAATTTAACCAATTTCGAAGTATCCAGCGACAATAATAAACTGCTGATCCAGGATGGTCAATCTCTTTCCATAATTGATGCCAGCAGCGGTCCCTCCAGTCCGGCAGCGGGTAAAGTTGATCTTGGCCGGATTCACCTGGAAGTTGATCCAGAGGCGGAGTGGAAACAGATACTCAATGAATCCTGGAGAATTGCCAGAGATTTTTTCTACGATCCCGCTATGCATGGGGTGGATTGGAACGCAGTTAAAACGAAATATTTAGCCCAGCTGCCGGCCGTAGGTGATCGTAATGATTTGAATACGATACTCGGTGATATGATTGCTGAACTAAATACCGGGCACTCCTTCGTTCGCGGTGGGGACATGGGGTCGGGTGCCTCTCCGATACCGATGGGTTATTTAGGCGCCGACCTGGAACCGGTAGCAGATACAGGTGCAGTTCGCATTGTTAAACTCTTTCCTGGGGATGGATTCGATCTGGAAGCCAGGTCTCCTCTGCTGGAACCAGGCCTTAATGTAAAAGCTGGCGATTATATTGTCGCTATTAATGGACAAGGTTTGCGGAAAGATCAGGATATTCAGGCGCTTTTACAGGGCATGGCTGGAAAAGTTATATCTCTAAGCATCAACTCCACCCCATATTCCGATGGTGCGCGTACTGTTCGAATTAAGCCCATGGGAAGCGACTCCAAGTCTAGATATTACGACCTGATAGCGACCCGCACCAAATATGTGGAAGAACATGGAGGTTCTAACCTGGGTTACGTCAATCTTCCGGATATGATACTCGGAGGGCTGCAGGAATTCACCAAACACTACTATCCCAAAAGTCTGGTGAAAGATGGAATGATCTACGATGTTCGAGATAACGGCGGCGGATTCATCTCCTCTTTAATTCTCCTGCAGATGGGTCAGAAACCATATACCTATTTCAAACCGCGATATGGCGCTTCCTGGACTCGTGCAGACTGGAGCTACGGCGGATATTCCGTAGCTTTGTGCAATGAATTTAGTTCTTCGAATGCAGAAGAGTTTTCGGATGCTTTCCAGCGGCTCAAGCTAGGCCCGGTGATAGGCGCACGAACCTGGGGCGGGGAAGTCGGAAGCGGCAACGGTTATCCACTAATTGATGGAGGCGCTCTCTATATTCCAAACTATGGTGAGTGGGCTCCAGATGGAAAATGGGTGGTGGAGGGAACCGGATTTATTCCCGATATTCCTGTATTCGAAGATCCTGCTGCGGTGTTAGCGGGAAAAGATCCTCAATTGGACAAAGCAATTGCAGTGCTTAAAGAAAATATCAAACAGCACCCTGTGATTCGACCGACTCCACCACCGTACCCGAACAAAGCCTATCGTCCGGTTAAAATGCCATAATATTTTACACTGGATCGCCGGGCGTAAGATTATAAATATATACACGTATCATGAATAAAACCCCATCCAATGGATGGGGTTTTATTCATGATACTGATTAATAGGGCTACGGGGAATCGAACCCCGGTTAACGAGCTGAGAACCCGCCGTCCTGACCGCTAGACGATAGCCCCATATTATAGACTTTGCAGGACACAACGAACCCTATTATACCAAAACTAGCCTCATTTGTCCAGATTTATTTCCTGTCTACATAGAAGGGAATAAATGAAAATACCTGTGTAAATTCTGTTCATACCGTTGTAAAATAACTGGTTTCAGGGATGAATAGGAGGCTTTGTCAGCAATGAGAGAATCGGGCGAAAAAATTTATGACCTCGATGGGCAAAAGCGTCCGGATCGGGATGTGATTCATGCACTTTGGTGATAAAAACTATCGCACCGCATGCGCCAATGAACGACATACTGGCGAACATGGCTCCCATGCTGAAGTGATGCACTATCTCTCCGCATAACATCGGGCCGAGCGCTGTCGCTAATCCACCTGCTGCTGCCAGTCTCGATTGTGCGGCGCCACGGTTTGAATCGCTGGAGAGATCGTTCACGAAAACAATAGCAATGGCCCCCATGATTCCAAAATTCAGGCCATGGAGCGACTGTACCATCATGACCCATCCCGGACCATGTGCAGGAATATACAAGAGCAGGCGCAGCGGCATCAACAGATAAGCGATTGCGAGCACAGGCCTTCGGCCATAGATATCGGAGATGTGTCCCACCCGCGTCATTACCAGTACTTCGCATATCACGCCAGCAGCAAACACTTCACTAATCTGTATAGGGCGCGCATGCAGTGATTTTAGGAACAGGCTGAGATACGAAGAGGCGCCGTAAAGCGCGATCATATATAGAAAATAGGAGAGCTGGAACCATTTGAAATTGATCGGGAGCGGTCGATGATCTGATTGATGGTGAGAAGCTGCATGTTTCGACTGTGATAATCGCTTAGCGTCTGGAACGAATAACGCCCCGGCTGCGATGATGAAAAAAATTAAAGGGCTGTAAGTAAATATCGAATAGAGTTCATTTCGACCCAGGCGGGTATTTAAACCCATACCTCGGCTCAGAATCCAGCCAGTGAAAAGTATGACAACTACGTAACCCACCGAGCCCCAAACACGGTAGCCCGCGTACGCTTTTCCTCCTCCACTTCTGGAGCCAACCATCTTGCCCACCAAGACACCGCAAACGGCGTTGAGATATAGAATACCGTTCACACCGGCTGCCATTAGAAAAACAAACTGCCAGAAGCCGTGCGCGTATCGAAAGCTGAGATAGGCAAATCCAGAAACAACTGCAGCCGCAGACATGAAAGGCCGCCGGGCATCCAGCCTGTCTGACAGCTTACCCAGAAGCATTTGTGTGAGCAGGGCAATTCCCGTGCCCAGGCCAGTTACAAGGCCGATTTGATCTCTATGAAGGCCGGCTGCTTCCAGATAAAGAGGCACAAAAGGCTGAATTACTCCAAAGACAGCAGTGATAAGAAACATGCAGAGAAGCAGCGCGCCTCGGCGCCAAAGCGGAATTTCTAATTGAAAACTTGATGCGGGATTCATAAGCAGATCTAGAGATGAAACAGTTAAAGAAAAGCAGCCGGACTTGCCGGCTGCCCGAAAATAACGCCCCGCGATGCCGTGTGTGATGAAGTGCTTGAACCCGTGATACACGGGCTGGAAGACTACCCCGGACCTCGCAATCCACACCGAAGTGAGGATACCACTCAATCAAGGAAAACATCTCCCATTTAATTAACGTTGGTTCAGCACTTCGCTTCTCATCCTGGTCACAGCAGGGCAGCAGTATTTACCAAAGGTAATACTGCTTAGAATTTTACATGCTGTCCTATTCGACGCACAGCCTCCTCAATCCTCTCTCCGTTTTTATCTCCCATTACAGTCAGCGACATGCGTACATATCCTTCCCCATACTCGCCGTATCCGCTGCCGGGAATAACATTCACACTGGCATCTTCCAGCAGCATTCTGGCAAAGCTCGCACTGGTGTAACCAGAAGGTACATGCGCCCATATATAAAATGTCGATTCAGGCTTTCGCACTTTCCAGCCGAGAGCATTCAAACCATCACACAGAATATCTCGTCGGCGTTTATAGAGCGCCAGTGTAGCTCCGTTGTCGCCGTGCAGCAGCGCGTCGGCTGCTGCCAGCGAAACCGCGGGAAACTGCTTGCTGTCCAGATTGGATTTGAGGACATTGAGAGTAGATATTGCTTCCGGATTTCCTACCGCGAAGCCAACTCTCCACCCGGTCATATTAAATGATTTGGATAGAGAATGCAGCTCGATAGCGACCTCTTTTGCGCCTTTGACTTGCAGAACGGAAGGAGGCTGATAGCCGTCGTAGGATACTTCAGAGTAGGCGGCGTCGTTCACCAGAAGAAGATTATGGCTTCTGCAGAAATCTACGGCTTCTTCATAAAATGACAGGGGAGCGGCGGCTCCGGTGGGATTATTAGGGTAGTTCAGCCATAGAAGTTTGGCTTTGTCTGCCACGTCTGATGGAATCGCACTCAAATCAGGCAGAAAACCACGCTCTTCGAGCAGCGGCATAATGTGCACTTCGCCGCCAGCCATGAGTGTATTTACCTTGTAGACCGTATAAGCGGGATCTGGAACAAGGGATATATCTCCTGGATCGATATAGGCCCAGGCAAGATGAGCGAGGCCTTCTTTGCTGCCGATGAGAAGCAGTGACTCCGTGGCCGCATCAATTTCAACCCCGAATCGCTTTTGGAACCAGGTAGAAACTGCATTTAAAAAGGGTACCCAGCCCGCGTTTGTCTCGTCGTAACGGTGCGTTTCAGGCAGCCGCACCGCTGTCCCCATTGCTTCAATGATAGAATCCGGAGTAGGCTGGTCTGGATCACCTATTCCCAGATCAATAAGATCCTTCCCTTCTGCTAAGGCCTTACGTTTCAAAGCGGAAATCTCTTTAAAGAGATAGGGTGGTATTTTTTCCAGTCGCTTGGCAGGGGAAATCAAAATCGGCAATCCTCCATAAAAAGATAGTGCTTTTCAGTCATTTCCCCTCTAGTTTACCTGCAGAAATGCCGATTTCTATACAAGGATATAAGTCAAAGCCATTCAATAATTCTAATCGTACTATTTCTTGGCCGCAAGCCCTTATACACCACGCATCGCAGACTGTTCCATTGCGCACTTCAATCCCGTTATAAGCCGTAAGCGGGTAATTTTAACCATAAAAACCCAGTAATTTTACCAGTTTTTAACTGTCTATAAAGACACTTTCTCAGGAGATAAGAGATTGATAAAAAGAGTAGTTAGTTTAACAGGGTTGCTTGCCATCTCAGCAGCCCTCTCGGGATGTGGAGGAGGTTCAGGATCAGGCGGCTCCGGCTCTCCAGCATCGGATACCGGATCAGCCTTTCAATTAGGCTCACTAATAGGAAGAGCGGCAATATCCAATCCTCCTATAACATCCAGTGCGAATGGCCTGAGCGCAACCTCAGTTACAGGCAGTTTTACTAGTCTGGGAGTGGGAGCTTTGGCGACTACTCTGGCACAGACACGAATTGCTTTTGCAACAAATCGAGATGGAAATTTCGAAATATACACGATGAATTCGGATGGAAGCGGTCTGGTGCGCCTTACGACAAATGCCGCAGAGGACAATGGACCATCCTGGTCACCTGACGGAACCAAAATAACATTCTATTCTCTCAGAGATGGGGAATATGAGGTTTACGTCATGAATGCTGATGGTTCTGGAGTGGCACGTCTTACACATAATGCCCAGGGTAACTATGTACCTTCGTGGTCACCTGATGGCACGAAAATAGCATTTACCAGTTTCCGAGATGGCGTCCAGCAGATTTATACAATGAATGCTGACGGCACCCAGCAGCTTAGAATTACAAACACCGCATCCATCGAAGCAGCGCCCAGCTGGTCACCGGATAGTACTAAGATATATTTCACAAGCTATAGAAATGGTAACGCCGAAATCTATTATATGAATGCAAATGGCACTGGCGTAACTCGATTTACCAACGACTCCGCAGCGCAGCAAGGTCAGGCCTGGGCACCGAATGGCAGCAAATTAGCCTATAACAATTTTACTACTGGAAACTGGGAGATAGGAACAGATACTGTACCTGCCTCTTCCTATACGAATTTAACCAGCAATGCTGCCGTAGATTCCGGGCCAACCTGGTCACCGGACAGCGCCTATATTGCTTTCGCTTCTACCCGAGGCGGCCCGGCGGACATATGGTCGATGACAGCAGCAGGTGGCAGTGTTACCCAGCTCACTTCAAGTGCCGGCAACAACGTCAACCCGAACTGGTCGAGCTATATTCATCAGCTTCCATTAATCGGAACCGGTAGTCCGTATCCATTAGGTGCTGCGGGCATTATCGCCACCCAAAATGGGGGTACGATAGACAGCGTTGTCGTTTATGAGGCTCAGACGCGCAGCAGCGTGATAGTAACCAGGCTGACCAGTCAAGATTCGACGGCGAATAATATGATCTTCTCGATCGATGCAGATCTGCTCACGGCGCTGAGCTATACTTCTCCGCCCTTCACAACATCCACCAAGGTAATCGGTGTAACTGGGCTTCAGACTGCGAACGGCGCACTGGTCAGTATTGATGCAGCAAGCGGCCTGCCAGTCCTGGTACTTCCCTTTACCGGGTCACGTGCGGCAGGCAGTTTGAAGCGGGGCGTTCAATCCTCTAATGGCCAGCAAATAATGACGGGCAGTTTTGCAGGGGTATTCGACGCTAGCGGTCATAATCTTGCATCTCATGGAGCAAGCGAAGTGCGAGTCGATGCCCATACCGGAAAGATTATCTCGATTAAATAGATTCTCTGGAAATGGTGCCCTCATCCCCCCTGCCCCCCTTCTCCCAAAAACAGGAGAAGGGGGAATTGCAACTCAGCCTCTTTTTTCGGCAGACGACGGAGCATCTGCCCTACAGAAATTCACCTCACCCCAACCCCTCTCCTGCCCGCTCGTTCCTCGCTAAGAGAGGGGCTGATATTGACTGGATGACTAGTTAAGAGGAATCTTCTGCGTTAATCCTGTGTCTGCGGAACGCAGCCCCGCTTCAAGTATTTCCTGCGCGTTTCGACCCACTTCCGGCGAACAGTAGCCTTCAATCGGCAGCTTATTTTCTATACAATGAATCAGATATTCAGGGCCGTTTCGGAACGGATACTCATTTGGCGGCGCGTCGTACGTCTCGACATCGCTGCCTGCACGGTGATACTGTATCTTTCCGTGATATATCCCAATAGCTCCTGCACTGCCATAGACCAGCGGATTG